>CAJTSU010000005.1:1262-24609 GCA_910579055.1 uncultured Mailhella sp. | reverse complement strand
CCGCCGCGCAGGAATGGCTGGCCCGCTACGGTTACGACGCGGCTCGGATCAAGGCAGAAGTTTCCAGGCTGGCGCTTTCCCTGGGGGGATTGATCGCGAAAAGCACTGTGGCCTTCGGCGGCGGAGCGGCCCATTTTCTTACCAATCTCGCTCTGGTGCTGTATATTGCCTTCTTTCTCGTGCGCGACGGGGAACATCTTAAAAATGTGCTGATCCGGGCGCTCCCTTTTGGCGATCACCGGGAGGAACGGTTGTTCCGCAAATTCGCCGGTGTGATGCGGGCCACGGTGAAGGGGAGTCTGCTTGTGGCCATGGCGCAGGGCGCGCTGGGCGGCCTGATTTTCTGGATTCTGGATATCCGCGCCGCCGTGCTGTGGGGGGTGGTGATGACGCTGCTTTCCCTGATTCCCGTAGTAGGCGCGGCGCTGGTATGGGGGCCGACGGCACTGTATCTGCTGGTTACGGGGCAGTACTGGCAGGGGGCCATTCTGATCGCCTATGGCGCGTGCGTCATCGGACTGGCGGACAATTTGCTGCGGCCCGTCCTGGTGGGGCGCGACACCAAGCTTCCGGACTTTATGGTGTTGCTGTCCACGCTGGGCGGCTTTATGATGTTCGGTATGGACGGATTTGTCACCGGACCCACTCTGGCGGTGTTCTTTGTCACTGTGTGGCAGATTTTTATGGAAGAATGCGGGACAGATAACTGTACAGACCTGTATCGGGGAGGGACGCGCGGAGAAAGCCCTGCAGAGCCGGATCTGCCTGATACGCCGGAACCCTGTATCCCGTTGTGCGAGACTGGTGAAGAGTCGAACGAAGCGGGCGGCGGAAACAGGTGCGGACAGGAGTCCGGTCATATTTCCGGCGCTGGCATGTCCTTAACATGCGTTGAAAGGAAAGGCTGATGCCCATTTTTGTAAACTATGCGGTACCCAGCCGGAATCCGCGCCGCCTGCTCGCCGCCTGCGGAATGGCGCCCCCGTCCAGTGAACGGGGGGAAGCGGTTTTTCTGCGCAGGCTGAGGAACGTTCCTCCGTCCGGATTGAACCCGCTGTTTCTGGTGATGGGCGGCTTTATGGACGGCCTGAAGGGGTACGCGAGGGGGATTGCGGAGAATTTGCCGCACGACCTGGCCTCGCGGTGCGATGTGTTCTACAGGGAACACGACGAGGCGCGCTGTGCGCGCGACATCATCAAGCTGTATGCCAGGCAGGGCAAGAAGATGATTCTTGCAGGACACAGCTGGGGCGCAAGCTCGCTGGTGCTGGACGCCGTGGCTCACGAGCGCGTTCCCGTGGCCCTTCTGGTGACGCTGGACCCGGTGGATTGGCGTAATCCGCCCGCTGCACTGCCGCATGTGGCGCGTTGGGTAAATATTTATGTGAATTATGCCGAAGCCCCCTGGGCGGACAAGGGAAATATGGCCGCGCGCATCGGCCGGGCCTGGGAGGCTTTGCCCTGCGCGGATGTGAACCGAGTCTATTCCGTTCGTAAACATTCCCGTGCCCTGGACATGTTCCGGGAAGGCGCGTTGGACGAAATGCGGCGGACGCTGGGCTGAGACAGGGGGAGAAAGCCGTTGAACTGTTTCGGGAACAAGCCTGTCGGCGACAAGGAAGCCGCGCGCGGCTGCCGTCCGGATGTGTATGCCGGGAGCGTAGTATAGCCTTGCGCACAGCCCTGCAAGCCCAACTTCATACATGCCGCCATCAAGCGAGATTTTTTCCTCAGAAATCTGATACGGACGCCCGCAATAACGCCTATTTCCCGATGCAAAAATCGGCGAAAATGGCGTTCAGCGTTTCTTCCGTGCTGTTCAGCCCAATGACCTCCCCAAGGTGCACGCAGGCCGTGTCGAGGCGCAGGCCGCACAAATCCGGGGGAATATGGGCGGCAATTTCCCGCTTCAGTTCCGTCAGTTCGGACAGGGCCTGTTCCAAAACACGGGCCTGCCGCCGGTTGGGCGCGATTTCGCCTTCATCAGGGCCGGACGCGTTCCCACCGCGCACCTTGCCAGCGAGCAGAGAACATAATTCTTCCAGCCCGTGCCCGGTACGGGCGGAAAGCGGCAGGCAGATCATACCGAGGGTTTGTTCCGCCCTGTTGCGTAATTCCGGGGAGAGCGGCGCGAGGTCGGCCTTGTTCCATACCGCGACGCGGCGGGAACAGTCCACTCCGTCCAGAGCTTCAAGCTCCGCGCGCAGTGCAAGGTCACACTCCCGTTCAGACAGAGCGGCAAGGCGTTCCCCGTCCAGCACCAGAATCACCAGTCCGGCTTCCTGCATTTTTTCCCGTCCCCGGCGCATGCCTTCGCGTTCAATGGGGTCTTCACTGCCTTCACGCAGCCCGGCGGTATCCACCAGCCGGACAGGAAGCCCGAGGATACGGCATTCTTCCTCAAGATAATCGCGAGTGGTGCCGGGGCACTCTGTGACAATGGCCCGGGGGCGGCCCAGCAGGGCGTTCATGAGGCTGGATTTGCCCGCGTTGACTTGCCCCACAAGGGCGACAAGCGCTCCTTCCCGCCAGATGCGGGCACGTTCGTATGCGGCGAGCAGACCGCGCAGGGCGTCTGCCACTTCACCGGCAACTGCGGCAAATTCGGCAGGAGGCAGGCATTCGCTTTCTTCTTCGGGAAAGTCCACGGCAAGGCAGACACGCTGCCGCAAGTATTCAAGCCGGTCGCGCAGTTCGCTTACGCGCTTGCCGAGCAGGCCCTCCAGCTTGGCGGATGCCAGACGCGCGCTTTCCGCGCCGGGCGAGGCGATAAGCTCCGCCACGGCTTCGGCCTGGGAGATATCCATACGCCCGTTCAGGAAGGCCCGCCTGGTGAATTCTCCACGTTCCGCCATGCGGACGCGCCCGCCTTCCGCGCCGGATGTGGCAGAAATATCCGCATCCAGTACCGCGTCCAGCACGGTATGAAGCAGCGCAGGGCCGCCGTGTCCGTGGATTTCCGCCACATCTTCCCCGGTGAAGGAATGCGGACCCGGAAAAAAAACCGTCAGCACGTCGTCCAGTGTTCCGCCCCGGTCATCTACAATGTGCCCGTGGTGCATCTTGCGCGGGACAAAGCCCGCAAAGCGGGGCGAGGAGGGGCGAAAAATCCGTTCGAGCAAATGTTTTGCCAGCGGGCCGGAAATGCGGATGACGCCCACGCCGCCCGCGCCGGGAGCAGTGGCCACTGCTGCGATGGTGTCCGGCCGGGCTGAAATGCCGCTTGTGTTCACAGCTTGGACAGCTCCTCTTCGATGAGCTTTTTCAGATGGTCGGTCAGGCCGGGCGCCTGGAGGGCGGTTTCCAGCTGTGCTTTACCCGCGGCCTTGTCGTTCAGATGATAAATGCGCAGAACCGCCAGGCTGAAGCGTGCCGCCGGGTTATCCCGCATGGACAGGGAACGTTCCAGCGAGTCCGCCGCTTCCGCGTACTTGCCCTGCCGTTCCCTGAGCACGCCGAGATAGAAGGGCGGGCGGGCGTCGGACGGCGCGGCCACTGCTGCGCGGTTGATAAAATTTTCCGCGCGTTCCAGATCGTTCCCGCGGATGAACATATCGGAAAGATCGAGCAGCGTGTCCGGATCGTTTGGATTCATCTGCATCCTCAGCATCAGCGCAATCATGGATGCTTGTTCCGGGTCGTTTTGCATGACTTCCGCCATGGCGTCCAGAGCCTGCTCCGGAGCGCTGTTTTCCACAGGAGCGGCCTGGCGGGCCGTGTGCGGCGCGATATTGGTAATCAGCGGATGATCTTCGAGGCGGTATTTCAGGGAAGCTGCCAACATGGCAACAAGGCCGAGTGAGAGCATGATGATCGTGATGCGGGCCGACAGGCCGGGCTTATTCATCGTCGTCCTCCGGAGCGGCATTGGTTGCGTGCTGGGCAACACGGGTTTCCAGAGCGCGCTGTTTGCCGATCAGGAAGGAGAGATAGGCGCCGAATCCGATCCAGAGGGCGGCGTTCGCCGCCATGAGCCAATGTATCGCGTTCATGAAATTCTCCTGAGGTCGTTGCTGATGTTATGGTTCCATCCACGGTGTCGACGGCACAGTTTCACGTTTGGGCTCAGTTTTCACCTGCTTCACTTTCGTCCGGAGCTGTTTCGGCGGCTGCTTCGTTCAGCTTCGCTTCCAGCAGAGTCTGGCGGCAGCGCAGGATAATCAGCGCAGCCCAGATCAGGCCGAAGCAGAGTACGGAGGCAATGACCGCCACGGCCATTTGCGGCTCCAGCCCGCCGCCTTTTGCGGCAAAGACCGCCGGATGGATAGAGCGCCACAAGCGGGCGGAAAGAAAGACCAGCGGTACGTCAAGGAAGCCGACAATGGCCACCACCGCGCACATGGAAGCGCGTTTGCCCGAAGGCAGGGGCATGGAGCGCAGGGCGAGATACCCTGCATAGATGAACCACAGCACCAGCGTTGTGGTCAGGCGCGGATCCCAGGTCCACCACGCGCCCCATGAGTGGCGCGCCCATATGGATCCGGTAATCAGCGCGAGCGTAGCGCAAACCATGCCCACTTCCACCGCTGTGGCGGAAAGAGCATCCCATTTTGGGCGGCGCGTTTTCAGCCACAGCACGCCTGCGGCGCAGGACAGAAAAAAACTGACAAAACACCACCACGCCACGGGCAGATGGAAATAGAAGATTTTTTGTACCATGCCCATGGATTGTTCCACTGGGGCGTACACATAGACCAGCCATTGGCAGAAGGCCATGAGCAGGCCCCCGGCGAGGCCGAGTAAAGCGAATGCGCGCATCAGTCTTCTCCGCTGTAGACAAAGGGAAAAAGCGCCAGCCCAGCGGCCAGAAACACCGCGTCAAAGGCGGCGGCCAGTCCGATCCATCCCTGGGAGCCGTCGGGCGGAGGATCGGGGTTGAAACCCGCCGAGCCGAGCTGAATGCCCGCCAGCAGCAGGGGAATTATCAGAGGAAAGAGCACGATGGACAGCAGGGACTCACGCCCCGCCTTGCCCACGGAAAGCGCTCCGAGCAGAGAACCGGAAGCGGCCATGCCCGCATCGGTGAGCAGCAGGCCGGACAGCGCGGGCACAAGGCTTTCTCCCATGCGCTGTCCGAGAAAAACAAAGGTCGCAGGCAGAAAGACGGCCTGCGCGGCAAGCAGGAGCAGCAGCCCGGCCAGCGCCTTGCCCAGCCAGATGCCTTGAGGCGGCGCAGGCAGGGTCAGCAGGCCGAGGCGCGATCCGTTTTCTTCTTCCAAGGCGTACAGCATATTGAATACCAGCACCTGGCAAAAGGCCGAAGCCAGCCAGAACATGGTCGCGGCGGCCTGGGGGCTGAGGCGATCCCCGGCTTCCAGCGAAAGGCTGAACAAAAAGACCAGCAGCAGCCCGAGCAGCAGCGCCTGGGCAAGGCCCGCACTGCGGCCCAGGATAAGGCGCAGATCCTTGGCGCATAGCGCAAGAGCGAGCTTCAGCACGGCGATCCTCCTTCCTTTGCGGCAAAGGCGGGCGCGGAATTCCGCTCCAAGGTTGCGGAACTTGTGCAAGTTGCGGAAACAGCGGAGGAAACGCGTTCTTCCAGGGTCTTTTTCCGCAAGGTCAGGACGCGATCCGCCAGATCGCCGTCAGTATCGAGATCATGGCTGATCCAGACCACTGCCGTTCCGCGTGCGCGCGCTTCCCGCACGATATCGCGCAGCAGCGCGCGCGAGGCGACGTCCAGCCCGGTGCCCGGCTCGTCCAGCAGCAACAGGCGTGGCTTGGCGAGCAGTACACGGGCGAGATTGAGACGTTGAGCCATGCCCCGCGAGAAAATGCCCGCCCGGTCATGGGCATGTCGGGCCAGCCCGACCCGCTCCAGCGCCGCGTCCGCCGCCGCATTCCGTTCCGCAGCGGAAAGTCCCAGGCCCTGGCCCCAGAACAGCAGATTTTCCCGCGCGCTGAGGCCGGAATAGATGAATGTTGCGTGGGCGAGAAAGGCGCTTTCCGCCTCATCCGTCAGGCGTTCCACTTTGCCGGAATCGGGTTGCCCCAGGCCTGCCATGATGCGCATCAGCGTGGATTTGCCCGCACCGTTGGCTCCGGCCAGCAGAGTGATGCTTCCCGCCCGGAATTCCGCGCTGATGTTCCGGAACAGCACGCGCGGCCCGAAGGCCTTGCTCACGCCGCAAAGGCGCAACAGGGGATCTGATTCAGGAAAAGCTGCGGCAGGCATGGACGGCTCGCAATCAGGCATCGCCGGACGTTGCGCGGTCGTGTTCCGCAGGACGCCGGCGGCGCAGACCGAGGAAAGGAGCAAGCACCATGATGGCGCCGCCTATCCATAACCAGTTGACCAGAGGATGGGCACTGAGGTGGAGCACGGCCTTGCTGCCCTGTTCCAGACCGAGTAGCGTGGCGTAGAATTCCGTGCCGAGAGAGGGGCGGGTTTCAGCTTCGGCAAAGGCGGACTGGCTGAACTTGGCATAGACCCTGCGCTGGGGGCTGACCACGGCGATATCCTTGCCGTGTCTGCTCAGCCGGATTTCGGCTTCCAGAAATTCATACGCGCCGTTGCTGCTGCGGCCTTCGTACAGTTCATTCAACGTGGCGGTGTACGGGCCGACCTGTACGCTTTCCCCCTTGCCGAGCGAAGTTTCCACTTGTGTGGAGTACGGCCCGGAAAAGGCGATGCCCAGGGCGACAAGGCCCAGGCCGAAATGAACCAGAGCCGCGGCCAGGGTGGGCCGACTGGAGCGAGTGGAACGTTCAGCCATTACCAGAACCATGCTGAGCAGGGCCGCGATGCTCAGCCCTGCCGCCATGAGCGGCAGGGCGTCATGCCGGATATCCACAGCGCAGCCACGGAAGCCGCAAAAGATGCCGCCACCGCGCCCAGGCGGGGCCAGTCGCGCACGCCGCCTTTCCAGCCCAGCCAGGGGCAGACGGCGAGCAGGGCCATAACCACGGTGAACAGGGGCAGGCAGACGCGATTGTAGAATTCCTGCGAAAGGCCGCTGGAAGTTTTGCCGAAAGCCGTGGTGATCACAGGCCAGAGCGTGGCGACAAGGATGACGCAGGCTATGGCAATGAGCATCCAGGCCGTGAGCACCAGAAAGCCTTCGCGCGTTTCCAGCCCGCCCAGTTCGGCCGCATTGCCGCGCCCGGCCTGCCGGGAGGAGAAAAAAGAAATGACAAGAGAAGAGAGCACAAAGATCAGCAGCGCCGGGCCGACGCCACCTTCGCCAAAGGCGTGCACGGAGTTCACCACGTTGCCGCGCACCAGATAGGTGGCGAAAAAGGCGGACACCGTGGTCAGAGCCATGAGGAATGTGTTGACCCGGTGCAACTTGTCCCGCCGTGTCTGGAGCAACCCGGTATGAATGGCCGCATTGCCGATCAGCCACGGAATGAGCGAGGCGTTTTCCACCGGGTCCCAGGCCCAGTATCCGCCCCAGCCCAGCTCCATATAGGCCCACCAGCCGCCGATGAGGATGCCCACAGTGAGAAAGAGCCAGGCCGTGAGCGTGAAGGGCCGGGCCACATCAAGCCAGGGCTGTTCGTTCCGGTCGCTGTGCATGGCCTGAGCCAGAGCCAGACAGCCGGGAATGACGAACCCTCCGTATCCGAGAAAGAGCAGCGGCGGATGAAGAATCATGCCGGGGTTCTGGAGCAGCGGGTTCATGCCGCGCCCGTCCGCCGGAGCGGGAGAGAGCTGGAGGAAGGGGTTGCTCCAGGCGGTGATCAGCAGCGCGAAGAAGGCCATGATGGAAAGATAGAACACCCAGTACCACAGGCGGGTTTCCACACTGAGATTTTTATAGGGGCGGGTAAACTGGAAGAAGACGCCGCACAGCGAAACCATGAGCGCCCAGAACAGCATGGATCCGGGCTGTCCGGCCCAGAAGGCGGTAACTTTGTAGAACATGGGCAGCAGCAAATCCGTATAGCTGGCCACATATTCAAGCCTGAAGTCGCTCACAACCAGAGCATGAAGCAGAATGGCCGAGGCCGCGCTCAGTCCGGCGGCAATGACGAGGTTGGCCTTTTCCGGCCAGGCGAGGTCGGTATGGCGGCCCTGCCAGAGCTGGGCGGCCCCCATGCCCGCGCCGCCCAGGGCGCAGAGCAGAGAAAGAAGAAGCAGAATATAGGCGGCAAGGTACATGCGGTCTCCGAAAAGCTCTGCTGTGAAGGTATATGCGCCGCGCGGGCGCGGAAAACGCGCTCCGTCTCTCCTGAAGCGGGAGGAGGGGGCGGGCGCGTTCGGCAGGGATAGAGTCAGTTGAACTGTCCGGCCTAGACCTTGGCCGGAGCTTCGCGGTTTTCCTTCTGGTACTTGGAAGGGCATTTGGTCATCAGGCTTTTGGCGAGAAAGTCGCCGCCTTTCATGCCGCCTTCCACGATAACTTCCGCGCCGGGCTTGAAGGTGTCAGGCACCACACCCGCATAGTCCACCCAGAGCATGGTGGAAGGGCTTTCCGCGTCCCGAAGCCGGAAGCGTACTCCCAGGCCGTTCGCAGGACGGGTTATGTCGGAATCTGCCACAGTGCCGAACAGCCGCGCGGCTTTCAATTCCTGGTGGGGAATGTCCAGCGCTTCGGAGACATTCAGAAAATAGACGGTGTTTTCCGACAATCCGGCCCATACCATATAACCTACGCCCCCGAGGAAAAGGCAGAAGGCCAGAGCATAAATCGGAAGGGATTTTTTCTTCGCCATGGGGACTCCTTACGGGCGCGGGCAACAGAGGCGGCGGAGGAATTCCGGCCTGTACGCCGTGTCGGGCGGCTGTCGCCGTGGGATCTGATTACAGGAAACAATCTATGCTAACCGGGTTCAGTCTGCTTTGCAAGCAGGAATTATTCCTGATTAGGTGGGCCCACAGTATTGACGTGCTCTCGTCAGGCGCAAGCCCTGCGTGGGGCGTAGCCGGGTTCGCTCCCCGAATCCACGCTTTCGAGAAGCGATATAACTATATGTTTTGACGCTGTTGCGGAACTGTGTTGATGGCGTTGCGCGAGACGTGTATTTTTACTACGGCACGAGCGGCAACATCCGTTGCGGCAAAGGCATGTATGGCGCTAGTTGCCGGCCTGCTCTCGTGCCCGGCTCAGTGCGGCGCGGCGCATCCGGGCGGCCTCGCGCATGTCCGCCACCATGTCGGACTCGTCCACGATCTCTCTTCCCAGTATTTCCTCTAAAATATCCTCCAGAGAGATCACGCCCGCGAGACCGCCGTATTCGTCCAGCACAGCGAACAGATGCTGGCGCAGTTCCAGAAAATCCGAGAGAACCTTGTCCAGAGTCTGGGATTCCTGCACAAAGTGGATGGGCTGCATGATTTCAGCAAGCGGGGGATTGCCGCTGTCCTTGTCCTTGTGCCGGGCCACTTCGCGGCGGAGCACCATGCCCACGATGTCCTCGTTGTTTTCCTCATACACCGGAACGCGGCTGAAGTGCCAGAAATTGGTATTGTTGTAAGCCTCTTCCACCGTGGTTGCGGCGGGCAGGGAAAAGACCACTGTGCGCGGGGTCATGACGTCGTGCACGCGTTTCTGATCCAGCGCGAGGATGTTGCGGATGGCGGTTTCCTCATAGGGCTGGATCACTCCTGATTGCCGGGATATCCTGGCCAGCACGCGGATATCGTCTTCCGTGGCTTCCGGGCCCCTGGAGTTGGGCGTGATCAGGCGGGTGATCATGCTTCCGGCCCAGGTGACGGGCTTGAGCACCACGATCAACGCGCGCAGAAAATACACCAGCACCACGGATAGGGGCGCGGAGTAGGCCACGCCCAGAGTCTTGGGCAGGATTTCCCCAAAAATCAGGATGAGTACGGTAAATACGGCGGCAAAGGCGGGCATGTTGGCTTCGCCCAGAGCGCTGGCCGCAAGCGCTCCGGCAATGGATGCCCCGGCGGTATTGGCCACGGTGTTCAGAGTGAGCACTGCGGTGATCGGCTGATCAATATTGGAGCGCATCTGGAACAGCAGGGCTCCGGCTTTGGAGCCGCGCTCGCGCAGTTGCTCAATATGGGTCCACTGCACGGAATAGAGCATGGCCTCGGTGGTGGAGCAGAGAGCGGAAATACCTGTGGATACGAGCACGGTGATGATGAGTGCGAGCATGGATGCGGCGACGCGTCGCCCCGGTTGAGGTTGGGGGATGCCCGAAACATGTCAGGGCAGTGAGCGTTAAAATTATACATAGCGCCTGCCTGCTAACGTAAGCGCTGCAAAACCCGCAGCGTTCACACCTGAAGCCGGAGCCTGGCCTTGCGTGAAGCGGTTCCGCGCAAAAACATGCGAGGTGCGATTTGACATCACATACGGGAAGATGCGAGTTTGCCGGAAATTCGGCGCAAGCTCAAGCCGTTGCCGAATATTTTTTGCCGGAAAGGTTTGGCGGGGGGAGATGATATGGCGGAAAATCAGGCGCTGGAAGGAAATTCCGGACACGGCGGAAGTGTCGCGGCGGCGGCCCGGCTGAGCGGCAGGGCTGAAGCGAGTATTGACGATTTCAGCACCAACTGTTTTTTCGCCGCCGCGCCGCTGACCGAACGTCTGGTAGGAGAAACGCCGTGGTTTTCCGGTTCCGCGCTGCTGCGTTATCCCGACCCCCGGAATGAACGCCTGCGCGTGATGCTGGCTGCGCGCGAAGGCGTGAATCCGGACATGGTTATTGCGGGCAACGGCGCTTCCGAATTGATTTGGGCGGCGCTTCCGGCCTTGCCCGGCGTGCGGCGCGTTCTCTTTCTCGGGCCGTTGTTCGTCCAGTACGCGCGGGCCTGCTCGGCTCTCGGCATTGCGTGGGAGAGCGTTTCCTGCCCGGAGGAAAATTTTTTCCTGCCGGACGCCGCCGCCCTGGAACGTGTGGCCCGCAGCGGCGCGGATGCGGTGATCGCGTGCAGCCCGAATAATCCCGGTACAGGGGCAATCCGCGATTTTTCCCCTTTGCTGAAAGCTGCGGGGCGGCGTGTACTTTTGCTTGACAGCAGTTACCGGGGCTTTTTGCCGGAAGAGGCGGCGCTTGTTCACCATTACCCCGAATTGGCCGCGGAAGCGGCGCGGAACGGCGGCGAACTGGTGCTGCTGGACAGCCTGACCAAGCTGTTTTGTTGTCCGGGGGTGCGCCTTGGCTTTGCCGTGGCCGGGGAAGAGTTCATTGCCCGCATGGACGCGTGCAGGCCCTCGTGGTCCGTGAGCGCGGCGGCGGAAGCGGCAGGGCTTGTCTTGCTGCGGCATGAGGCGGAATATCGGGCCATGCTTCCGGAACTGGCACGGGATGTGGAAGATGTGGCGGCGCGTCTGGAGCGGAGCGGATTGTTCCGCCGGGTATTGCGCGGCCCGAGTTTCGTCGCCGCGGCGGTGAAAGACGGCGGAGCGGCGAAGATGCAGGAATATTTGTTGCGCCGGGAAGGCGTCATGATACGGGTGTGCGACAACGTGCCGGGCATGCCGGAAGGGTGGGTGAGAATTCAGGCCCGGCCGGAACGCCATATGCAAAGATTATACGCGGGGCTGGAGCATTTACAGGAGGCATGCCCCCAGATTTAAAGCGTTTTGCGATTGAAAGTATCTGCCAGCCAGAACATAGCATCTGGCTGCTAGATATGTTCAAACGCAAAACGCTCTAATCGGGGAACCAGTTTTTTGCCAGTTCGGCCAGCACTTCAATATCGCCGCCCGCCGCGACGTTGAGGTAGGCGCGGAATTCGCGCACGGCTTCCTGACTCATGGGGTTGGCGGCGAAGATTCCCGCGAACATGGCGGAATCACAGGTGAGCATGGTGCGCGCGGCTTCTTTGCGCCGCTCGAAAGACGGTGTGAGAAAGGGCAGCAGCTCCGGCCTGCGGGAGAGCATGGCGAAGTAGGCCAGCGAGGTGATGTAGTTCAGCCCCTGGATGGACGCCATGGCGCGGTCATGGGTTTCCGGCGAGCAGCGGAAAGGGGTCCAGCCCATGGACTCGAACAGCTTTTCCACAAGGTGCACGGCCTTGGCATCCCGTTCCGGAAGCGGGTCGCCCTCTTTCCAGCCGCGCCCCGGCGTGACGGTTACGGCGTAGCGTTCAGCCACGGTTTTTGGCCCGAACAGGGGATGCGTACCGACAACCGGGCCGCTCCAGACCCGTTCCATAGTCCGTACGGGCAATATCTTCACCGAGGTGATATCCGCCAGTGCGCAGTCTTCGGGCAGATGGGGCGCAACTTTGTGCGCGGTTTCCTCCAGAACGGCGGCGGGCACGCACAGGAATACCGCCTTGGCTTCAGCGCAGGCATACGCAAGGCTCTCCTCATCCAGCGGCAGGTCTGCGCCTCGCGCCTCGTGTCCCGCGTCTTCCAGGCGGCGTTTGAGCATGGCTCCCATGCGTCCCCTGTCCCCGATAATGCCGACGCGCGCGGTCATCCCCGAATCTCCTTCCACACATCCCAAAATGTCGGGAACGACTTGTTCACGACAGCGGGGTTGTCCAGACGCACGCTTGCGCCTTTGCATTCCAGCAGACTGAGGCTCATGGCCATGCGGTGATCGCCATGCGCCAGCAAAGCAAGATCGCGCCCCTGCAGATCGCGTTCCGGGTTCCCGTGCACCACAAGGCCATCTTCGCGTTCCTCCACAAGTACGCCCGCCTTGCCCAGTTCTCCGGCAGGGGCCGCAATGCGGTCGCATTCCTTGATGCGCAGATGCGCCACGCCCCGGATGCTGCTTTGCCCCTCGGCAAAGGCCGCCAGCACGGCTGTTGTGGGCACAAGATCCGGGCAGTCGCTCATGTCCACATCCACGCCCCGGAGCCGTGAAGGATACACGGTGAGGAAATTGTCGCCTTCCTCCAGTTTGGCTCCCATGCGTTCAAGGATACCGCGCATGGCGCGGTCGCCCTGCATGGTATCGGAGCGCAGCCCTTCCACGCGCACGGGGCGCTTGCCCAGCGCTCCCGCCGCAAGCAGGTAGGAAGCGCCGGACCAGTCCCCTTCCACAGTGTAGTTCCCGGCCTTGTAGACGGATGGCCGCACGCGGAAGCGGATCAGCCCCGGCCGCACAGCCCGGATTTCCCGCCAGTCTGCCGGCTTCCATTCAGCGTCGAGGCGGTCGCGTATGCTCACGTCAAAACGCACGCCGAAGTCATGCATGTTTTGCAGGGTCAGGCCGATATAGGGCCATGAGACGACATGGGTTCCGCAAACTTCAATGGTCATGGGGGCTTTTGCCTGCGGCGCGGCCAGCAGCAGCCCGGAAAGATACTGGCTGGATTCACCCAGACCAATTTCCACAGCTCCGCCTTCCAGCCCTTTTGTTTTCAGGATAAAGGGCGGATACCCCGCTTCATTCTCAAAGCGCGCGACAACGCCCAGCTTTTCCAGCGCGGCGGTCAGTTCTCCGATGGGGCGGCTGTGCATGCGCGGCGCGCCGTGCACATGGAACCGGCCCATGCCCGACGCCAGCACTGCCGTTAACAGGCGGCAGGTAGTGCCGGATTCATGCACATAGCAGGAAACAGGAACCGCGTCGCCGCCGCGTGGCCCGCCGCCCATGCCGACGACCTTCCATTCGCCGGGGCCGATCCGTTCAAAGCGTGCGCCGGTATCTTCAAGGATGGTGCGGGTCTGGTCAATGTCGCGGCTTTCCAGCACGCCGGACAGACGGGATTCCCCTTTGGCCAGGGCCGCGCCGATGAGGCGGCGATGGGAGACGGATTTGGAGGATGGGGCTTTGACGATGACGTGATCCATGGTGTTGCTCTCACTTGTGGCGGACGTATCTTTTCAGGCTGCGCTGAAATGGTGGATGCCTCCTTTCATACCCGGCTCCTCCCCGGCCTGCAAGATCGGAGGATGTATCCGGGGGATTGGGAAGGCATGAGGAGGACGCACGGAATAAAAAATCCCCGCCGCGAAGAGGCGGCGGGGAAAGGGAGCATGCCGCAGGGCGGAACATGGAGTTCCGGCCCGCTGAAGCTTTCAATGACAAAACACGTTACATGAAGAACAGGAAAGTAATCACCAGGAACACGGGCACCAGAATGCCCACGGACCAGGCCATGTAGCCGAAGAAGCTGGGCATCTTCACGCCCTGCTCCACGGCAATGGAGCGCACCATGAAGTTGGGGGCGTTGCCGATATAGGTATTTGCGCCCATGAATACCGCGCCGGCGGAGATGGCCGCCAGGGTTTCGCCGTGGGCCATGAGGGCCTGAGCGTCGCCGCCCGCGGTATTGAAGAACACCAGATAGGTGGGAGCGTTGTCCAGGAAGGAGGAGAGCGCGCCGGTCAGCCAGAAGTACATGGCGTTGATCGGTTCGCCGGTAGCGGGGTCTGTGACCATGTTCACCACGCCGGCCAGAGCGCCGTTGGTGCCCGCCTTGAGGATGGCAATGGCGGGGATCATGCTGAGGAAGATGCCCACGAACAGCTTGGCCACTTCCTCAATCGGGCCCCAGGTGAAGTCGTTGCGCTTGCGGCATTCCTTGCTGGTGAGAACCCAGGAGGCCGCGGCGATGACGACATACATGACGTCGCGCAGGATGTTCTGCATTTCCATGGGCACGCCGAGCACATGGATTTCCGCGCCTTTCCACTGGCCGGAAATCAGCGTGTTGGCGATGACGGCGGCCAGCAGCACAAAGTTGATGCCGCCTTCAAAGCCGAGTTTTTCTTCCGGGGCGGAGGGATCATGCGGAGGAACGGGGCGGCCTTCCCTGTTATACAGCACGGTGTCAAGAATGAAGAATGCGGCCAGCAGGATGCCGGAAACGAGAATGGTCTTCACCAGCAGGTGCACGGTGGTCCAGAAGAAGCTCACGCCCTTGAGGAAGCCGAGGAAAAGGGGCGGGTCGCCAAGCGGACTGAGGGAGCCGCCGATGTTGGCAACGAGGAAGATGAAGAAGACGACCTGATGCACACGGAAGCGGCGGTGCTTGTTGGCCCTGAGCAGGGGGCGGATAAGCAGCATGGCCGCTCCCGTGGTGCCCATCCAGCTGGCAATGAGCGTGCCTACCAGCAGGATGCCCGTATTCACAATCGGGGTGCCCGCCAGCGAGCCTTTCAGGCGGATGCCGCCGGCCACGGTAAACAGGGCGAGCAGCAGCAGGATGAAGGGCATGTATTCCAGCAGCAGGGTTTCCGCCGCGAGGAAAAAGGCCGTGTCAAAACCGAACACGAGCAGGCAGGGCACCAGAAAGGCCAGCCCCCAGAATACGGCCACTTTGCCGAAATGGTGCTCCCAGAAGTGGGGGACGGTCAGCGGGCAGAGCGCGATGGACAGCAACATGCACGCAAAGGGAATGACCCAGACGATGGACAAATCCTGCGGCAGCGCCGGATGCGCCGCAAAGCAGAGGGAAGGGGTCAGCAACAGCGCCGGCAGAACCGACGCGAGGGTACGCAGTTTGGGCATACCGGTCTTCTCCATGACAGGCAAAGGTGAACGAAAGACGCCTCTACAGCGCGGCCAGTCGCCCGCTTATCCGGGCACTTCTGCAATTTTATCATGGAGTTCAGGAGACGGCAAGAAATTTAGGAGCGGCATGACAGTGCGGACACATGCGCAAAACCGGTTATATCCCTGAAAAGGCGTTGACAATGGCGTGGTGCCGGTGAAATGTTTTCAGGCCGCCCCGAAGGGGCGGATCAGGGTGTAAAACTCAGGAGGCAATCATGCAGCGTCCCCCCAATATTCTCACCATCGCCGGTTCCGATTCCGGAGGCGGCGCGGGCATCCAGGCCGACCTCAAGACCATGACCATGCTCGGAGCCTACGGCATGAGCGTGATCACCGCGCTCACCGCCCAGAATGGCCTGGGCGTGACCGGCATCCATGCGCCGGCCCCGGCGTTTGTCGCGCTTCAGCTTCAGACCGTGCTGGACGGCTTTTGCGTGGATGCGGCCAAGACCGGTATGCTCTTTTCTTCCGATATTATGGAAGCCCTTGTGCCTCTGCTCGAAAAGAGGCGCTTTCCGCTCGTGGTTGATCCGGTATGCGTGAGCACCAGCGGGCATCGTCTGCTCAGGGAAGACGCGGTCGAAACCCTGAAAACCCGCATCGTGCCGTTGGCGGATCTGCTGACGCCCAACCGGCACGAAGCGGAGCTTCTGGCGGGTATGCCCATTGCCGGCGAGGCGGACGTGGCCGAAGCGGGAAAGCGGATCATCAACCTGGGCGCGAAGGCCGTATTAATCAAGGGCGGCCATTTTGCCGAGAACCCGATCATGGTGACGGACTGGTTGATTGAAAGGGATTGTGATCCTGTTCCGCTGCGCCAGCCGCATATCGGCACACCCAATACACATGGCACGGGCTGTACGCTTTCCGCCGCCATCGCCACCTGGCTGGGCTTTGAGATGCCGTTGCGCGTAGCCGTGACCAGGGCGCAGGAATATTTGAACAAAGGGCTGGTCAAATCCTATGCGCCGGGCGAGGGATTCGGCCCGCCCAATCATATGGCCTGGAAGTGATGCGTCGTCAGTTCCGCCAGGAGAAGCTGTTCTCTATACTCCCTGAAACCCTGATGTCCGGGCTGCCGCCGTCATCGCTCGCGGCGCAGCCCGCAAGGCAGAAGGAACAGAGCATTAAAACGGGAAAGAGCAGGCGGAATCGGATCATGGGAGCTCCCGTGGGGCGCGTTCAGGCCCGGTGCGGTTTGCGATCCCGTTCAATGACGGCGAAGGCGTTGTGGCAGTGGATGGATTCAAAGCTTTCCACTTCGACGCGAAACCAGCTTACATGAGGATGAGCGTTCATTTTTTCCGCCACGCGGCGTACCACGTCCTCCACAAAGCAGGCATCGTCGTAGGCCTGTTCTGTCACCAGTTTTTCATCCTGCCGCTTGAGCAGGGAATAAACCTGGGCGGAACCGGAACTTTCCGCGATATCAATGAATTCTTCCAGCCATTCAAATTTGGTCATGCGCAGGGTCAGCTTCACCAGTGCGCGCTGACCGTGCGCTCCGGCCCGGCTGATCGCCTTGGAGCAGGGGCAGACCGTGGTCACGGGCACATCCGCTTCCAGCGTAAACACCGGGTGTTCGCCTTCCGTCAGCTCTCCGGTCATGGTGCAGTCGTAGGCTACCGGGGCCGCGCTGCCTGTGGCCGGAGCGGCTTTTGCCCGAAAGTAGGGGAAGCGGAATTTCACATACGCCCGGCGGGCGTCGAGGCGCAGGCGTACGCTTTCCAGCAGGCCGCGCATGGAGCGATAGTCCAGCGCAGGCACCGGGCTTTCCGGAGCCTGTTCCCGCCATGCTTCCAGCGCTTCCACAAAACGGCTCATGTGCGTTCCCTTGAAGGCGGCGGGCAAGTCCACGCCCAGATCCACCGTGGCCACTGTATGCTGAAGCCCGGCGTCACGGTCGCGCACCACAAGAGGCAGGCGGAATTCCTTGATGCCTACCCGGTCGATATCCACCGCCAGATCGGAAGGGCTGTTCTGGACGTCCTGAAGTTTATGCATGCCGAACCTTTTTCAATGTTGAAAAGCTCTCATGTTCGTGCCGGGGATGCTCACGGGCCGGGGCAGCGTCATCCATATTTTCCAGCGTGGTCAGAGATAACGCGCTTTGCAGCACGCCCTTGGCCGAACGCAGCCGGTCGGCCAGGGGCCGCACCTCGCCGCCCATGCCCTTCAGGGTCATGATTTCCAGGCAATGATGCGAATCCAGGTGTACGTGCAGGGTTGAAAGCACCAGCGAGTGAGCCTCATGTTGCATGGAGGTCAGGCGGCGGGGCAGGTCGCTGTCATGGTGATCATAGATAAGCGTGAGCACGCCCGCGCATCTGCCCTGCGGGTTTGCCAGCGCTTCCTCCTTCAATTCACGCCGGATGCAATGACGCAGCGCCTCGGAACGGTTGGCGCAGCCCCGTTTGCGGCACAGCTCGTCAAAATCGTCAAGCAGTTCCTGTTCCAGTGAAACGCCGAAGCGCGCGATGTCCCCCATGGCAAAACTCCGTTGGATGGCCGCGCCGCCTTGTGCCGGGGCGTGGGCTGGGATAGAAGCAAGGCAGGATACACCAGCGCGCCGTCCCCTTCAAGTTTGGTCCGACAGGGGCGGGTATGACCCCATAGTCGGGTAGTGGTGAGACGCGCATACCCGGAGGTTTTTCAATGTTTACTCCCTGTTCCTTTTCTGTTGCTCTGCCCGCGCTCAAGGCCGGGGAAATTCTGCGTTTGGCCTGCGGCGCGGACGATGTTCCGGCTGGAGCATCGCGGGCGATTGCCGTCGTCCGCCCGGAGGATCTGCCCGCAAACGCATTGCCTGTGGGTACGGTATTGGGCGCGGAAAGCGGCGCCCTGCTGAAAATCGAAGGCCGGGCCTTCTGGCCGGGCTGGGAGCGGGCGCTTTTTCTCGCACGGGTGTTGGCGGATATTTCTTCGGGAGTGCGGATTTTGAAGACGGCCCGTACAGGCTGCGCACTGGCTGTAGTGACCTTGTCCGACAAGGGCTTTGCGGGACTGCGCGAGGATGAAAGCGGCCCCGCCCTTGTGGATATGGTGCGCAAGGCCCTGCCTTTGTGCCATGAGCGGCGTTTTCTGCTTCCGGACGAACCTGCGCGGCTGCGAGCTCTGGTGCTGGAGCTGGCCGGGCAGGGCTATGATCTGGTGATTTCCACCGGAGGCACGGGGCTTTCTCCGCGCGATCTCACCCCGGAGGCTCTGATTCCCATACTTGATCGCCGTCTGCCCGGTTTTGAACAGGTCATGATGGCCGCGAGTCTGGAAAAGACGCCCCGCGCCGTGCTCTCCCGCGCGCTGGCCGGAACCGTGGGAGAGACTCTGCTTTTCGCCCTGCCGGGCAGCCGCCGTGCCGCTCTGGAGAATCTGGAAGTGGTGCTTGAGGCAGTGCCCCACGCCCTGGAAAAGTTGGGCGGGGACATGTCTGACTGCGGGAGAAAATAGAACCTTTTTCAATCTTCGCAGGGTGCCTCGTACTCCGGCACATTTCATGTTGCGGAGATTTCCCGCAGCATCTTGACGGCGCAGAAGTTGCCGCACATGGCGCATTCTTCCTCGCATTTATGCGGTTCGCGCCGGGTGTCGAGCAGTTCGGGGTCGAGTGCGGCCGTGCGCATTCCTTCCCAGTCCAGATTTTTGCGGGCCGTGTTCATGGCCGCTTCACGGCGCAGGGCGCGGGCACGGCCGAGGGAGGTTTCCCCGATTTGTGCAGCCGTGCGGGAAGCCATGACCCCTGCCTTGACATCCGCGGCGTCAGGCAGAGTCAGGTGCTCGGCAGGGGTGAGATAACACAGAAAGTCCACGCCCGCGCGTACGGCCAAAGCCCCGCCCACGGCGCCCGCAATATGGTCATAACCGGGAGCGCAGTCCGTGGTCAGCGGCCCGAGTACATAGAGGGGCGCGTTGAAGGTGGCTTTCTTGATGCCCCGGATCTGGGCCTCCACCTCGTTCATGGGCACATGGCCGGGGCCTTCGATCATGCACTGTACGCCTGCCTTCAGCGCGCGCCGGGCCAGCGCGCCCAGGGTGATCACTTCGTCCCACTGGGCGGGATCGCCCGCGTCGCATCCCGCGCCGGGGCGCAGGCCGTCCCCGAGGGAAAGGGTGACGTTATACCTGCGGGCAATGCCGAGCAGACGGTCAAAATCCGTGAGCAGGGGGTTTTCCCTGTCGTTTTTAAGCATCCAGCGGGCCAGAATGCTGCCCCCGCGCGAGACGATGCCCATGGCGCGTCCGCCTTTGGCCGCCCATTCCGCCCCGCGCCGGGTGATGCCGCAGTGCAGGGTCATGAAGTCCACGCCCTGTTCGGCCTGCTTTTCCACTTCCGCGAACAGACGTTCCGGCTCCATGTCAGCCGGGTCAGCACCGCGATCAAGGTAGTGCTGCGCCACGCCATACAGGGGCACGGTTCCCAGCGGGGCGGGGCAGTCCTCCAGCAGCCCGCGCCGGATGGCGTCAAGATCGCCCGCAATGGACAGATCCATCACGGTATCGGCTCCGGCCGCGAGAGCGACCCTGAGCTTGGCTCTTTCACATTCGGGGTGATTCTGGAAGGGGGAAGTGCCGATATTGGCGTTTACCTTGACGCGGGAAGGCTGGCCTACCAGAATGGGTCTGATATTTTTGTGGGCGGGGTTGCCGAGCAGAACCATGGACCCCTCGTCCAGGGCATGTTCAATCGCCCCGGGTGTCAGCTCCTCTTCCTGCGAGATGCTCTCAATATGGGCGTCAAACAGCGTTTTCAGGGTGGGATTCAGGGAAATGAGGCTCATCAGAAAATCCTTTATGGTTTGAAACCTTCCTCTTCAGAGGGACGCGTTGTTGGAGAAAGGAAGAAGGGGCAATCCGCATATGCCATGTCCGTGGTTACGGCGTGAACACGCGAGACGGCACGGCAACGCAAAAGGCGTGCCCATGGACTTCCGGACACGCCTTTCGAAGCGCCGCAACCCTACGCGCGGTTCTTGAGTTCCGCGTTCAGCAGATACAGCCCCTTGGCATCTCCGCCGAACAGATCGAACTTGGCAATGAGGTCGGCTGTACTTTTTTCTTCCTCGCCCTGTTCGGCGATGAACCATTCCAGGAACTGGCAGGCGCGGAAGTCATCGCTGTCGCGGGCCTGCTTGTAGATGGCGTGGATAAGGCTGGTGACGTACTGCTCATGCTTGAGCGCGGCGGTCAGGGGCGCCTTGTTGTCGGCGAAGTCCGCTCCGGGCGCGGCAATGGCCCCGAGTTCAACCTTTACGTCGTTGTCCTGAAGATATTTCAGGATTTTCATGGCGTGTTCCTGTTCTTCTCTGGCCTGCGCTTCAAACCAGTGGCCGAAGCCGTCCAGATTTTCGCCGTAGTAATAGTTGGACATGGCGAGGTAAAGATAGGCCGAGTAAAATTCCTTGTTGACCTGCTCCTTGAGCAGGGCTTCAACCTGAGCGTTCATGACAGCGATCCTTGTTGTTATGATTTTGAACATGCCCTGAAAAATACTTTCAGGGCTTATACATAATACGGATTTTCAGCTTGTCACGGGCAATCGTGAACTATTTGCAAATTTTCTGCCCCGCGCGGGAAATGCCGTGCTCGCACTTCGTGCCGCATGACCATGCGGCGGGGGGGCGTCGCGCTGCTCTTGATTCCCGCAAGCCTTGAAGACTCGGCTGACGGGAACGCTGCGCGGCCTTCGGCTCGGCCCCCATACGCGCTCACGCGTGTGCCACCGGCGGTCAAGGTTATGTTCAACACAGTTCTACAACAGAGCTACTTCAATTTATCGCTTGACAGATTTTCCCCTCCGACGATATCTTTTCCCCAACACAGGAAAACGCCATGCATCACATCAACCACGACCTCACCCCGAACATTGCAAGCGGCCAAAACTATTTTGGCGGCTTCTTTTTTTATTTTTACGGGTGCTTTAGCCGGGTCTGTGGCCGTGAGGTGAACGCATAGCGCGAATGACATCGCAACACCAGGGGCCGCAGGCACATGCTTGTGGCCCCTTTTTTGTTTTCCCGGTCACAGGCGAAGGCTCCGCAACCGAAAGGAAGGACATCATGCATCTCGGTAAAACTGTACGTCTGGAACGTATTTTCAACCGTGAAACCAAACGCGCCATTATCGTTCCCATGGATCACGGCGTTTCTGTCGGCCCTCTGGAGGGCATCATTGACATGCGGCAAACCACTTCCGACATGGCGGAAGGCGGAGCTGACGCCGTGCTTATGCACAAGGGGCTGGTGCGGTGCAGTCATCGCGCTTCCGGCAAGGACGTAGGGCTTATTGTGCATCTTTCCGCTTCCACATCGCTTACGCCGCAGACCAACACCAAGATTCTGGTCGCATCGGTGGAAGAAGCAATCAGACTCGGCGCGGACGGCGTTTCCGTGCATGTGAATCTGGGCGATGAAAACGAGCGCGAGATGCTTGCCCAGCTCGGCAAGGTGGCGGAAGACGCCCAGAACTGGGGTATGCCGCTGATTGCCATGATGTACGGACGCGGCCCGAATATCCGCAACAGCTTTGATCCTTCCGTGGTGGCGCACTGCGCCCGTGTTGGCATGGAACTGGGCGCGGACGTGGTGAAAGTACCCTACACCGGCGACCCGGACAGCTTTACCCGGGTGACGGAATGCTGCTGCATCCCCGTGGTCATTGCGGGCGGCCCCAAAATGGATTCCACCCGCGAATTCCTTCAGATGGTGCGGGAAAGTCTTATGGCCGGGGGGGCGGGCCTTTCCGTAGGGCGCAACGTGTTCCAGCATCCGAACCGGGTGCTGCTGCTCAAGGCGCTGCGCGGTATTGTGCATGAAGACAAGAGCGTGGAAGAAGCTCTGGCCGTTGTGGGGGAGTGACATGCGGCGCATTTATGTGAAAAGCGTGCCCTTTGAGCGGGACAACGTAACCCTGGCCCTGGAATCCGGCGTGGACGGCGTGATTGTGGACGCCGGCCATGTGGCGGGAGTGGCCGGGCTGGCCCGTTGCGACGCGCGGGATGAAAGTTCCATGCCGGTGATAACCCTGAACGCCAAGGCCGACGAGGAAGAAGCCGCCCGTCGTCTTGCCGCGGGCGAGGATGTGGTGCTGGCCCGGGGCTGGGAAATCATCCCGGTGGAAAATCTGCTCGCACATCCGAACCCGCGGGTTTCCGGCCGGGTGGCGCTGGAGGTGGGGTCTTTGGATGAAGCCCGGCTTGCAGCGGGTATTCTGGAGCGCGGCGCGGCCACGCTGGTGGTGCTGCCCGAAGGCATGCCCGAACTGAAAAAAATCGTGGCCGAGCTGAAATCCGCACAGGGAAAGATTCCGCTTGAAGCGGCCCGTATTGTGGACGTGCGCTCCGTGGGCATGGGGCATCGCGTCTGCGTAGACACCTGTTCCATGCTGTCGCGCGGGCAGGGAATGTTGACAGGCAATTCCAGCGCCTTTACGTTCCTTGTCCATGCCGAGACGGAGCATAATGAATACGTGGCCGCACGGCCTTTTCGGGTCAACGCGGGGGGCGTGCACTGTTATGCGCTGCTGCCCGGTGACCGTACCCGTTACCTTGAGGAATTGAAAGCCGGGGACGAAACCCTTGTCGTCGGCGCGGACGGTTCTTCCGCTCTGGCCGTGGTGGGCAGGGTGAAGGTGGAAGCCCGCCCCATGCTGTATATTGAAGCGGAAAATGCGGCGGGGCAGCGCGGCGGCGTCTTCCTCCAGAACGCCGAAACCATCCGGCTGGTGCGCCCGGGGGGCGAACCGATCAGTGTGGTTTCTCTGCGTCCGGGCGATGACGTGCTTTGTCATTTCGATTCCGCAGGGCGCCATTTCGGCATGCGCATTGAGGAAGACATCAAGGAAAGATAGGTATGGATTTGACGGAATTGCGGGCCGCCATCGACGAGGTGGACGGCGAACTGCTGGCGCTGCTGCTGTGCCTGTGGGGCCGCGCCCTGGGAGCGGCGCCCATCGACCGGTCGGTGCCCGAGGTGTT
>CAJTSU010000005.1:0-1252 GCA_910579055.1 uncultured Mailhella sp. | reverse complement strand
GGGAGCGGCCAAGAAGGATGAGGGCGGCCCCGTATTCCGGCCCGAGCGGGAACAGGCTGTAGTGGATCGGCTGCTTCGGCTCAACCGGGAAAACGGAGCGCGGAGCGGCGGGGAAAGCCTGCCGGACGAGCATATCTCCCGGATTTGGCGCGAGATATTTTCCTCGTCCCGTGCGTTACAGCGTCCGTCGCGCGTGGCCTTTCTCGGCCCGGAGGGAACCTTTTCCCATATGGCGGCCCTGGAATGCCTGGGGCACAGCATCAGCGCCGCCCCGTGCGAGAATTTCGACGCCGTGTTCCGGGCCGTGGCCGAGGGCGCGTGCGCTTTGGCCGCTGGAGAACTCCCTGCACGGGAGCATCGGCCAGAGCTTCGATCTTTTCGCCGAGCACAGCGTCCATATTGCAGGCGAACATTACAGCCGCATTCGCCTTTGCCTCATGAGCACGGAAAGCGAGCTTTCCGCCGTGAAGCGGGTGTATTCCCACCCCCAGCCCTTCGGCCAGAGCCGTGGCTGGCTGCGTGGCCACTTGCCCGGTACGGCCCTGCTGCCGGAGGAATCCACCGCCGCGGCCGCGCTCAAAGCAAAGGACGAGGCCGGAAGCGCCGCCATAGGACATCCCGGCCTAGCCGTCATGCTCGGCCTGCGGGTTCTGGCCGAAGCGCTGGAAGATTCCGCCTCCAACTGGACGCGCTTCGCAATCATCGCTCCGGGGCGTGAAGCCTGTTCGGCTCATGCCGAGCCGGGTGCGGCACTAAAAACTTCGCTGTTGTTCACTGTGGCGCATCGGCCCGGCACGCTGGCGGCAGTGCTTGATCTGCTGGCCGGAGCGGGGATCAACATGTCCAAGCTGGAATCGCGGCCCATGCGGGGAATCGCGTGGGAATATGTGTTTTTCATGGATGCGGCGAGCGATCTGCTGCGGCCCGAGCATGCGGAAACGCTGGAAGGGCTGCGGGAGCGCTGTCAATCGTTGCGTGTGCTCGGCGTGTATCCGCACGAGACTCCCCGGCTGTGATCCGGGCTGTACCAGCGTGAATGTTTATTTGCGATGGCTCTATCACAGAATAGTGTTGATAGCGTTGCGTGAGACGTGTATTTTTACCACGACACAGGCGGCAACATCCGTTGCCGCAAAGGTAGCCCGTGTTCCACACGGTGAAAGGCGTCTTGGATTTGCTTCCGCAAATCCGCTTAAGAGCGCCCATGTTCCACATGGGCGAGCGGCAGTCGTTAGGCGACGAAGGAGCCTTA
>CAJTSU010000004.1:36433-52822 GCA_910579055.1 uncultured Mailhella sp. | reverse complement strand
GCAGAGCAAGCTCCGGCTTCAGGCGTGAAACCTGCGCGCCAGAACATAGGATCCTAGCTGGCAGATACTTTCAATCGCAAAACGCTCTAGGCGACGTAAAATCCGCAGAGCGGAGTTTGTCATCAGTTTGAGGAGGCAAGGAGCCCCCTCCGGAATTTTTTCAGCAGTTTCGCCGGAAATATTCTTGCTGCGTTTTCTCTGCGGGAACCGGGGAATCTTACTTCAGCTTGGAAAGCAGCGTTTCACGAATACTGTCGATGCTTCCCTCGCCGTTAAGTTCAATATAGGTCATGCGGGGATCCTGACCGGCCAGAGCTTTGAAGTAATGGGCCGCCGCCAGCGTGCCATCCACATCGTTATAGTAGATGTCGTGGCGCTTGTTGATGGCGTCTTCGTTCTGGTCGTCAGCGCGGGCGGACAGGGGGCCGCCGCATACGCGGCATGTGTCGCCTTCCGGCTTGATGGCGTCGATGAAAATGTTGTTCGGATGATTGTTGTTTTTGGCGCAGAGGCGGCGGCCCATGATGCGGTTTTTCGCCACCTGGCGGGGCAAAAGAATTTCCACCACATAATCAAGATGCATTCCGGCCTTGTCCAGCGCTTCGTGCAGCTTGCGGGCCTGCTCCATATTGCGGGGGAAGCCGTCCAGCAGCCACCCTTTGTCGCCCTGTTTGCCCAGGATATCAAGAATCATGGGAATGGTAATCTCGTCGGGCACTAATTCCCCGCGATCCATGTATTCCTTGGCCTTTTTGCCCAGCTCCGTTCCTTGTCCGACATGTTGGCGGAATACTGCGCCGGATTCAATATGGGCTACGCCGTATTTTTCCATGAGCAAGGCGCCCTGCGTTCCTTTGCCGCTGCCGTTGGGGCCGAAAATGAGAAGATTCATCCCGTCTTCCTTTGTGATTGATGTTCCCGTCGGGGGGATGTCGATTCGGTCGGAAACCGTCAACGGCATAGTCTAACCTTTCCTGAGCGCAAGAGCAATCCGGAGGCGGCCTGGCTTCAGGGCAAGTGTAATAATGCCTTTGCCCGATGTTGCGGACAATGTTGGCTGCCCGCGATTTTTTGCGTTGGCTCTGTCATAGAAGCGTGTGGGCAGCGTTGCGCGGCGCGTATGGTTTTGCTCCGGCACTGGCGCAACATTCATTGCCGCAAAGACAGCCACACGGGCGAGCGGCAGCAGAGATAAGGCAACATGTGTCCAGGGCCGGCTTCGCTTGCGCCTCCCCACCATGCCGCATGACCATGCGGGGGGCGCGTCATCATTCTGCAACAAAGCGCTATTTTTTGATCCGGAATGTCAGATACAGATCGCCTTGCCAGCGACCTATCTTTTTGCCCATGCCTTTCAGGCGGAAGGGTTTGCCTACAGCGAAATCCTGGGGCAGGGTGACTTCCAGGGTACGCGGCTCACGGGAAAGCCCCTGCCTGATTTGCAGGCGGATGCGTGCGCCGGGAAAAAGATGGGAAGCCGGAAAGAAAAGTTCCTGTTCTTCATCAATCTGGCTGCGCGCCCAGCCTTTGAGTGCCCCGCCAAGTCCTCCTGTCAGATCCAGCTGGAAGTTTTTGTTACCCCATTCCATGCTGATTTTTTTCGGTTTCGGAGGTTCAGCCGGCATTTGTTTGCGCTGCTGGATTTCACTGTAAATGTCTTCATACACACGGCGGGCAAACGGGTCATTGAGCAAATCCTGCAACAATGTCTCGCGTTTGGCCTCGGATGTTCCCGTATTGGCCTCCGGAGCCGCGCTGGACGCCATGGAATCCGCGCCAGCTCCATTTTTGGGGGTGCCTGTGGCTGTATGCGTGTAGGAATAGTTGCGGCGGTAGGCTTCAGGGCGCTTTTGCTCGCTGGCCTGGCGCAGTTTTTCTTCACGTTCCCGTTCCGCTGCCTTGCGGGCTTCCTGCTGACGAATCTTTTCCTGTCTTGCCTGTTCTTGCCGGGCCAGACGCTCGGTTTCCTGCCGTTCAATTTCCCGACGCAGCCATTCACGCCGCTCGGCTTCGCGCTGTTCCCTCTCTTTTTGCGCTTCCCGTTCCCGTGCCTGGCGCTCGGCTTCCTGCCATTCCCGACGTTCTTTTTCTTTTCGTTCGCGCTCCTGCTGTTCCCTATAGACATCCTGCCCCTTGCGGGCGGTCTGCTCATTTGGAGCAGGGCCTGCCTTGGGTTTCGCTTGAGTTCCCGCGCGTGAGTCGAGGTGGCGGATCAGGATAACATAGGCCTCATTAAGCTGCTGGAATTGTCGGCTTGCTCCTGCATCGGGGTTAAGATCGGGGTGCAGAGCAAAGGCCTTGGTCCGGTAGGCGTGCTTGATTTCGTCCAGGCTTGCGCTTTGGGGTACGCCAAGTACGCGGTAACATTCGGCAAGACTGGGTCCAGTATACTTCATACCGAGTGTTCCCCGTTGGTTGCAGAAGTTGCGGGACTCTCCGCCGCGGGCGGCAGTTCATCTTCATGAACCATGAGCGCGTGTCCTTCCCTGGAAGGATCACGGGCCAAAAGCTTATGCGCAATCAGATAGGCGAACCCTTCGCGCGCAAATGCCGGATGTTCACAACCGGCAGGGATGCCGGGGCAGTCTTCCTGTGCCATGGCATGGCTGATCTTGTCCACAAGATTGCCCCGAAAATAGGGCCAGGCTCGACATACGTCCGGCCGCACCACATGAATGGAACAGCCGCGATCCGGCGAAAAAAAGGTGCAGAATCCGTCCGGGCCGGTTTTGAGCATGGGCTTGCCGCCCATATTTTCAGTGTGAAGGTCAAGAAAATCCTGTTCCCCCATGCGGAAAAAATCAGCCAGCCGGGGTAAATCGTGCGGGCCGACCACGATGCCGCCTTTTCCGGAACAGCATTGGCCGCAGCGGCGGCAGGAAAAACAGCGCCGGGATGAAGGGAAAAGGCGTTTGTGTACAGTTTCTATACACATATCTTCCACCACGGCGACTCCGGCATCAGCCATGAGTTTTCCTGCCTCGGGGCTGATGATGCCTTCCTGCATCCAGAACAGGAGCGGGGGGCGCGGCAAGGCCAGCGCTTCGCGCGCATGATCCGGGCAGTATTGCGCCGCGCGGAACAGACAGATGATATCCGGAGGCGCGGGAAGCTCGGCAAGGGAATGAAAAGCGGGCAGCCCCCAAACCTCCCGGCGCACGGGATGTACGGGGAATACCCGATACCCGGCTTCCAGCAGATAACGGCCCACATGCTCCACCGGGGAGCCAGGCTTGTCCTTCGCGCCCACAATGGCGATACTCTGCGCTGCGCTCAGCAGTTCGCGCAGCTTGTCGTCAAACAGCATGAAGCGTCCTTGCGTCAGGATGGCCGCTCCGCTGGGCGGAGCGGAAATAAGGTTCAAGAAAATCCAGGACAGAAACGGCAGTACCATACACAGGAAGACTCTTTTTAGCAATCGTGAGCCGGGAGTGCCGTTGGGAGAGCAGGGATGGATTTTATGGTATGCGGGATCGTCATGCAGCCTGAACCTTGAAAGCCCCCGGAACGGAGCCGTGCTCCGTTCCGGGGGCAGAGGGTAGCCGAAGGGGTGCCTTATTGGCCTTCGCTGGCATTCAGAGCTTCGGAAGGCCGCTTTTTCCCGGTTCTCAGCAGGAGAGTTCCGGCGCACAGAATCCAGCACAATGCGAACACAACAAGAAGCGCATTGGCCAGCCCGACCCTGTGCGCCAGCCATCCCAGCGTGGGCGGGAAAAACAGCAGGCCGCTGTAGGCAAGAACGGATATCACGGCGCTGGCTTCACCCGGAGTGACGCCCGGATATGTTCCGGCACGGCTGAAAAGAATGGGTACAATGATGGAAAGCCCCGCACCCATGCAGGCGTATCCCGCAAGGCAAAGAGCGGGCCAGGGAGAAGCCAGAACCACTCCCATGGCGAGGGCCGCCAGCAGTGATCCGCCAAACGCCAACCGGAAGTCGCCCACCCGATTTCGCAGCCAGTCTCCGATCAGGCGGAAAAGGGCGGTAGATGCCGCAAAAACTCCGAGTACCAGGGCCGATGTATGCTCGCCGGCCCCTTTTACGGTAAAGAGCAGCAGGCTGCCCCATTCCGCGGCAGAACCTTCCGCAGCGTAAGTACACATGGCAAGCAGTCCGCATGCTATGATGAAGAACGGCGGAATGCGGGAAGACCGTTCTTGAACCGTCCGTTCGGTAACGGTATCCTTTTGAATACGGGGAACGGCAAAGGGACGGATACAGGCGTACAGCGCCAGAATACAGGAAAAATGGATGAGGGGACTGACTTCCAGCGCGGCGAACAGAGCGCCGGTCAGAGAGGCAAGAACGCAGCCGAGACTGTACGAGGCATGCAGGAAAGACATACACGGTGAGTGATGACGCCGTTCGAGCTGTATTCCTTGGGCGTTCATGGAAATATCCGTCAGGCCCGTACTGAGTCCGAACACTCCGCAGGCCAGTCCAAGGTGAAAGGGCGTGGCGGCCGCCCCGCAGAGGGGGAGGGTCAGCAACAGAGCGGCGGAACCAAGGCGAAGCATGGTTCTGCTGCCCCAGCGGTCAATGAGCCATGAACCGCTGAGAAGGGTGACCAGCGCGGCCAGCCCCAGGCTGAGGAGGATAAGTCCGATTTGCATCTCGTCCGCTCCGGTCTGGATTTTCAGAGCGGGCAAACGCGAAGTCAGCAGACCATAGGCAAGCCCGGGACCAAAGAAAAAATACGCGCAGGCAGCACGGGCGACGGTGAAATCCGACAGTTTCATTGTGCATGTTCCTTTTGAGGGGAAGAGAGGAAGGACATCGGAACCGGTTCCGGGGGCATTTTTTATGCTCGAAAGGTTCCGGCTGATTGTGCGCCAGAAAAACTGCGCCCCGATACGCGGGCTTTTCAGGCAGAGTGAAGTACTATAAAGTATGGTGTAACCCTAGGGTCAAGGGAAGAGGGATAAAAATGAAAACTTTTTTGAAAACCGGGGAATTTGCGCGCCTGTGCCATACGACGAAAGAGACGCTTTTCCATTATGATCGAGAGGGCATACTCAAGCCTGAACATGTTTCGGCCAACGGATACCGCCATTACGGCATAAAGCAGTACTTTGATTTTGATCTCATTTCCCTGCTTCGGGAAACCGGCAGCACGCTTGGGGAAATACGAAGCTACCGGGAAGCCTGCGACCCTTGCGCGTATCTGCGCCTGCTCCGGGAGCGAGCCGGGGTTCTGCGCGAGGAACAGGATCGTCTTGCCCGACGTGAAGCCATGCTGAGAAAACTCGTTGCCCTGACGGAAGAGGCTCTTGCTGCGGAATATGATATCTTGCTTTTTGAACAGCGAAAGCCGGAATGGGTTGCCGTTGTTCCCACGAAACCGGAGAAAATACTCGGCAGCGGCGGGAATGTCGTCGAATGTTATGCTGATTGCCTTGCCCATGACATGCAGCAGGGAAATGTTGTGGATCCGCCCCTCGGCATGGTTGTTCCGGAAAAAAACGCATGTAGAGGTGAATTTTGGCCATGTTGCTTTTTTACCCGTGCGGAAGAAGGCGGGCCGGGCGATGTGCGGGAAATTCCGGGTGGCCGGTACGCCGTCCTCTTCCACAAGGGAGATGTCGTCAGCCAGGCGGGAGCCTTCAGGCTCATGGTTGCTGAAGTGGAGAAAAAAGGTTTCTGTGTTTCCGGCGATGCCTATCTGTATGATCAGATGAGCTGTTTTCTGACTGGATCAGGCGCAGAATACGTTACCAAATATATTGTGCGTGTGGAGTAAAGAGCTTGCCCGCCAGCCCGGAAAAAGATAGGAAGTTGTCATGGAAACATCAAATCACTATACGGCGTTGGAACAGTTTTCCGCCGGGGAAGCCGCTCTGCGCGGTGCCAAAGTGCGTGAGAAGCTGCTTGAGGCGGCTCCGGACGCTTCGGGGCTTCTGGTATTCTCTCGTGTCAACATTTATTATCTGACAGGCACTATGGCCTGCGGCCTGTACTGGCTTCCGCGTGACGGCGCGGGAGTTTTGCTCGTTCGCAAAGGGCGGGAGCGGGCACTTATGGAAAGCCCGGTCGAGCATGTTGCTCTCTACCGATCGTTCAGGGATGCCGCTTCTCTGCTGATTGACGCCGGATGCCCGGCGGGCAGTGTCATCGCGGCGGAGATGGGCGGCTTGTCGTGGGACATGGCGAACCTGTTGCAAAGCCGGATGGAACAGTTTCGCTTTGTGCCCGGAGACGCTGCTTTGCGCCTTGCCCGCGCGGTTAAAACTCCGTGCGAGCTGGAGCTTATTCGGGAAGCCGGGCGACGACACTCTGAAGCGCTGAGTTTTCTCCTGCCGGAGCTCATTTCTCCCGGCATGACGGAATGGGAGATCGCCCGGAGCTGTATGGAGATTATGCTCGATCTCGGACATGGCGGTTTGATGCGTATGAGCGCGCCGGGCGAGGAAATTTTTTACGGACATGTGGCGGCGGATGACTCCGGCAATTACCCGCACTATTATAACGGCCCCATGGGGTTTCGCGGAGAACATCCCGCGTTGCCCTGCCTTGGCGGGAGCACGCTCTGGCGGCAGGAAACGCCGCTGACAGTGGATATGGGGTTCTGTTATAACGGTTATGTGACGGACAAGACCCAGTGTTTCTGGGCGGGGCCGGAATCCTCCTTGCCTGATGCAGCCCGAGCAGCCTTTGAGCTGTGCCGGGAAGTGCAGGTTCGCGCGGCGGAGCAGCTCAAACCCGGAACGCGGCCTTCAGCAATCTGGAGCGAGGCTCTGGCACGAGCGGCGAAGACGCCTTTTGCAGACGGCTTTATGGGGCTGGGGGAGAATTCCGTGCCTTTTTTGGGGCATAGTCTGGGCCTGACCATTGACGAGCATCCCGTTATTGCCGCAGGCTTCGACGCTCCGCTGGAAAAGGGTATGGTCATCGCGCTGGAACCGAAGGTGGGGATTCCGGGATTCGGTATGGTGGGAACCGAAGATACTTTTGAAGTGACAGAATCCGGGGGTAAGGTGCTGACTCGCTTCACGCCGGAAGCGGAGATGATTTTTCTTGATGCATGATGCGGCGGCAAGAGCGCTGTTCCATGAGGCTCTGTCATAGAACCGTGCTGAAACTGTCCTTGACCGCCGGAGGCACGCGCGTTAGCGCGTTTGGAGGCCGACCGAATGCGGCCCCGCAGGGGCCGTGCCCGTTGCCGAGCGGAGCGAGGCTTACGGGCATCGAGAGCAGAGATGACGACCCCCCGCCGCATGGTAATGCGGCATGGAGGGGGGCGAGGAGCGGAAGCAATGTCACGCGGAGCGGAGCCGAGTGAAGCGCAGCTTCACGAAGGCGCAAGCGAACCAGCCGTGGATACATGCTGCTGCCTTTGCGGCAACGTATGTTGCCGCCCGTGCCGAAGCAAAAGTACACACCCCGCACAGCGCTATCAACATGGTTCTCTAAGAGCCTTAACCCTCTGCAAAGGAGATAATGTCATGGTTATCGACGTGCGGCTCCGTCCCCCGTTCAAAAGTTTCAGACAACAGTATTCCCCTGCCGCGAACAAGGCCTTCAGCGCGAAATTCGGCCTTGCGTCTCCCCCGTCCGTCCAGCAGATTTCCGAAGAACTCATGCTCAGGGAAATGGACGAAGCGGGGGTCACCTTCGGCCTTGCCACCGGGCGCAACGGGCACTTCCGCTACAACGTCTCCAACGAGGATGTGGTCGAGATGACAGCGCATTACGGCGGGCGCATCCTCGGAGCCGCCGGGCTGGACTGCTCCAATGTCTCTCAGGCCATGGCCGAGATAGACTCCCATGTGCTCAACGGCCCGCTCAAGGCCGTTTCCATGGAGCCGGGCGCCTGCGCCGTGCCACTTTACGCGAACGACCGCCGCCTCTATCCCATCTATGAAATGTGCCAGGCGCACGGCATTCCGGTCATCCTCATGCTCGGCGGCCGCGCCGGGCCGGATGTCTCGTACAGCAATCCTGAAATCATCAGCCGCATCGCCGCGGACTTCCCCCGGGGCAGATTCATGGTGTCTCACGGCGGCTGGCCCTGGGTACAGGCCGTCATCGGCGTCTGCTTCTGGCAGGAAAACATCTGGCTGTGTCCGGACATGTACCTGATGAACAATTCGGGCGTGCAGGATTACGTGGCTGCCGCCAATACCTGGCTTCAGGATCGCTTCCTGTTCGGCTCAGCCTATCCGCTCATGCCCATCGGTGAAAGCCTCACCATCTTCAAGTCTCTGTTCAGAGAGGACGTTCTTCCCAAGCTGCTTTGGAAGAATGCTTCCGAACTGTTCAACATTCAGCTTCCGCAGGAGGAAACATCATGCTGAAAAGATTCCTTGCCTTCGCGCTGTGCGCCGCGTTCACGGTTTCGGCTCCCCTTTCCGGACACGCCGCCGGAGAAAAGAAACTGGACATTGCCGCTTCCGCCCCCGGCGGGACATGGTACGTCGGCCTCGGCGCGTACGCCAAGGTGCTGAGCGCCATGTATCCGGAATTCGATACCACCCTGTTCCCCGGCGGGGGCGTAAGCAACGTGGTGCGCGTCGCGCAGGGGCAGAGTTCCGTGGGCATCACCGCCGTCACCTTCATGAAGGCCGCCCATGACGGGGCGGACCCGTTCAGAACCCCTGTCAACGTCAAGGCTCTGGCCAACCTTGATGACGATACCCGCATCATCTTCGCGGTTCCCGCGGGCAGTTCCATCACCTCTGTCCGCCAGATCGTGGAAAGCGGCAAGCCTCTGCGCGTGTTCATGGGCTCAAAGGTCGGAGGCAACGCGGAAGTCTTCGCCCGCTGGACCTTCCAGTCTCTCGGCTTCTCCAAGAAGGAACTCCAGAAGCGCGGCTATACCCTTTACGGCGGAACGCCCGCCGAATGCGGCAGCATGATGCGGGAAGGCCAGCTTGACGTCATGAGCTGCACCAACCCGGGCGAACACTTCATGATTTCCGAACTTGTCAAGGACATGGATATCCGCTTCCTGCCCTTTGACGACAAGCTGCTGGAAGAGCTTCAGAAAACATACGCCATGACGCCCGGCACGCTGCCCGCCACCATGTACAAGCCCATGGTCAAGCAGGATATTCCCATCATCACCGCACCCAGCGGCCTTGTCATCAACGCCGACGTGCCCGATGAAGACGCCTACAAGATGGCCAGAGCGCTGGTGGAGGGCCGCCATGACATCGCCCTCGCTCTGCCCGCCTGGAACACCATTTCCCCCGAGCGCGTCTGCAAGGATCTGCCCATTGAGATTCATCCCGGCGCGGCACGGTACTACCGCGAAATCGGCTGCCTTCAGTAACCCCTTTCAGAACAGTTTCAGCACACGCGGCGCGGGCCGCCCGCGCCGCTCCCCGCTCACGCAACTTCCAGCAAGGATTTTTTTCATGGCCATCATCGATTGCCGCTTCCGTCCCCTGACGCCCGAATTTGAATGCTATATCAACCCCGAACCCGCGAACTTCTGGGTGACGCAGACTCGCCCGCTTAAACCGGAACCTCTGGAAACCACCATGAAGTATTTCCGGAAAATGGGCATCACCGGAGCCGTCTGTTCCGGGCGCGACATGCGCTCGGCGGGAGGAGCCTACATCCCCAACGAGTACATTGCCGACCTGATGAAGCGGTATCCCGTCTTCATCGGCGTCGCCGGGGCGGACCCGCAGAACGGGCATGTCCGCTCCGACATCGAACACGCCGTCAGGAACCTCGGGCTCAAGGGGGTATCCGTGGATCCCTTCGCGCTGAAAACCACGGCTGACGACAAACGCTTCTACCCCATCTATGAGACATGCGCCGAGCTGAACGTGCCCGTCATCATCACCATCGGCCCCCTGCCCATACGCGGCGGCTCGTACATGGAATGGGGAAGCCCCCTCCCTGTCGACCACATCTGCGCGGATCTTCCCGACCTCAGGGTTCTGCTTTCCCACGCCGGTTTTCCGTGGACGCAGGAGCTCATCGCCATTGTATGGCGTCATGAACATCTGTATATTGAAAGCTCCATCTACCGCCATCTTCCCGGCGCGGATCTGCTGGTTCAGGCCGTCAATACCTGCATCGGCGACAAGATGTGCTACGCTTCGGCCTATCCCTATGCCGACTATACCCAGGCCCTGCCCAAATTCCTGGCGCAGGGCTATGATCCGGCCGTTCTGCCCAAAATCCTGCATGAAAACGCCGAACGGCTGTTCGGCCTGAACGGACAATAGATCTGCTGCTGGGCGCGGCCGGCCCCTTCAGCCTTACGGATGTTTCAATCCGCACGCCCCCTATCCGTCGGCTGCGGAGTCAGTCGACGGATAGGGGGCGTGCGGATTGCCCCTCCCTGAAAGGAGGGGGTACGGAAAAGGATTTCATCGGCTTCGCCGTCTTGTCGACTACTCTTTTCCCCCTCAAGGGGGAGGTCTCAAATCACAAAGGAATTTTTGATGAAGAGAGCAGAGACAAGCCGCAAGTTGTTGCTGTTTTCGGGGCTGCTGACAACATCAGCAGCCCCGTTTCCCAACGCTGCTTTTTATCAGGCGCAAGCCCTTGGAAGCCGCACTCCGCTGAGGATACTACGAAGCGGGATTTTTATGCCCGCGTCCGGCGAAAAAAAAGCACCGCCGCGCCAAGGGCGCATTCGCCAAGCGCCAGAGTAAAATCCGCATCACGTATGGCCGCAGCCAGAAACGGCAGCGCGCAGATCAGCCAGAATACAAACATCCGGAACGGAAAACCGCGCTCCGGATGAAAGAATACGTATAACGTCAGCGCCAACTGCCCGGCAAACGCCGCAACACAGAGCACGGTCAGCCCGTCAGGCATCGCTCTCAGGATGCGGAGGCCGCCCGCGCCGCCCGATCCTTGATCAGGGCGTAGGCGCGCTTGGCAAGCTGGGTGACTTCAGGTTTGGAAAGCTGATCGTCAGCCCCCACGGAAACGCCCTTGTGCCGCAATTTGTCCGTGATCAGCGAAGAGAAAAGAATAACCGGCAGCTCACACAACGCCGAATCCTCCTTCACGCGCTTACAGAGGTTATGGCCGTCCATGCTGGGCATTTCGATATCCGAAACCAGCACCTGCACATAATCCCGCACCGGGCGCCCTTCTTCCCCGGCGCGCCGCCTGATCTCGCACAGGCGTTCCCAGGCTTCGCGCCCGTTAGTGACCGCCTCCACCTCAAAATTGGCCTTATGCAGCAGATCCTTGAGCATTTCACGGATCAGGGTGGAATCATCGGCCACCAGCGCACGATAGGACTCTTCACTGCCCCAGTCGATGGCGGTATCCAGTCTCAGCCCGAGGGAAGGATTCAGCTTGGCCACCACATTTTCCAGATCCAGCAGGAAAACGATGCGGTTCTCCATCTTGACCACGCCGGTGATATTGCTTTTGGACACCATGGCCACATACTTGCTGGGCGGCTCGACCTCTTCCCAGCTGATGCGGTGGATGCGGTTGACTCCCGCCACCTGAAACGCGGTGGTGACGCTGTTGAACTCCGTCACAATGACTTTGGGAGCTTCCCTGTGCTCGACCGGAGCCTTGCCCAGCCAGAGGGCAAGATCCACCAGAGGAATGATCTGGGAACGCAGATTGAAGGCACCGAGCACGGACGGATCCTGAACTTCAGGCAGGCTGGTGATCTTGGGCATCTGAATGATTTCCAGCACCTTGGCCACGTTGACGCCATAATAGCCCCGATAGGGCTTGCCGCCTTCGCCTGGCTCATCGAGAAAAAACTCGACGATTTCCAGTTCGTTCGTGCCGGATTCCAGCAAAATATTCGTCTGCGACATGTTGCCTCCGCGAGGTATTCTCTCAGAACTCGGACAGCCGCTTTTCAACAGCGTTAACAAGTCTTTTCGGCGTAGACGCGCCGGCCGTTAGGCCTATGACCGAAAATCCCGAAAATTTTTCAGCTTCCAGCTCTTCCGCCGTCTCCACCAGAAAGGTGGGCACCCGACGTGCCGCCAGTTCCGCCAGCCTGCGCGTGTTGCCGCTGCTGCGGCCGCCCACCACCACCATGGCGTCCACCCGTTCCGCCAGTTCCAGCACTTCCTGCTGACGCTGGCGCGTGGCGTCGCAAATAGTGTCCAGCACCCGAATTTGTGTATCCATATGCTGATCCAGCTCAACACGCAAGGTTTCAAAGCAGCGGCGATCCTGCGTGGTCTGCGCGGCCAGAACGACATTCTCTTCCGGTTCCAGTTCCGCAACGGCCCGGGCAAGCCCCTCCACATCGCTGAATACATGCCGGGCACCGTGCGCATAGGAAAGCAGGCCCTTTACTTCGGGATGCTCCGCCTCTCCGTACAGCAGCAGGGGCAATCCCCCGGCTGTGGCTTCGGCAATGGCCAACTGGGCGGCCTTCACACGCGGACAGGTCGCATCGATCACAATCACGCCGCGCTTCCGCAATGCATCTTCCGCATCACGCGGCACCCCGTGCGCGCGGATCAGCACCGCCTGCCCGGGTTGCGCCTCTTCCGGCGAACACAGACAGGACACACCCTGTTCCGCATACTCCCCCAGAACCTGAGGATTATGAATAATCTCGCCCAATGTCGCCACTTTGCCGCGCGGACGGGCATCCACGGCCTCGTCCAGTTTGCGCAGGGCCATGGCCACCCCCATACAGAACCCCGCCTTGTGAGCGCGTAGAACCCGAAGCACTGTTCACCTCCCGCCATCAAAAGCGGTCATGCTGGCCGCGCATGTCATTTTTTCCGCAGGCGCCGCAACACAGGGCCTGCTGCCATGCGCAGATAGTCCGGAGCAAAAAGACGCGCCGCCAGCCCCCAGCCCACCACAAAAGCAAGCCCGCTCGCTGTCAGCAGCGCAAACTGCCGGGCCAGCGGCGGCAAGACAGCCTCCAGCCCGCCCGCAAGTCTTGCGGCCCCCCACCCCAACGCCATTCCGGGCAAACTCAACGCAATACTGCGTAACGCGGTTTTTCCCACTCCGTCAAACGCGGCCCGGCCCCAGCGTCTGCCCGCCACAAACATCAGTGCGGCGGCATACAGCACAATGGAAGAGGAGGCCACACAGGCCACGCCCATGGCCGAGGCCACCCCGAGCGCGGGCAGCAGCCAGATATACGCGGGCAGAGCGGCAAGAGTGGCCAACGTGCCCACCACCGCGGGCGTTACTGTATCCTGGCGGGCATAGAAGGCGCGGCCCGTGACCTGCTGCAAAGCCCAGAACGGCACGGCCGGCAACATGAGCCGCAGCAGAGGCGCGGCCTGCATCGTCTGCTCCGCGGAAAAATGTCCGCCCTCGAAAATGAATCCGAGCACATCCGGAGAAACCAGCAGCAGCCATGCCGTCATGGGCACCACCACAATCATGGAACTGCGCAGGGCCGTGCCCAACGTGCCGTCAAACTCGCTCCAGGCTTCTTTTGCCGCAAGGGACGCCAGAAAAGGGAAAGACGCCACCCCCGCCGCCTGCGCCACCACGCCCACGGGCACCATCATGATCCGCCGGGCGTAATTGAGCAGGCTCACCGCCCCTTCCCCGCCAAGACTGCCGAAAATACGTACAAACTGCTCATCCAGCACCACCACGGACTGCCCCACGACAAGCGGCAGAGCAAGCCATGCCAGTCTGCCAAGCCGCGCATGGGTCAGAGCGGGGCAAATCTTCAGCCCCCCGTTCCGCGCCGCAATATACGGCAGCAGAAAAGCTCCGACAAACGCGCCGGCCAATACCCCCCAGCAAAAGCCCTCCATGCCGCGCGCCAGGCCGAACGCGGGCAGGAGCATCCCGCCCAGCAGAATAAAGCCGTTATATATCAAGGGCATCAGGGCGGGCACCGCGAACTGCCGCCGGATATACAGCAGAGCGGAAAGACAGGCTCCCGGCAGAAAAAATACCTGGGCAGGCAGGACAATGCGCAGAAAATGCGCCAGCCGCGCCTGCTGTTCCACCGTGAAGCCCGGCGCGACAAACCGCGCCAGAGGCACGGCAAACAGCCAGCCCAGCGCGGCGAGAACAAGGATGGCCAGCGTCGCCCAGGTGAACACCGCGCCGAAAAAACGCCAGGCGTCCTCTTCATCTTCCTCGAACAGCGCGCTCAGAAGCGGGATCAGGGTAATGGAAACATAGCCGCCAGCCAGCAGATAATTGATGAAATCCGGAACCACAAACGCCGTGAAATAGATGTCCGATTCGCCCGCGGCGCCAAACTGCCAGGAAATCACCTTGTCCCGCGCCAGCCCCATAAAGCGGGAGAGCAGCACGCTGAAGCCCATGATCAGGGCGGCGGCCCCCATTTTCTGCCGGGCGCTCAATATCGCCATGTTTCCGCTCCATTTCCGTATGCGTCGCCGTACGCTCCGCCTTCCGCGCCAGGCCTTTCCACCAGCCGCACTGATTCGGGAGGAACAATCACATATTCCGTCACGCGCTGATCCGCATCATCTTTCATGAGCTGCCTGGTCAGATGATACAGGCCGTCCGGTTCCAGGCTGCAATCAAAAAAACGCAAGACGCCCCCTTCCATTCTGTGGGCCGTGGTCCAATGATCCGCACGGGGCCGCACACTGAACGCCTCGTAGCGCCGGAAGCGGAAAACCGCGCTTCGCCCCAGCTCCGGCCGCGCGTAGTCCGTCAACACCTCCCACACGTCGCCGCATGCCGTTTCCGCGTCAAAGGGCGCGCTGACCCGCAGGGGAAAACGCTCCGCAATGCGCTCAAGGAAGGCGTCCACCATATCGACATAGTCTGTGCCATGATTGAGGATGGCCCGGAACGCCTTCTCGTCCCGCGACTGACTCAGCAGCAGATCGGAAAACAGCGCCCGCGCCTGAAAAGCGCTGATGTCGTGTATCAGCCGCATGGCGTTGAGCACCGCGTAGGCCGCGCAGAAATTGTCTATCTTGCCCTGAAAAAATGGTGTCATGCCTGCTTGCGCGCTCCCTCTCGGCCTGTGAACGGCCCGGAGGCCGCGAAAAAAACTCGTCCGGAGCATATGCGCCGGAGAGGCATCAGGCATAGCCTCACGCCTCTCCGGCGTCAAGAATACGCGGAGCAGTCGCACAGGGCGGACACATGGGGCTGGACAGACACCTTTCTTGCGTGTATCTTTTTTTCATCCGACAATATTACCATAACTTGATATACGGATACTCTTTCCCGCAGCCAATGCAGCATCCCGCATCAGACGAGTCCGTTTCCGCGGGATTCATTTCAGAAAACCGGAGGCGATCGCCTCTTCAACCGTTCCTCAGCCGTCAGGGCAAAGGAGTTTTCATGATTCCCGCCAAGGGCAAGTATTACTTTACGTCCGAATCCGTCACCGAAGGGCATCCCGACAAGGTAGCGGATCGCATTTCCGACGCCATTCTTGACACTCTTCTGGCTCAGGATCCCGACTCCCACGTCGCGTGCGAAACGCTGGTGACGACCGGCATGGCCATGATCGCGGGTGAAATCACCACCTCCGGGTATGCGGATCTGCCCGGCGTGGTGCGCGAAACGATCAAGAACATCGGCTACACCAGCTCCGACATGGGCTTTGATGCCCAGACCTGCGCCGTCATCTCGTCCATCGACAAACAGTCTCCGGATATTGCGCAGGGCGTCAACCGCACCAAGCCCGAAGAACAGGGCGCGGGCGATCAGGGCATGATGTTCGGATTCGCCAGCAATGAAACCGAAACGCTCATGCCCGCCCCGATCTACTGGGCGCATCAGCTCTCTCTCCAGCTCGCCCGCGTGCGCAAGGACGGCGTGGTCGACTTCTTCCGCCCCGACGGCAAGACCCAGGTTTCTTTTGAATATGTGGACGGCAAGCCCGTGCGCATCAATAACGTGGTGGTCGCCACCCAGCATGCCCCCCATGTCAGTCAGGCCGATATCGTTGACACCGTGAAACGGGAAGTCATCCGGCCTGTGCTGGAAGGCACCGGTCTTTTTGACGAAAAGAACTGCGAAATCTTCATCAACACCACCGGCCGCTTTGTTATCGGCGGCCCCATGGGCGACTGCGGCCTGACCGGGCGCAAGATCATCCAGGATTCCTACGGCGGCATGGGCAACCATGGCGGCGGCGCGTTCTCCGGCAAGGACCCGTCCAAGGTGGACCGTTCCGCCGCGTATATGGCCCGCTATGTGGCCAAGAACATTGTGGCCTCCGGCCTGGCCCCCTGCTGTGAAGTGCAGCTCGCGTACTGCATCGGCGTGGCGGAACCCGTATCCGTGCTGGTTTCTTCCCTCGGACGCGGCGAAGTGCCCGACGACGTGCTGACCAGGGCCGTGCGCGAAGTGTTTGATCTGCGCCCCTACTTCATTATCAAGCGTCTTGATCTCAAGCGCCCCATTTACCAGAAAACCTCGTGCTACGGGCACTTCGGCCGTGAACTGCCCGAGTTTACCTGGGAAAAGACCGACGCCGCCGCGGATCTGCTTACCGCCGCCAAGGCGTAGGC
>CAJTSU010000004.1:0-36381 GCA_910579055.1 uncultured Mailhella sp. | reverse complement strand
CCGCCGCGTCTTCCGGCGCAGAGGCGGGGAGAAGAAACTCTTGCGGCCTTCGCGCTTCAAAACCGGAAGGCGCTAAATCCTGCGCCCAAGCTCCGCACCTTCACGAAGGGCATAAAGGGCATCGCCGACTTTCCGGCAGTCGCCGACAAGCTGACACCCGGCCCCGCAGCGGGCCGCGGCAGCTTCCAGCTCCGGAGCCTGTACAGATACCGTGCCGATCGCCAGCACCACCGTGTCACAGGGCAGGTGCAGCAGAGAACCGATGTGCGCCGCATCCACACCGTTTCCGGTAAAGCCCAGAAGCGGCGTATTCGGGTACATGTAGACGCCGAGTTCCACCAGACGATCCCGATAAACGCCGTTCAGACGGGGATTCGTATCCCGCGCGATCTCTCCCGCATCAATGATCGACACATGGCGGCCGGTTTCCGCCAGCTTCAGGGCGGCCTCCATACCCACATACCGACCGCCCACCACAACCACACGCTGTCCGGCCCTTGCCCTGTCCATGATCACATCGCAGCCCTGCACGACTTCCGGGCGGGAAGCCGGAAAGGGAAGCTCCCTGGGTTTTGCTCCGATCGCCAGCACGACATATTCGGGCGCGATGCGCAGCAGGCGGTCGGCGTCAACGCTGCTGTTCAGAAACACCCGCACACCGCTCATGCGCATCCGGCGTTCAAGCCATGGAACAAGATGGCGATACTCCTTCCTGTATGGCGCATGGGAAGCGATAACCCACTGTCCGCCCAGTTCTTCCGCCGCTTCATGCAATTCCACATCATGCCCACGCGCGGCAAGCACAGCCGCCGCCTCCATACCGGCCAGACCGCCTCCCGCGACGAGAATGCGCTTTCGGCGCAGCGCAGGGGAAAGCGCGTCGAATTCCGGTTCGCGCAGCACTCCCGGATTGACCGTACAGCTTACGCCACGCGGTTCGATATCCTGGCGGGAGGCGAACGTGAAGCAGTTCAGGCATCCTGTGCAGCGCCGTATTTCCCCGGAGTGTCCCTCCCGGACTTTTTTCGGCCAGAAGGGATCAACAAGCAGAGGCCTCCCCAGGGAAATGAAATCCGCGTCGCCCCGTTCAAGCACCGCCTCCGCCACGTCCGGATTACCCAACTTGCCCGCGGCAATGACCGCGCAGTTCACGGCATTGCGCACGGGCCGGTTAAGATCCCCCGCATAGGCATCAGGGTAGAAATATCCGCAGGATGTATTCCAGATACGTTCCTGCGTTCCGCTCATGACCTGGATGCCGTCGGCTCCCGCGACATCCAGCATGGCGGCCATGCGCACGCCTTCCTCCGCCTGTACGCCCCGCTCTCCTAATCTTTCGTCCACGGACATGCGCACCATGACGGGAAAATCGCTTCCCGCGTCCCTCTTCATCGCGGCCAGCGCATCCAGAACGAAGCGCATCCTGTTTTCCGTCGTGCCTCCGTAACAATCCGTACGTCTGTTGCTGTACGGCGACATGAACATGCTGAGCAGCTTGCCTGTGCAGGCATGCAACAGCACGGCGTCAAATCCCGCTTCCCTGGCGCGACGGGCGGCCTGCCCGAAATCCCGCACAAAACCTTCGATCTCTTCCACGGACAATGCGCGGGGAATCCTGGCCTCATAGCCGAAACGCATGGCGCTGGGCGCGATGCTTTCCGCTCCTCCCTCAGTCCGCGTACCGCGCGCCCCGATCTGAAGCGCGGCGCATGCCCCATGCCGCCTGATGCGCCGCGCAACTTCCCGCATGTGCGGTATGGCGTCATCCTCGGCTATGGACACAGAAAGCCCGTATCCTGTTGAAGACGCCCAGGCCATGGCGCCGGGAGCGATGACAAGCCCGCATCCTCCTTCAGCCCTCAGTTCCATGGACGCAATTGCCGCTTCCGTATAATGTCCATGCCCGTCAGTGGAACGCAGCGACATGGGGGAATAGATGATTCTGTGTGGTATTCAGGAAGAAAGCAGCGGAAATGATCATTGCCCGTCGCGCCCGATCCGCTGCGCCGCACATGGGCCTTTTCCAGAATGATCACCTTTTCCGCTCCGGCTTGCGCCGCGGAAATGGCCGCCATCAGCCCGCCGATGCCTCCGCCCACCACAGCAAGGTCAGCTTCCAGCACTGCTTTGACAGGAATCATGACTGCCTCCGCAAACTTTCGGACGCCACATGCAGCATCATGAAGGGCAGGGGAATCCTCAGCCTTACGGCTCCGGCAGGGCAGTCCAGCACGCAGGAATCACAGTGCCAGCATTCATCCGGAAACCTGACCCGCGGAACCCTGTCCTTGTCCGGTTCATGCACAAAAATGTGCGAATTGCAGATATCCGCACAGGTGCCGCACCCCACGCATTTTTCACGATCAATGACAGGAGGCATGCTTCTCTCCTTGTTCAGTCAGAAAGTCGTTCAGCTCCTCCGGGTTCTTTCCCGAAAAGCCGAGTGAACGCAGGGTGACGCCCTGCCCTTTCTCTCCCATATATGCGCAGCCATGCAGAACGCCGGCCAGCGTCAGGGCGGCGTCGAGCACGGGAGTTTCCACCCCCGCCAGCCTTCCCAGCTGGCGCAGCAGGCTTGCGCCGCACATCGCGTCTTCCCGGAGGTAACGATGCTCCGGCCCGTCCGGGCCGGACAGGGAAACAAAACGCCGCAGGCCCTCCGAAAGATCGCCCCGCATGATCTCCCGCAGCAGGGCAAGGGGAGAACGCGGCGTCCATGCGTACGCGGCGAATACCGCTTCCTTTTCCGCATTCACCTTCTCCACGACGGAACAGACCGCAGGGGTCAGGCCATCGCGGAACAGACAAAAGCCCTTCCCTTTGTTCTCCATCCCCCCGATATTGAGCAGAGAGGCCGCCAGATGAATGACCACATTGGGCGAATTCAGGGCGGTTTCCAGCGCACAGGTTCCGGCGCGCGCGTCCAGCAGCCCCTCAAGGCGTTTCATCAAGCGCGGCGTATCAGCCGCGGGAAAGGCCGCCACGGCATGGGGAGCAAGGGGGAGAGCCTGAAAAACAGCGGCGGGGCCGGTACGGCGGCAGGGGAACCAGTTGCCTTCCATCTCTCCGACGACAACATGCGGCATCCTCCCGGAGCGGGCGCCGTATTCCCCGAGCATACGGCGGAAACGCAGCGAACCGGCATTTCCGGGAGCGAACAGCAATGTCTGTCCATCCTTCAGCAGCGGCAGCACGGCCTCGATCATGGCCTCTTGTCGCCACGCTGTGCAGCAGAACGCAAAAAGCTCCGTATCCGCGGCATGCAGGGCCAGCCTGTCATGTCCGGCCGCCGTTGCGGGCGCAGGCGCCTTCAGCGTTCCTTCCGGGCGATCCGCCTCGATATGGCCAGCCCGGCGCACGGCGGCGAGAATATCCTCGTGTTCGGGATCGTCATACAGCGTCACGTCATGCCCGGCGAGCGTCCATTCGGCGGCAAGCGCCAGGCCCGTGCCACCAGCCCCCATGATCGTCAATTTGCGCGCCATGCCCAAACCTCCTCACGCGGCGTTCCCTTTTCACGAGTATTCTCAATTTGAGAAACGGCTATCTGCCCGCCCCTGACAGCGTCCGCATCAATTCACGGATATCTGACGCGGCGTCCACGTTCATGATCATGTCTGAAGCGGAACGCGCCCCGCTTTCCGACAGGGCGGGAACTGCCCGGCGCATGAAATCCGCCTCAAATTCCGCCTGACTGAACATGTTCCGGGGATGCCCCTTGGGCAGAGGCACGGCCTGAAAAAGCCTGCGGCCGTCCTTCAGCAGAATGCTCACGGAATATTCGGGGTATTCGCCGCGCTGGAAACGCTCAAAGGCTTCCTTAAGATACAGCGTCGGCCCTTCGGCGCGCACGCGGAGGGAAAGCTCGACCACGGATCTGTCTCTGCGGCGGCTTTCCTCATACCACTGGGGCCCGGCATCGGGATCATGGATAAGAACCGAAACGCAGTAGGGAATGCTGAACTGTGCGTCCACCATGCTCGGATACCCTTCGGGCATGGCGATCATGCGGTTTTCCACCACCGGATTCACCACAACCTCGACAACGTCGCCGGGCAGAACACGATATTTGCGAACCAGCTCCGCCGTGCCGTCGAGCGCCTGCTGAATCCACATATTGGTAGGCCAGTGCTTGAACAGCGTTTCCATGATCAGGAAGCGCCCGCCCAAGCCCCTGTCGAGCCAGCCCCACTTGCACTCGTCGGTCATGGTCACCCAGTAGCCGGTATTGCCGTCCAGATAATCGGGCATGGGGCTGATGCCGTTCCGCGCAAGCATGGCTCCGGCAATGCCCGAGTAGTTGTTCAGCCCCCACTGGTAATGATAGAAATCACTGCGGCTCAGGTGTGTGGTGGCATTAATGGCGGGCGTGAGCGCCCCGGCAATGCCGATCAGGTTCTCCATGCGCCCGGCGTCCAGCCTGAGCAGCTTGCCCGCGGCAATGGCCGAAGCGTAAATTGACCAGCTTGTCAGCCCCCAGCCCTTGGAAAGCCAGCCGAAATTGTCGCCGGGCTGTACCGACATGGCGATGCGTTCATACACCTCGTATGCCGTTACCAGGGCCAGCAGAAAATCCTTGCCGCTCGCTCCGAGATGCTCCGCCACGGCGCAGGCGGTGGGAACGGCGCAGGCGGAAGGGTGCCCCGTCCAGCTGCAATCTTCCCAGTCCAGACAATCGGTGAGCGCGCCGTTGACCAGCGCGGCCGCGCCGACCGACAGTTTTTCCCCGCAGCCGATGACGCTGGCCTCGCGTGCCGAGGCGGCCAGACTGCGCCCGTACGCCAATGCCTTCCTGCCAATGGCCGTCGTGGACGCGGCAAGCGCCACCCCGGCGGCATGCATGGCAATGCGCTTGGCCTGAAGAACAACTTCCTCCGGCAAATCTTCAAAACAAAGATTTGCGGCATAACACGCCAGTTTTTTCGTATATCCCGTATTCATTCCTGCTCCCTGTCCGGCATGCAGCTCTTTCTTCCGGGCCGGAGGCTGCTGCAGAACGCCGTCAGAACCCGACGGGCCGCGGCAAGTTCACTTTCATCAAGCCCTGTCTGAACCCTTTCAAGCAGGGTATGCCCTATTTCCACGCTCTGATCCCGCATACTGCGGCCGTAATCCGTAAGACAAATATAGTTGTTGCGGGCGTCCTCGCCCTTCTGCCTGCTGACCAGCCGCTTTTTCTCAAGCCCGTCCACAAGGCGGCTCACACTGGATTTCTCCAGCATCAATGCCTCCGCAATTTCCAGTTGGTTGCGCCCGTCGCAAATCCACAGCTGAACCAGAACGTTCCATTGCTCCGCGGTCACGTTCAGCCCTATGGCCTCAAACTCGCGGGTCAGATGCCTGCTCAGCAGACGGCTGGCGGCATTGGCCAGAAAACCGAGAGACTTGTACGGGTCATACTGGAAATCATTCACGGGATGCTCCTTGACGTTGAGGGGATAAAATAGTTGATTATGCAACTAATTTATTCCCGCAAAAACTGCAAGAACTTTTCATCCGCAATTTAGATGTATATGCAACTATTATCTTTGTCAAGCCGTTTTCATCCATCACTCTGTTGTAGAATAGTGTTGATGGCGCTGCGCGAGACGTGCGTTTTTGCTCCGGCATGGGCGGCAACATGCGTTGCCGCAAAGGCATGTATCCACGGCCGGCTCGGCCTCCATACGCGCTAACGCGCGTGCCTCCGGCGGTCAATAATGTTTTGGCACGAAATATGCTATTCTCTGCATGACCAGCAAAGTTTGACGAAATTTTGACGATGCGGCCGGGTAATATTCAGGAGAAGTCATGGCCTTCCGTTTTTCCCTCGAACAAGTGCTGACCTACCGCGAGCGGCTGGAACAGCAGGCCAGAATAGAGCTGGCGCGAGTGGAAGGAGAGCGCATCCGCGAACAGCGCAGAGCTGACGAGTTCCGGGCCATGCTTGAGGAACAGACCGACGCCATGGAACGTTTGGCGCCTCAGCAGCGGGGCGAACGCTGGCTGGCGGAAAACTTCATCAAGGGTTTGCGGATTGACCTTGCCACAGCGCTGACGCGCGTGCGCAACTGGGAAAGCGCGGCGGAAGCGGCTCGCAAAGAACTGCTGAAGCGCTCCATCGACAAAAAGACGCTGGAAAAACTTAAAGCCAAACAGGCGGAACAATATGCGCAAGATGAACGACTCCGGGAACAGAAACAGTTCGACGAAACAGCCTCCCTTCGCTTCAAGGTTTCGCGTTACTAGCATCTGTCGACTTATTCTCTTGCTGGCGGCGATCAAGGTTGGTTTTCTTGCCTCCCTGGTACTGGCTCCCATGCTCCAGTCTCCTGCGCAGCCCCAACAAGCTTATGACACACGGGAACCAGGTGTCTCCACCGTGGCCGAACGGGAACAGGTTCCCGCCGGAATTACGACGGATGTCCGGCCCGTGTCGGAAAACGCGCCGCTTGTCGCCAGTGCCGGGCTGCCGGACGACCTTGCAGCGGAGGCCGCCCTTCCTTCCGAACACCGCGGTGAAAACAGCAGTGAACATGCCGCGGGCCCGGCGGCTCCGGTGGAAGAGGCTCTGGCCCTGGCTTCCTCCCGTACCGCTCTCGGCTCCTCCCGCCTGTTTGGTTCTTCGGTAGCCTATGCCGCCGACCTTGCTCCCGTGCCGCCCGCCATACCCGCACCCGACGTCCGCGCCGCTCAGCCCGGAGCCCAGCCCCATGTCCCGGACGTGCGGGTTGTCCGCCCGGATGAAGCCGTAATCCCCACGCCCCCCGCGCCCAACGTCAAACCCTATATTTCCCGTGACAGCGCGGCGCAAAAACAGGCCGAACTGACCCGTCAGGAACAGGAACTCCTTGCCCTTCAGCAGCAGATGGAACACCGCATGACGGAACTGCACGGCCTGGAAGGACGCATCCAGACCATGATTCAGGAGGCCACGAGCACGCAGGACGACAAATTCAAACAGCTTGTGGACATGTACGCGAACATGAAACCCCGGCAGGCCGCCGCGGCCCTTACCACGGTAGATGAGGAAGTTGCCGTCAGAATTCTGACCGGCATGAAGAGCAAACAATCCGGCGAAGTTCTTTCCTACATGGACCCGCGCCACGCGGCCCGACTCTCTGAAGTTCTGGCAAAAATGCAGATGTGACCGAATCATAGCGCCGGACTGTCCCGCGGCCCCTGTTTCCCCTGCCTTTCGGGCGGAGAAGACAGGGGCCGCACACGTTAACGCAAGGGCGACGCCATGAGCCTTCAGCGCGAACGCGTTACGAATACTTCAGCAGAACCGTGTTGACGGCGCTGTGTATGACGTATCCCGTATATGCCGTTACAGAGCCATGTTCCAAACATGGCCAAATTATAATAGCCCCGCTGAACATGGCATGACATAATCCAAATCAAAGAGAAAGCTCCCTCGACGTCCCGCAGCATCTCCCCCGGGGAACATGCGGAACGCTTCCGCTTTTCATATCGAAACGTAAAGGAAAAAGCCATGTTCGCCGTTTTCTCTTTCTTCTCTCCCCTCCGTCCCCGCACACTGTCCTCCGCGGCTCCCGCGCCCCGCGGAAGAAACGCCAGACCCTGGCGGCCCGGATACCGCGTCTACTGCGAACCATGCGATTCGTTCATTTTTGATGTCCCGCGCAGGACTCCGAAGAATTTGAAGCGGCTCCGCCGGTCTGCCCGTATTTTGGGCAATGCAGGCCGGTCGTGAACCCGTTCCCCGAAGTCGCCTACGCGGGCGGAGCATTTGCTCCGCCCTTTTTCGTGGATCGCTGCAAAACAGTTTTACGGCAGTGCAATTCCGCCTGAGGAGGATGTATATGGAAGCCTCAACCGGCCTCAACGCCGCGACCGTTATTTTCGCCGCACTGTGCGTCTTTGCCATCGGATACAGGTTTTATGGTCTGTTTCTCGCGCAGAAGGTTCTGAACCTGAATGACGCGCGTGAAACCCCGGCGGTTAAATACGCCGATGGTCACGACTATATCAAAACCAACAAGTATGTTCTGTTCGGCCACCATTTCGCGGCCATCGCGGCCGCGGGGCCTCTGCTTGGTCCCGTGCTGGCCGCGCAGTACGGCTACATGCCCGGTCTGCTCTGGATTCTCATCGGCTGCGTGCTGGCGGGCGGGGTGCATGACATGGTGGTTCTTTTCTGTTCCGTGCGCCATCGCGGCCAGAGTCTGGCCTACATCGCCTCGCGGGAAATAGACAAGACCACCGGCGCGGTAACGGCCTGGGCCGTACTGGCCATTCTGATTCTGACCCTGGCCGGGCTGTCCATCGCCGTGGTCAACGCCATGCACAACAGTTTGTGGTCCACCTATACCGTAGCCGCAACCATTCCCATCGCCATCCTCATGGGGCTGTACATGCAGATCTGGCGCAAGGGGGACGTGCTGGGGGCATCCCTTATCGGCATCGTGCTCCTGGCCCTGTGCCTGCTTTCCGGCCCCTGGGTGACGGCCCATCCCGAATGGTTCGGCTGGCTGGATATCGACAAGAAGCCCATGTCCATCGCCATTCCGGTGTATGGATTCATCGCTTCCGTACTGCCCGTATGGCTGCTGCTTCTGCCGCGCGACTATCTGTCCACCTTCCTCAAGGTCGGCACCATTCTGGCTCTGGCCCTGGGCATCCTTTTCGTCATGCCGAATTTCAACATGCCCGCCTTCACCGAATTTACCGGAGGCGGAGGCCCCATCGTCAGCGGGCCGGTTATTCCCTTCATCTTCATTACCATAGCCTGCGGCGCGCTGTCCGGCTTCCACGCGACCATCGGCACGGGCACCACGCCCAAGATGATCGGCCGTGAACGCGATGTGCTTTTTGTGGGCTACGGTGCCATGCTGCTGGAAGGATTTGTGGCCGTCATGGCGCTGATCGCGGCCTGCGTGCTCATTCCCGCGGACTACTTTGCCATCAACTCCCCGGCGGATGCCTTCAACAGCCTGGGCATGCATGTGCAGGAGCTTCCCGCTCTTGAACAGGCTGTGCAGGAAACGCTCATGAACCGGCCCGGCGGCTCCGTGTCTCTGGCTGTGGGCATGGCGCACATCTTCTCGCAGATTCCGTTCATGAGCCACCTGATGGCCTACTGGTACCACTTCGCCATCATGTTCGAGGCCGTATTCATCCTTTCCGCCGTGGACGCCGGCACCCGCGTGGGCCGCTTCTTCCTCCAGGAAATGCTGGGAAAGATTTCCCCCAAATGGGGTGATACCAACTGGTGGCCGAGCGTTGTCGTAACCAGCTTCCTTTTCACCGGCGCATGGGGCTATCTGGTTTACAGCGGCGACATCAGCAATATCTGGCCCCTGTTCGGGATCAGCAATCAGCTGCTGGCTTCCGTGACCCTGCTCATCGGCACAACCGTGCTGCTGCGCATGAACAAGACCAGATACGCCCTGCTTACCGGCATTCCCGGCGTATTCATGACAGTCATCACCTTCTGGGCAGGCATCTGGCTGATCCTGTACCAGTATCTGCCGGGCGACAAGTATCTGCTGGTATTCCTCAGCGCGCTGGTCATGATCATGATGCTTTTCGTCATTATTGGCACCATCCGGCGCTGGCTGACGCTGCTGAAGGAGGACAGGATCGTCAAGGACGGCTACGGAGACGAATTCAAGGAGATTGTTCCCGAATAAGCTCTTTGCGCCCACAGACATAAGCATGGGAGAGGAAGGCCGCGCGAAAGCGCCCCTCCTCTCCCCTTTATTTTGCCAGCTGCAATGTTACGTTTCGGGCCCCTCTCCCCCCTTTTCGGGGGGCGGGCGGGATACCCTTCACCTAGAGCGTTTTGTGATTGAAACTATCTGCCAGCCAGACCCTATGTTCTGACCCGCAGGTTTCACGCCTCCGCCGGAGCTTTACGCCGCAAGTGAATTGCGGCTACTGCGGCGTCGCGACGGAGTCTCACTTCGCTCGACTCCGGGAGCATTTTCAAAAAGAAAATGCTCTAGGCTCCGCTCCGCGAGGCATTGCTTCCGCGGCCTTCTGATGACGCTCGATCGGCGTTGCCGATACTCGCTCTCGTTTGCGTTTTGCGCTCAAATCCGCTTTCGATGAAGCCCGCGGGCCGAACCATAAGGTCTGGCCCGCGGATACGTTCAACAGCAGAATGCTCTCAAACAAGAAGCGCTTGCTTATTTTGCCATGTCTTCCGTGAGAATCATCTGACGTGCAGCCGCAGTTTCATCAAGCCGCCGCACGGGCGTGTGGATGGGGGCATCCAGCAGCGTCTGCGGATTCTCCCGGCCGTTTTTGACAATATCTTCCAGCATGGCGACGAGGCCTTCCAGGGTTTCCCTGTTTTCCGTTTCCGTAGGCTCGAACATGAGGCATTCAGACACAATGAGCGGAAAGTAAATCGTGGGGGCGTGCACGCCGCGATCGAGCATGGCCTTGGCAATGTCCAACGCGCGCATGCCTTTGGGCGCGGAGGCCACAAATTCGTGCATGCACAGGCGTTCATACGGAATATCCAGCGTATGCGCCAGCTTCTTGTGCAGGTAGTTGGCGTTGAGCACCGCGTATTCGGAAGCGCGGCGCAAGCCTTCGCCGCCAAGGCGCAGGATATAGGCATAGGCTTTGAGGCATACGCCGAAGTTGCCGTAGAAGGGCGCGATATACCCGATGCTTTTAGGTTTGTCGTAGCAGAGCACAAAACTGCCGTCCTGCTGTTTTTCCACGCGAGAAACAGGCAGGAACGGCACCAGGCGTTCGCTCACGCCCACGGGGCCGGAACCGGGGCCTCCTCCGCCGTGCGGTGTTCCGAAGGTTTTATGCAGGTTCAGGTGTACCACGTCGAACCCCACATCGCCCACGCGCATTTTGCCCATAATGGCGTTCATATTCGCGCCGTCATAGTAGAGCAGGGCGTCCACCCGGCGCAGCTTTTCCACAATGCGCGGGAGGTTGTTTTCAAACAGGCCGAGCGTATTGGGGCACATCATCAACGCCGCCACTTCGTCGTCGAGCACGGCTTCAAGTTCTTCGGGGTCAATGATGCCGTCGCGCGAAGGAATGTTCACCACGTCGTAACCCGCCAGAGTGGCGGAGGCGGGGTTGGTGCCGTGGGCGGAATCCGGAATGATGATTTTCGTCTTTTTGTTGCCCTTGTCCCGATGGTAGGCGGCAATGAGCATGACGCCGGTAAATTCGCCGTTGGCTCCGGCCATGGGCTGGAGCGTAAAGGCTTTCATGCCGGTGATTTCACAGAGCTGCTGTTCAAGTTCCCAGATTACCTGAAACGCTCCCTGCGTATACCGCCCCGCCCCGCACAACTGGGCCATGAGCGGGTGCAGGCTGGAGAACCCGGACAACGCTGCTGCGTATTCCGTGAATTTGGCGTTATATTTCATGGTGCAGGAGCCGAGAGGGTAGAAGTTGCCGTCTACCGAGTAATTGAGGCGGGAAAGCCCGGTGAAATGGCGTACCACATCCAGTTCGGAAAGTTCGGGCAGGCGCGGAGCCTCCTTGCGGAGCAGGGAGGCGGGCAGCATGTCGGAGGCCCGTTTGGCGGGCTTGCGGGGTATAACCCCAACGCGGCCGGGGCAGGATTGTTCAAACAGCGTTTTCATTACATGCCTCCCCGGAGTTCGGAAGCCATCATTTCACAGAGAATGCCAATCTGTTCACGGCTGTGCTTTTCCGTGCAGGCGAGAAGCAGCACATTATCCATGCCCTTGTAATAATTCCCCACAGGGAAGCCCGGCACGTACCCCTTGCGGGTCAGACGGTCGGCCAGTTCACAGGCGCTCACGGGCAGCACGATGGCGGATTCATTGCCGAAGGGGGCATCGTTCAGCAGCTTCACGCCGGGGATGGCGGTTAAGCGGTCAAGCGCGTAGCGCAGGTTCTCCATGCCCAGTTCGGCGGTACGGGCCAGCCCCTCCGGGCCGAGCATGGACATGTACATAAGGCTGCGCAGAGCGCATAGCGCCTGGTTCGAACAGATATTGGAGGTAGCCTTGCTGCGGCGAATATGTTGTTCCCGGGCCTGAAGCGTGAGCACATAGCCCGTTTTGCCGTCCACGTCGTGAGTACGGCCCGCGATGCGGCCCGGCATCTGGCGCGCCAGTTCCTTGCGGCAGGCCATCAGGCCGAGGTTGGGGCCGCCGAAGGACAGGGGCATGCCCAGCTCCTGACCTTCGGCCACGGCGACATCGGCTCCCATTTCGCCGGGTGTTTTGAGTACGGATTGCATGACCGGGTAGACGGAAATGATGCCGAGCGCCCCCTGACTTTTGGCATGGGCAAAAAGATCCGTATAGTCGTCCACAGCTCCGAAAAAGCCGGGATTCTGCACCATGACGGCAGCGCAATCCTTGTCTGCGGCGGCCTTGATCGCGTCTTTGTCGCTCGTGCCGTTCTTGTGCGGAACAGTGACGATTTCGCAATGCTGATTGGCCGTATAGGTGGAAAGCATGACCCTCCAGATGGGGTTGACGCATTCATCAATAACCAGCTTGTGGCGGCGGGTTTGACGGAACGCCATCATGCCCGCCTCGAACAGGGCGGAGCCTCCATCGTAGACGGAGGCGTTGGCTACATCCATGCCCATCAGGCGGCACACGGACGTTTGGAATTCAAAAATGGCCTGAAGCGTTCCTTGTGAAACTTCCGGCTGGTAGGGGGTATAGGCGGTCATGAACTCGCCGCGCGAGGCGAGGGCATCTACCGCCTTGGGGATATGGTGATCATAGAAGCCCGCGCCAAGAAAGCTGACCACATTGGTATGGTTGGCCGCAGCCAGAGCGTCCAATCGGGAGCAGACTTCCATTTCGCTGAGGCCGGAGGGCAGATTAAAACTTTTGGGGCGCATGTCGGGCGCGATATCGGCAAAGAGGTCATCCAGCGTACGCGCGCCGACAACGTCGAGCATGGCCCTGGTTTCTTCCTCTGTATGCGGGATGTACGGCATGATGGATATCCTTTGCTGCAAAACCGCCGGAGGCGGGTTTGCAGGAGGTTGCAAGGCGGCGGGCAGGTTATTCCTGGCAGACTTTTTCGTAATCAGCCGCAGACAGGAGGCCGTCAGGCTGGGCGGAAAGTTTCACGCGCACCATCCAGCCCTGTTCATACGGGGACTGATTGACTAATTCGGGTGTGTCGTTCAGCGCCTCGTTCACGGCAACAACTTCGCCCTGCACCGGAGAATACAGGTCACTGGCCGCCTTTACGGATTCAACCACGCCCATTTCCTGCCCGGAGGCAAGCGTATCGCCCACGGCGGGCAGTTCGACATAGGTGATGTCGCCCAAAGAGTGCTGGGCGTGATCCGTGATGCCGAGGACGGCTTCATCGCCTTCCACGCGCACCCATTCATGAGATTCGGCATACAGAAGATTGGTGGGGTTATTCATTGTCGTTCTCCATTGTCAGGTTGATATGCCGCGCCGTGGCGGCAGCGTCATGAGGGCAGTTTAACATGAAAACTTACAGGGGCTTTGCCAGGGAGTTTCTCGCCCCGTTCAATTTCGTCAACTCCGTGAGCCATGTTATTTTAAACTGCTCCAGCTATGAGCGGGATTAAAACTTCATGCGCGCGGTGCCGTTTTTGTAGAACGGCAAATCCGTCTTGCTCGCGGGCAGTACACTGCGCCCGGACACAAGCTCGAAGGCATCGCGGTCAGCGTATTCTTTATCAACATAGGCAAGCGCCACGGCATAGCCCAGCGAGGGGGCAAAGGAACCACTGGTCACTTTGCCGATCGCGGCGCTTTCACCCGGCAGGGCCACGGCATCGCCGTTGCGCACGGTGCGGCGGCCTTCAAGCTTCAGAGGCACAAGAACCTGCGCCTTGATTTCCTTGGCCTGTTCATGCCCCACATAGGGGGCAGTGCTGGTGAGCATGCCGCCCATACCGGCTTCCGCCGGAGTATGGTCGGCGTCGAGTTCATGACCATACAGGGCCAGCCCGCATTCCAGCCGCAGCGTATCGCGTGCGCCAAGCCCTGCGGGTTTGACGCGTTCGTCTTCGAGCAAGGCGATCCACAGTTCTTCGGTCATGTCGCGGGGGGGATACAGTTCGTATCCGAGTTCTCCGGTATAACCCGTGCGGCTCACTCGCAGCGGCATTCCCCGAAACTCACATTCGCGGAAGGAAAAATAGCCGAGATCATGGAAGTTCTGCCCCAGCAGTTTTTCCAGAACGTCAAGGGACGCGGGGCCTTGCAGATCAACTTTGCCCATACGGGGGGAAATATCGCTGACCATACCGGGTACGCGCGAGGACAATGCGGCGAAGTCGCCTTCGGCGCAGGCGGCGTTGACTACCAGGAAGAATTTGTCCGTTCCCATACGGTAGATGATGAGATCATCCAGCACACCGCCCTTTTCATTGAGCAGGAAACCATAGCGGCATTTACCTTCCTTGAGCGTGTCAAGATTATGGGTCACGGCGCGGGACAGTTTTTCGGCGGCCCCTTCGCCTTCAAGCATGAACTGCCCCATATGGCAGATATCGAAAACCGATGCGGCGCTTCTGGTGTGGTTGTGTTCCGCCAGAATGCCCTCATACTGGATGGGCATGTCCCATCCGGCGAAGGGGGCCATTTTCGCCCCGTGACTCCTGTGCCAGGAGGCAAGCGGCGTTTCTCGCATTTCGGACACGGAAAACTCCTTGCGAAAAAGAAAAAGGTGGCTGTTGAAACTCCCCGACTAAATACGGCAGAAACGCGCCGGAGTAAACAAGGGAAAAGCATACGCTCTGTTGCAGAACGCCCATGCCGGAGCAAAACCGCACACCACGCGCAGCGTCATCAACCAGTGATATCGCTGATAAAGCCGGCAGCTCCGAAAACGGTGCAATATGAGCCAGAGCGCGCTGCCGCCGGTTGAGACGGCCGGTTTTCAAAAGAAGCGCAAAAGGGTAGGGTAGAAGCCGCGTCAGCATATATCGGCACGACGCACACATTTTCAGGAGCCGCGCATGAAATCCTTTCTTACCTTGCAGTCTGTGGATCAGATTCTTTCTTTTATTAATGGATTTTCGCCGCTTCCGAAGGAGGTGGCCGCGCTGGATGAGGCTGCCGGAAGACGTCTTGCGGAAGGATGGCGCGCGCCGTGTGATCTGCCCGGTTTCAACCGTTCTACCGTGGATGGGTATGCCGTGCGGGCGCGTGACGTTTTCGGCGCGCAGGAAGCTTCGCCCGCTCTGCTTGAATGCGTGGGAGACTGCCCCATGGGGGGAGTCCCGGACTTTTCTCTCGGCGAAGGACATGCCGCTCGTATTTTGACAGGCGGCATGTTGCCGGAGGGGGCGGACTGCGTAGTCATGGTGGAGTATTCGCGCCAGGCCGGAGGCAACCTGGTGGAGATTGTTCGCACGCAGGCTCCGGGCGACAATGTGCTCATGTATGATGAAGACGCGGCATGCGGGGCGGAAATGATCCCCGCCGGGCGCCGCTTGCGTCCGCAGGAAATTGGTCTGCTGGCGGCGTTTGGGCAAAAAAATGTTGTGGTGCGACGTGCCGCAGCCGTGGTTATTGTTTCAACCGGGGATGAAGTTGTTCCGGTGGATCGTGTTCCCGCGCCGGGGCAGGTGCGGGATGTCAATTCTCATTCTTTGGCGGCGTTGTGCCGTGGGGCCGGAGCGAAAGTCCGCATGGCCGGGCTTGTGCGGGATGACCCTGCCCGCTTGCGCGCGACGGTGGATGAGGCTCTTGCCGGGGCAGATGTGGTCGTGGTGTCCGGCGGATCGTCGGCGGGAATGCGGGATCATACCGTGGATGTCTTTACCTCTGTAGCGGACAGCGTACTGCTTGCGCATGGCGCGGCCATAAGCCCCGGAAAGCCGTTCATCCTGGCAAAGGCGGGTGACAAGTGCATGATGGGATTGCCCGGTCATGTGGCGAGCGCGCTGATTTGCGCACGCGTGTTTTTACTTCCTCTGCTGGATCGTCTGCATGGCAGGCAGCGGGAAGAATTTCTTCCGCGTGTGTCTGCGGTGCTTTCCCGAGCGGTGGCCTCGGCGCCGGGGCGGCGGGATTTCATCCGTGTCCGGCTGGAGCGGACAAATAACGGATATGTTGCGGAACCTGTGCTTGGTCCGTCGGGCCTGGTGTCGGGGCTGGTAGCCGCGGATGCCCTGGTGGTTTGCCCGGAAAACCGGGAAGGGTTGTACGCCGGGGAACAGGTGGAAGCGGAATTGCTGCTCTGATTGCGATTGGCATACACTATGGCTGGAACATAAGGAATAACGCATGGAACGACATACCTACCTCACGTTGTTGACTCCTGAGGAAGCCCGCGCCCGCTGGTTTGCCCGCATTGCCGAACTGAACGCCGGACCGGGCGAGGAATGTGTGCCCCTGTCCGAGGCGTTGCACCGGACGATCTCCCGCCCGGTGGAAGCGATGCGTTCTTCTCCTGCCTTTCACGGGGCCGCCATGGATGGCATTGCCGTAAAGGCTGAAGCCACATTTGCGGCGTCCACGCGCTCGCCGTTGCGGTTGGAAGCAGGCCGGGAAGCTTTCTGGATCAACACGGGGCACCCCTTGCCTGAAGGTACAAACGCCGTGATCATGGTGGAAAATGTGAATACGGAGGATGAAGGCCGAAGTATCGTGATTGAAAAGGCCGCCTTCCCCTGGCAGCATGTGCGGAAACTTGGCGAGGATATGGTGGCCACGGAAATTATTCTGGCGCCGGGCACCGTGATCGGCCCGTATGAAATCGGAGCGCTGGCCGCCGCCGGAGTACTTTACCCTCCGGTGTTCAGGAAGCCGAAAGTCGCGGTTATCCCCAGCGGATCGGAAATTGTAGCATTGACTGAGGCCAGAGAAGAGGAGTTGCGATCCGGGCGCTGTTTGCCCGAATTCAATTCTCATGTCTTTTCCGCTCTGGTGTGCGAAGCCGGAGGTCGGGCAGAAACACGGCCCATCGTGCCCGATGATCCCGCGGCCATTGCCGACGCAATCCGCGCCGCGGTGGAGAACGGCGCGGATATGGTGGTGCTCAACGCCGGATCTTCGGCAGGCAGTCATGATTACTCCGCCCATGTCATCAAGGAAATGGGCGAACTGCTGGTGCATGGCGTGGCCGTCATGCCGGGCAAACCTACGGCTTTGGGCGTAGTGCGTGCCGCGGATCGTGAAGTTCCGATTATCGGCACGCCGGGGTACCCGGTATCCGCCATAGTGGCCATGGAGGAATTCGTAACGCCGCTTCTTGCCCTGTGGCAAAAGCGTGCCTTGCCTCGCCGGGAAAATGTGGATGCTTTCCCCTGCAATCCGCTCCCGTCACGCCCCGGCATGGAAGAGCGTATCCGGGTTAAACTGGGTTGTGTGGACGGCAAGTTTTATGCCGTGCCCCTGCCGCGCGGCGCGGGCACCGTGACCAGTCTTTCCCGCGCGGATGGCGTGATTCGCATTCCGCGTGACAGTGAAGGCATTGACGCCGGAGGAGCCGTACAGACGGAATTACTGCGCCCGCGTGAACAAATTGAAGGGGCGCTGCTGGCCATTGGCAGCCATGACAATACACTTGACCTCATTGACAGCTTTCTGCGCCGTACGCACCCGCGTTTCCGCCTGACTTCCGCACATGTGGGTTCTCTGGGGGGGCTGATCGCTCTGCGGCGGGGCCAGTGTCATGTGGCGGGCTGTCACCTGCTGGATGAGGCGTCCGGCGTCTACAACCGGAGAGCTGTTCGGGAACAGCTTGCGGGTGAATCCGCTCTGCTGGTTCGGCTTGTTGAACGGGAGCAAGGTTTTATCCTCCTGCCCGGCAACCCTTGCGGAATTCACGCATTTGAAGATCTTGCCCGCGAGGGGATACGCTTCATCAACCGTCAGAGGGGGAGCGGCACGCGCGTGTTGCTGGACTACCAATTGGAGCAGCGCGGCATTTCTTCCTCTTGCATCACGGGATACAGGGATGAAGAATACACGCACATGAACGTGGCCGCCGCCGTATTGTCCGGCAGAGCGGATGCGGGGCTCGGCGTGCGCGCTGCCGCCAATGCGCTGGGCCTGGAGTTCATGCCCGTGGGCGTGGAAGAGTATGATCTGGTCATTCCTGTCCGCTATGCGCGGGATGAGCGTATCATCGCTCTGTTTGAGGTCATTCGCTCGGAAGACTTCAAGAGCGCCGTGCAGGCGATGGGCGGATACGGCACGGCACAGACAGGAGAGATACTCTGGGAATATGACGGAAATTAGGTGTTTTTTCTGCCGGGCGGTATCTGAATTTTGAGTTGGCGAGGTGTTCGGCGACTGTTCCGCCGGTTCAGATGATGCGCGGCGGCCTTTGCTGCCACAAAGGCCGCCCGGCTCTTGATTTCCGTAAGATGGGTGATGTCTGGCACTGGTCGCCATCTGGCCAAAGACTGCGGCTCTGGACTCCGCTGGCGGCCCCAGTACGGGCGACGTGAATCCGAACATTCATTTTAACTGTTGCACAAGTTTGCTTGCCGCAAGATTCGGTGAAATTGAGACAAACAGGTGAATGTGATCGCGCTATATGGCCTCGCAAAATTTTTACCTGATGGCGCTCACAAATTCCACGGTTCAACGTGCTTGCCCTGTGGGCTCTCTCCGCAAAACATTATGTGAACCTCCACGATATTCGCTCATGCCGCCAGTTTATGGAAGAAACGCTGAAGCCGTCCGTAAAGGCGGGGGAGGCTGCCCGCGTGGGTCAATAAAGTTTTTTGTCTTTATGGCAATCAGCGGGGGGCAAGGCAAAAGCGTTCCATTTCCGGAACCGAATAGTCCAGATGAAAGAGAGGGGAATCTTTCGGGCTTTCTGAAGCAAGCCCTTTCCCCAGCAGTGAAGCCATGAGGCAGGCCGTTCCGGCGGCCGCCGTGCCTGCCGTGTTTTGTCCGGCAGAAGAATCCGTGCCTGCGGGAATGAGCGGGTACATGGCGGCAAGCTGAAAGGAAGACGTTGACAGGAAGGCAAAACCTTCATCGCGCAGTACGGAACCGTGCAGGAAGGGGATTCGGGCTGTGTGTGCGGCTTCTTCCAGCATTTTTTTTCGGGGCACGGAGTCAAGGCAGTCAATCGCAGCATCCATGCCTTGCAGCAGTGTGGGGAGATTGTCGGGCGCGGCGGCGATTACATGTGCGTCAACATCCAGATAGGATGCAATATCCAGCAGTCCATCCCGGGAAACCAGGGCCTTTGGCTTCCCCAGTGTTTTTTCCGTGCAGAAATACTGACGGTTGAGGTTGCTTTCCTCAAAGATATCAGGATCGCACAGGCGGAAGCCTCCCACGCCCATACGGGCCAGCAGGCTTGCCACATGCCCGCCCAGGCCGCCGCATCCGGCGATAAAAACACGGCGAGAGAGCAGACGCGCCATCTGCTTGGCGCTGAATACTCCCTGGTTGCGGCGAAACCGTTCCGGCCAGATATCCATGTCCAGCAGGACAATCATGGTTTCTTTCACAGTAAGGCCAAGTGCTTGGGCCAGAGTGGCGACAGCTTCGCGCCCCACACAGGGCATGCCGTCCGCTCCGTATGCCGCGTGCGGCTCCAGCAGGCGGCGTATTTCTGTTTCATCGCAGGGAACGGACATATCAGCCGCCTCCCACAGCAGGAAAATACGCTACGCGATCTCCATCGTACACCGGGCTGGTCAGTTCCTGCCGGCGTCCATTGACCATGACGATTTTAATTTCCTCCAGCGGCAGACCGATATGTCGGGCCAGCGTTTCCGCCGTGGGGAGAGGCGCGCATGCTGTGAGATCGGCATCCAAGCCTGTTTCGGGGTTATAGCCGGGTATGTGGTCGCGCAGGGTGGTGCTGAGTTTGACGAGTACGCTCATGCTTCAAACCATAAAGGAAATCCTGAAGAAAGACAGTTCTCCCGCACCCGCGGGGAACGGGTGCGGGGACAGGGGTATTGCTTACTTGATCCAGTTGAAGGTTGTCTTCAGTTCTTCGTGAGTAATGTCAAACGTGGTGTTATGCGGCGGAAGCGGCTCGTCGCTGAAGAAATCGGGCAGGTGATCCGCAGCTTCCGTGATGCCTGCGCGCCGGTTGAAGTCCACTTCCGTGGACAGGATGCGCTGGCCAAGAGTGACCACGTCATCACCGGTGAGATTCCAGCCGTACTTGGCGTTCAGCATGTCCACAATGGCGGGCAGCGCATCCGGCACATCCAGAATAGCGAAAGCGGTGAACAGGCACAAGCCCACACTGTCCACGGAGGCCGTGGCGACCTGAAGATTACGGGAAAGCTCGATTTGCCCTTCCTTCTTCAAGGGATCGACCTTGCCGCCGACACTGAGAATGTTGGCCGTTACGGAGTACCCGGCGGTGTGATCCGCACCCATGGGGGTTGTGGCATAGGTTACGCCCACGCCCTTGACCGCGCGGGGGTCGTAGGCCGGGAGGCTCTGACCCTTGACGCAGGGCACCCGGCGCACGCCGAATACACGGCCGGTGGTGGCAGTGCCGCAGCCAATGACGCGGCCCAGGGGCGTGCCGTCGCTGATGCCCTGCATGGCTTCCAGCACTGCCTTGCCGTCTCCTTTGGGGATACCGCCGCCCGCCATGGCCACGCCTATGGCTACGCCGACATCAATGGTGTCCACGCCGAAATCATCGCACATATGGTCGAAGTGGGCGATGAGATCGAGATCGTCAATGCCGCAATGGGGGCCGAAGCACCACAGCGTTTCGTACTCGGGCCATTTGCTGATCAGCTTGCCCTTGGTATCGGGGAAGAGGCCGCTGCATTTGATGATGCAGCCGCTCATGCAGCCGTGGGCTACGACGCCTTCGCCCCCGCGTTCCTTGGTGAGCTTGTTCATACGCTCGCCGGATACGGCCTCGTGCCCTTCAAACTGCCCGCTTGTGAAATTGCGGGTGGGCAGTCCTCCCGCCTCATGGAGAATATTTACCAGTACGGCGGTACCGTATTCAGCCAGTCCCTGTCCCGTGACGGGATGTTCAGTAAGCGCCTTGGCAAAACGCTTGGCCGCTTCCCGGAAGCCCTGTTCGTCGTGCAGGGGATGATTTTTGCCCCCTTCGGGGTTGACAATGATAGCCTTCAGGCCCTTGGAACCCATCACCGCTCCCACGCCGCCGCGTCCGGCATGGCGCATGGGGCGCAATTCGCGATCGGTAAAGGCGATACTGGCGGCGGTGAGCTTGAATTCACCGGCACGGCCGATAGTGACGTAACTGCAATCCTTGCCGTACGTTTCGATAAGTTTGCCCACGGCTTCAAAGTTGTTCAGGCCGCCTACCGGGGAGGGAACAAGCTTTGCGGAATCCTTGCTGACTTCAAGCTGCCACCATTCGCCTTCCGTGGCCATATCTTCCACAATAATAGCCAGAATACCGAGCTTGGCGAGGTGTCCTCCGGGTTGTCCGCCGGAGTTGGATTCCTTGATGCCTTCCGTGAGCGGGCTCTTGCAGCCTACGGAAATACGGTTGGCATTGGGGCTGTTGGTCGCGCCCAGCAGGCCGGGGGCAAACACAAGCTTGTTGTGGGGACCAAGGGGCGTGCAGGTCGGAGTAACCTCGCGTGCAATAATGGTCGATGTCAGGGCACGACCGCCCAGCCCGGCGTATTCGGCCGGTATATCCTCGAACACGCAACTTTTGGTGGCCATGTTGACCCGGAGGAAGCGAAACATGTCTTTTCTCCTTAAAGCTCTTTACGGTTGAAACGCTCTCGGCAAATGTTGCCCGGCATGTACTGTGCAGGGAATGCTTGAGCCTGTAGTCAGGATAGGGCAAAAAAAAAACTGGTCAAGCAAATTGAAAAACAAACACGCTTCCGGCGTTATTGGGGATATTTCGTGACATTGAGCGCCGGAGGCGCGAGTGCAGCGATCCGGCCGTGGCTACAGCTGCCTTATCTCTGCCGTCGCCATTCGCAAGGCTCCCTCGTCGCCTGACGACTGCCGCTCGCCCGTGTGGAAACGGGCCGCCTTTGCGGCAACGAATGCGGCCGCCCGTGCCGCAGGAAAAATACACGTCACGCACAGTCATGGCCTTTTCTTTCAGCGTGACAGGTTTTCATCGGCAAGATGTACCACGCGGGCGTCGAGCGCATTCGGCAGATCCCGATCATGGGTGGCACACACCACACTGGTTCCCCCGGCCAGGCTGCGGCCAATGGCCTTAATAATGGCCTGTGCGCTGGCCGTGTCCACATTGGAAGTAGGTTCGTCCAGCAGAAGGACGGAGGGCTTGAGAGCGAGGCGTGCGGCCAGTGCCACGCGCTGACGCTCGCCGCCGGAAAGTTCTCTCGGGCCGCGTGCGGCCATAACGTCCGGCTGCGTAAAGCCTGCGGCCCGCATGGCTTCAGTATACGCAGAAGCAAGCTCATCGTGAGGTCGGCCCCGAAGATGAAGCCCCAGCGTAACATTGCGGAACACGGAATCTTTTACAAGATAAGGATCCTGGAGCAAAAGCGTGATTTCTCGACGCGGTTCGTTCATGTCACCGAAATAGTGCAGACTACCGGAACTGGGCTTTTCCAGAAAAGCAAGCAGACGCAGCAGGGTGGATTTGCCGCATCCGTTATGTCCGGTAAGTGCGACAAGTTCCCCTCGCGCCATGCGGAAAGACGGAAGGAAAAGCGCGGTATGGGAACCGTAACGTTTGCGCAGATTGTGTGCTTCAAAGAGCGTATTCATGCCCGCCCCTTGTGCTTAAACCAGGCCAACAGAAAGTTGACCACAAAGGCGATGAGCAGCAGCACTAATCCCAGCGCTATGCCCTGAGCGAATTCCCCCTTGCTCGTTTCCAGCGAAATGGCTGTGGTCATGGTTCGGGTGGCGTAACGAATATTGCCCCCCAACATCATGGCGACTCCCACTTCTGTCACTACCCGGCCAAATGCTGTCACACAGACCATGCCGATTTCGTAGCGAACTTCGCGGATGGTCAGCCAGGTCAGTTGAAAGGGCCGCGCCCCAAGGGTGAGAAGCGTTTCCCGGCATCTGGGATCCAGGCTTTCGACCGCCTGAGCCGTCCATGAAATGACGATGGGCAGAGCAAGAAGGGTTTGGCCGATAACCATGCCCGGCAGGGTGAAAAGCAGACCCCATTGCCCGAGCGGCCCGCGATATGTGATGAAGACATAGACAATAAGGCCGATCAGTACGGTGGGAAAGGCAAGCAGCGTATCTGAAATGAGACGAAGGAATTTTTTGCCGGGAAAGTTCGTGTAGCCGAGCAGAAAGCCCAGGGGCAGACCGAGAAGTATGGCAAAACTCAAAGCGTAGCCGGTGGAGACGAGAGTCGCCTTAATGGCGGAAATCGTCGCATCATCCATGTGCAGAAGCAGATCAAGCGCTTTGTGAAATCCGTCGCTGAAATAGCCCATCGCAATTCCGTCGCAAAACAAGGCAATTTGCGTTGAAGTTACTTAACTCATTCCAGAAAGTCCGACACATTCATACGGCATGTCACGGCCAACGGCAAGGTACAGCAGCATTCGGCTCAGGGCTTACGCATGTATGGCCCCGCCCCTGGAGTCAAGACATTTCTGAACAAATGGAACGAATGCGGTCATGTATTCGGCATCTTTTCAGGGTGATAACCCGTGCTGATGGTATTCGCGCTTTCGGTTCTTATTATCTCATCGGCGTTTACCGCCCATGCGTCAGTCATCGAAAAAAGTTTTAGTCTCTGTTCGAGAAGAGTGTTGAAACGCTCCTTGACCGCCGGAGCCGCGAGCGAGCCGGCCGTGGATACATGACCATACCCGGCTGGCCTTTGCCGAACCTTTATGATAAGCAATCCCCACGAGGCGTATTGCTTCCGGCACACTACCGCGCTCAATCGGCGCGACATGAGCCTGTCCCAATTCAGGAGGAACATAGTGAATACCACCGTTATCGTCGTTGTAGCCCTCGCACTTGTCTCCGTGCTGGCGCTGCTCTTCCTCCGCAAGTTAAAAAGCGGCGAAGACGCGGCGAAACAGCAGGATGAATCACCGGCCCTGACGCCGGAGCAAGAAGAGCTTCTCGGTCTGTCACAGACCCCCGGAGAAGACGGCCTGCCTTTCATGTTCGCGCTGACAACCTGCCGTCACTGCAAAAAAACCAAAGAATACCTGGATGCGAACGACGCAAAGTATCATCTGCTTTTTGTCGACGAATTCCACGGCAAGAATCGTTCGGATCTTATGGACAAAGTACGATCCTATAATCCGCGTGGTTCTTTTCCCACTATTATCTTACCGGGCGGCAAGGTTGTCGTCGGTTTTCGCGAACAACTTCTGAGGGAGGCGCTCTTTCATGACTCCGCAGTCATTGCTGAAAGTTCTCAAGGCAACAGCTGAGCAGAAAGGCTATTTCCTGCACGCCGATGAGGAACATTGCCTTGCCACAGCGGAAGGTCTGCTGGAAAACAAAGAGCGATACGGCTATCTTTGCTGCCCATGCCGCCTCGCCACATCACGGGATAAAGACAGGGACATCATTTGCCCCTGTGCCTACCGCGACGAGGATATCCGCGAATACGGAGCATGTTTCTGTTCCCTGTTTGTGGACGAGAGACATCGGGGAGATCCGGAGTTCTTTCCTGATGTGGATGAACGCCGCCCGCCGGAAAACATGGACTGAACGGCGTAATGTATACACGCATACGCTTTTCCGCACATTTTGCCTGCGAGCCCGCGGCATCCTTCAAGATGTGGGCAAGGTGATTACGGCACTGGGCTTGAACAAAGTGAAAGCCAGCGTCATTCAGGCGCTGGCCGGTAGTAAGCCCTTACAGGGATGCGCAGACCACTCGCTACGCGGGTAGTTGTGATTTTTACCCCATTACGCAGAGTCACGGTCATCCAGAGCGGAACGAAAACAACGGGGAAATCATGTTTCAATCCGCATGCCCCTCCCTGAAAGGGGCGTATTTCAAACCATAAGGCTCTGTCATAGAAGCGTGTTGGCGGTGTTGCGCGGAGCGTATGGTTTTGCTCCGGCACAGGCGGCAACATCCGTTGCCGCAAAGCCAGCCCGTGTTTCACTTGATGAAGTCAGCGCTCAAGCTTACCCTGTTCTTCAAGCTGCTTGAGGTATTTTTCCCTGCATTCATAGCTGCAGAAATGATGCACAACTTCGCCGTTACGCACTGTGAGGCTGCTGTCTTTTTCCACGTATGCGCCGCATACCGGATCCTTAACCATTTCGCCGGAAGCCACGCGGCTTTCCTGCTCCCTGGTCGATTTCTCTTCTTTCTTTTGTCTGTCATTCATAAACATACGATACAGCGCGTAAGCGACCAGCGCGAAAATGACAACCTTGAAAATCATGCGGGACTCCTTTGGGAGACTCTTTACTGGTATATTCTGTCTTCTTCCACCCGATGGGGCAGAGCTGCCAGCAGGGCGCAAACGGCGCGTCCGTCCGGCAGAATAAGCCGGGGAGCGATTTCATGCAAGGGGACCAGGACAAAGGCCCGTTCATGCAGGCGCGGATGCGGCAATTCGAGCGCGGGGTCACCCGAAATATGCGCCGCTTCATCTCCAAACAGCAAGAGATCAATATCAATGATCCGAGGGCCGAAATGATCGTGCGGATCACGTGTGCGCCCCATCCGTGTTTCCAGAGCCAGCAATTCCCGCAGCAGATTCTGCGGCGTCCATTTTTCCGAACACGACAGCTTCGCAACCATATTGCTGAACCAGGGCTGTGCCTTCCGCCCCTGAGGCTCGGTGCGAAAAACGGATGAAACGGCGTCCAGCCGCAGATCCGGCAGTAGAGCAAGTTCTTCCAGTGCGCGCCTCAGCTGCGCCGGTGAATCTCCAAGGTTGGAGCCCAGTCCGATATATGCCGCAATCATGTTTTCTCCCTTTTTACGAAAACTGTCCGCAATTCACCCGCGGATGCTCCGGCAGCGTGGAGCCTGTGGGACTGAACGTCCTGTCCGGGGTGCCGCCCGTGCCGTGCTAGAAATACACGTCTCGCGCAGCGCCATCAACATGGTTCTGCAACAGAATGTCTTGGAGACGTGGCGTGCAAAGCCTTGCGGCATGGCGTCTTGCGTGGAGTATTGCAAGGACAGCGCGCTCCCGGCATACTTGCGGCTGCCATATTTCGGGAGAAAATCATGTCACACCCTTCTGTATCACTGCCTTGCGGCTTGCTCGGCCACGCCGATCTGCCTCCGGCGATTATGGTGCTGGGCACTTCGTCCGATGCCGGAAAAAGTCTGATCGCCGCCGGGCTGTGCCGCCTCTTTGCCAGGCGCGGGCTGAACGTCGCACCGTTCAAGTCGCAGAACATGGCGCTGAATTCCGCTGTAACGGATGACGGCAAGGAGATGGGGCGGGCTCAGGCGCTTCAGGCGCGGGCCTGCGGCCTGCGTCCCGATGTCCGGATGAACCCGGTGCTGCTCAAGCCGCAGTCGCACACGGGGTCCCAGGTCATTGTTCTGGGGGAGGCGCGCGGCCATTATCGGGTGCGGGAATATGAACAGCTCAAGCCCGCACTGTTCCGCGAGGTCTGTGAAGCCTACGCCTCACTCGCACAAGGACGAGATCTCATGATTCTGGAAGGCGCGGGCAGCCCGGCGGAAATCAATCTCAAGGCGACCGACCTTGCCAATGCCCGTATGGCCAGGGAAGCCCGCGCGCGCATGATCCTCGTGGGGGACATCGACCGCGGGGGAGTCTTCGCCTCATTGGTAGGTACGCTGGCGTTGATGGAAGCATGGGAACGGGACATGGTGGACGGATTGCTGCTCAACAAGTTTCGCGGAGACGCCTCGTTGCTGCCGCCTGCCCTGGACGCGGTGACAGCCCTGACGGGTAAACCTTTTCTCGGCGTGGTGCCCTGGGTGGAAAAACTGCTTCTGCCGGAAGAGGATTCCGTGGCGTACCGGGCCGGGCGCATCTTGCGCCGCGAGCCGGGCGGAGGACAGGGGGACGCGCGGACAGAAGCGCCGGAGGATGAACTTGATGTGGTTCTTGTTGACCTGCCTTACCTGAGCAATCTTTCGGATTTGGATCCCCTGCTGGCGGAACCGGGGGTACGCGTGCGTGCGGCGAAGTGTCCTGATGAACTGGGGGATCCTGCCCTGATTATCCTGCCCGGCAGTAAGTGTACAGCATCTGACCTGCGTACTCTGCGGGAAAGCGGTATGGAAACGGCCCTGCGCGCGGAAGCGGAACGGGAAGGAGGAGCCGACATTCTCGGTATTTGCGGCGGCATGCAGATGATGGGCAAATACATTGCCGATCCGGAAGGCCTGGAAGATGCTGCGGGGCATGTGGAGGAAGGTTTCGGCCTTCTGCCCCTGGTCACAACGTTGACCTCCGGCAAAATTTTACGCAGAGCGACGGCACGGGACGAGATACTGGGGCTTCCTCTGACCGTCTATGAAATCCACCACGGCAGAACGGAGCTTTTCGGGCCGCAAAGCCCGGCAGGGGCGGCGGAAGGCTTGCCACAGGTTTGGACGCGGACAGCCAATGGCGAGGAACATGGCTGGATGCGGGAACAAGAAGGGGGAAAAGGCGCGCTTTGGGGGACGTATGGGCACGGACTTTTTGACGATGACACCTGGCGCTGCGCTTTTCTGAACCGGCTGCGACGCCGGAGAGGCAAGAGCGCAAGGGGCGTGACGCCGTGTTCACCGGACGCCTCTTTGGAACGTCTGGCTGACGTGTTGGAGACGCATCTTGATATGGAGCGCCTGTGCGCAGGGCTTGAGAGTCGTGGCTTTTGATGCCCCAGGCAGCCTCAGAGTCGCTCCATACGCGCTAACGCTCGCGCCTCCGGCGGTCAAGATAATAGGATCGAATGAGAATATATAAAAAGAATTGAAATTGTATTTCATTTTTCTTGACAGAAAAGGTCGGCATTGCCATAGTAGAGGTCGTCGGGAAGAATTTCCCGATCACATGAGAAGAATACCGCCGGATCGGTAAAAATTTGCCGTATGATAAGGGAGTGGTTATGCAAGGAATGATTGTTGGGGGTATTATTGTGCTGGCGCTGTTGTATGTTGTGCGCAAGGCACGGCAGGCGATCACGGCAAGGGGGGGCGGCTGCGGCTGCGGGTGCAGCGGCTGTTCTCGTGCGCCGAAAGACGGATCGTCAATATGCCCTTCTGCAAGGAAAGGGTAACACCATAATCTCAACAGAGTAATTTTTTTGCGCTATTTTTGAATATAGAATTCAATTTTTATTTTGAGCGGACAGTGAAACGTTGCGGCTGGTGCTCCGCAACATGAAATATTTCGCACTATGATCTGCCATGCGCAAGCCTGGCGCAGCGGGTCGAAGCCATGGCTGTATGGTGCCGGAGAGACGGCGGAGTCGCATGGACGCGAAAATGATCGTGAAATGACGCGTCAAGTGGTCAGCGGCTGAATTGCCCATGCCCCGCGCCGCGCGGGACGGAGAGGATACGAGAAAGGAGTTCCTAACCATGATGGAAAGCAAATCCATAGGATTGAGGGAAATGAAGGAAGGCCAGAAAGGCCGCATTTTGCGTGTGGGAGCAGATGGCGAAGTGGGCCGCCGCATCCGTGATATGGGGCTGGTTCCCGGAGTGGAAGTGGAAGTGGTGGGGCATGCCCCATTGCGAGATCCGGTTGCCTTGCGTCTGTCCGGAGTCACTTTGGCCCTGCGTAACCGTGAAGCGGATTATATCAGCGTGGAGGTGAAGGCATGAGTCAGGCGCGGCAAATCAGAAGCGCGGAGGTCAAACACGACGGGGCGGTGCTCGGTTACGCAGAAGGCCGCCCGCGCATTGCCCTTGCGGGTAATCCGAACTGCGGCAAGACCACGGCGTTCAATGCCTGGACAGGCGCGCGGCAGCATGTGGGCAACTACCCCGGCGTGACGGTGGAACGCAAGGAAGGTGTGGCGCATACTCGTGGACAGGCCGTGCAATTGGTTGATCTCCCCGGCACCTATTCTCTGACCGCCTATTCCATGGAAGAGGTCGTCGTTCGCAGGGAACTGACCGAAAACCCGCCGCTGGCCGTTATTGACGTGGCTGATGCTTCCGCCTTGGAACGCAATTTGTACCTGACGGTGCAGTTGCTGGAAATGGGGCAGCCCCTCGTTCTTGCCTTGAACATGATGGATGAAGCCCGCAAGGTTGGCTATCAGATCGACACGGCCCGGCTTTCCCGTGCGCTTTCCTCTCCTGTTATAGAGACAGTGGCCCGCTCCGGGGAAGGATTGGACGCAGCGCTTTCCGCCGCCCTTGAAATCGGGCGCTCGGCGTCGGCCCGCGAGGGATTGCAGATTTCATACGGTTCTGATCTTGATCCGGTGCTGACCTCCATGGAGAAACAGATTACGGAGGCCGGGATCTGGAAAACAACTGTTCCCGTGCGCTGGTTCGCAGTCAAACTGCTTGAGGGAGACACCGAAGCCTGGCACCGGCTTCAGGCCGCCGATTCCCGGCTTGAAGCTGTGCTGCGTGCCGAATACAATGCCGTGAGCGCCCATATCCGTTCCACTACGGGAACTTCACCGGAAGCTGTTATTTCCGACTACCGCTACGGGTTTATCCGGGGTATGTTGAAAGACGGCATCATCACCCATGTGGGGGATCGCGACCGCCTCGCTCTCAGCGACAAACTGGACAAGGTTCTGGTTAACCCGCTGCTTGGGCCGCTCATCATGCTGGCTGTTTTATATCTGGTGTTTCAGGCAACGTTTGTGATTGGCGCGTATCCGCAAGGCTGGGTGGAAGATATCTTCGGCTGGATGGGCGAGGTTTCCTCCGATTTGCTGCCCGAAGGAATGTTTAAGTCTCTGGTGGTCGATGGTCTGATTGCCGGGCTGGGCGGCATACTGAGCTTTGTTCCTCTGGTGCTTATCCTGTTCGCCTTTGTAGCTTTTCTTGAAGACACCGGATATATGGCGCGCATGGCCTATATGGTGGATCGCATCTTCCGTGCGTTCGGTCTGCACGGCAATTCCATGATGGCTTATATCACCGCAGGCGGCATAGCGGGCGGCTGCGCCATTCCCGGCGCCATGGCCACGCGTACGCTGCGCAGTCCCAGGGAGAAGCTGGCCACCTTGCTGACCCTTCCCTATATGCCTTGCGGCGCAAAGCTTCCGGTATTCTTGCTGCTGGCTGGCGTCTTTTTCCCCGGCAGTGAAGCGACCGTGATGATGAGTATGCTTCTTGCCGGCTGGGTCTGTGCCCTGGTCGTTGCCCGGCTACTTCGTTCCACTGTCATCAAGGGGGAATCCACTCCCTTTGTCATGGAATTGCCCCCGTACCGCCTGCCTACCCTGCGCGCCATCGGCATCCATTGCTGGGAACGTGCCTGGATGTATATCAAGAAGGCCGGAACCGTGCTGCTTGCCGCGTCCATTCTGATTTGGGCCGCCATGACCTTCCCTCAGCTTGATGAACAGACCGCCGCGCCCTATGAGGCGGCCATTGCTGCCGCTGAACAAAAGTTGGAAGCTCTGCCTTCCGATGCTTCCGACGACGCCCGCGAAGCGGCGCGAAATGAACTTGACCTGGCTCAGCAGAATCTGGCCGAGGCAGAGCTTCAGAATACTGTGGGGGGGCGTTTGGGCATGGCGCTCGAACCCCTGACCCGTCCCGCCGGTTTCAACTGGCGCACCAACGTCGGCCTGGTGAGCGGCATCGCCGCCAAGGAAGCCCTTGTATCCACTCTGGGCACCGCGTATTCACTTGGTGAAATTGACCCTGAAGACGTCGGCTCTCTGGCGGAAACCCTGGCCACCCAGCCTGACTGGTCGCGCGCCAACGCCCTTTCCCTGATGCTCTTTGTTCTTCTCTATTCCCCGTGCTTCGTGGCTCTGGTGGTCATCAAGAATGAGGCCGGAGGCTGGCGCTGGCTGGTGTTCTCCGTGGTGTTCAATACGCTGCTGGCCTATGGCGTGGCGGTTGCGGCCTACAACATCGGCTTGTCCGTGTGGGGCTGATTGGTACCATCCCATACTGAATACTTTGTATTCCCTATTCCGCAACAGAGCGATCGAAAAAGCGAACTTGACAAAACGGCAAAGGCGATGAAATCCCTTTTTGCTTCCCTTTCTTCAGGGAGGGGGAATCCCCATGTTCCCTGTCCGCCGGCTGCGGAGTCAGCCGGCAGGAAGGGGGCGACTGTGGATTGAAACATATACCGAGGTTTGCCATGTTTGCTTCCTATGTTGAATTGCCGTTCTATCCCGGCCCTGTCACCCTGCACCCGGCAGCGGCCGAAGCTCTGCGCCGTGATTACGGCCCGCCCCGTTTCGGCACGGAATATCTGCAACTGTACAAGGCCACGTGCGGCATGTTGCGGCGTTTCGCGGGTACGGAACACGAAGTGGTTCTGCCCACCGGCGAAGGCATGGTCGCCTTGTGGGGAGCGATGAAAAGCGTGCTCAAGCCGGGGGATATGGTGTTGTCCGTGGGGACGGGCGTGTTCGGGGACGGCTTTGCGGATATGGCTGCGGCTATGGGCTGCCGGGCGGAGAAAATTTCCCTGCCCTACGATTCGACCATTGATGAAAGGGCGCTGGAGCTTGTGGACGAGGCAATTCGCCGCGTGCGCCCTGTCCTGCTTACCGCCGTGCACTGCGAAACGCCCTCGGGCACACTGAATCCGCTGGAAGCGCTGGGCTGTCTCAAGGCGGAGCACGGCGTCCCCCTGTTCGCAGTGGATGCCGTGGCCAGCCTGGGCGGGGCGAGGGTCGAGGCCGATGCGTGGCATGTGGACATGTTGCTTGGCGGATCCCAGAAATGCTTTGGCTGCCCGGCGGATATGAGCATGGTGGCCGTGAGCGACGCCGCTTGGGCGCGTATGGCCGAAGTCGGCTATCAGGGCTACGATGCGCTGCTGCCTTTTCATGGGGCGGAAGCCGATGCCATGCGTTTTCCCTATACGCCCAACTGGTTCGGTGTGGCCGCGCTGCACGCCGCCGCGTCCGCCATGCTGGACGAAGGGTTGGAACAGATTTTTACGCGGCATGAAGCCGTGGGGCAGCAATGCCGGGAAGGGTTGGCCCGTATCGGTCTGAAACTCTGGACTCGTCCGGAGGCTGTCAATTCCCCGACTGTTACTGCCGCCTGTGTGCCGGAAGGCGTGGAGTGGCCGGTATGGCGTGACGAACTGGCCCGGCGCGGGCTTGTGGTCGGCGGCAGTCTGGGGCCGATGGCGGGCCGTGTGTTTCGTTTGGGCCATATGGGGCCGCAGGCGGACGCCGCGCGTATGGAGCGCGCCTTATGCGTCATGCGGGAAGCTCTTGCCTATCTGCGCGCACAGCATGTCGCCAGCCCCGTTCAGCCTGTTTTCCGGGCGTAATAACCGGGTGTATTTTCTATGGATATGAAGTCCGGACATGAAGGTTGACGCCTTTTGCAAACGCCCGTATAACAATGACTTGGCGCGTCCTGTCGGATGAACGCCGAAGATTTTCCGTCGTGTATGGACGACCAAGGAGAGGGAGATGGGTAATATTACCGTCATCGGGGCTCAATGGGGCGATGAAGGCAAGGGCAAAATCGTCGATCTGCTCAGCGGCGAGGTTGACCTTGTAGTACGTTTCCAGGGCGGAAACAATGCAGGGCACACTGTCATTGTGGACGGCGAAAAATACATCCTGCACGTTATCCCGTCCGGCATCCTGCATCCCGGCAAGGTGTGCGTCATCGGCAACGGTGTGGTGCTTGATCCCAAGACCTTCCTGGAGGAAGTGGACGCCCTGGCGGCCAAGGGGATCGATGTCAGCCCCGACCGCCTGAAAATCAGCCCCAAGGCCCATCTGATCATGCCGTACCACTGCGCCGTTGACGCCGCCCGTGAAGGCCACAGCGCCGAGGCGAAAATAGGTACGACGGGGCGGGGCATCGGCCCCTGCTATGAAGACAAGAAGGCCCGCGTCGGTATTCGTGCGGGCGACCTGGCTGAACCAGGCCTGGTGTTGCGCAAGGTGACGGAAGCCTTGCGTGAGAAAAACGTTCTCTTTGCCTCGCTGTACGGCGTGCCCACCATGGATCCGCAGGAAGTGCAGGGCCGCCTTATTTCCCTTGCGCCGCGCATCCTGCCCTATCTGGCCGACACCAGCGCAGTGCTGTCGGACGCCGCAAAGGATGGCCGCAAGGCTCTGTTTGAAGGCGCGCAGGGCGTGATGCTGGATATTGACCACGGCACGTATCCCTATGTGACGTCTTCCAATACTATTGCCGACAATGCCTCTGTGGGGTCCGGCGTGCCCAGTAATTCCATCGACACCCGTGTGGCCATCGTCAAGGCGTATTCCACCCGTGTGGGGGCCGGCCCCTTCCCCACGGAGCTTGACGGGGCGCTTGGCATGCATTTGCAGCAGAAGGGCGGCGAGTTCGGCGCTACTACCGGCCGTGCCCGGCGCTGCGGCTGGCTTGACGCTGTTGTGTTGCGTGAAACGGCGCGCCTGTGCGCCCCGACCACCATTGCCCTGACGAAGATCGACGTGCTCGGCGGGCTTGATGAAATCCAGATTTGCGTCGCCTACAGGTTCCAGGGGCAGGAAGTTCTTTATCCTCCGCAGACGCCCAATGCTCTGGCCCGCGTGACCCCCATCTATGAAAAACTGCCCGGTTGGCAGGAGGACATTTCTTCCTGCTCAAGTTGGGATGCGTTGCCGGAGAATACCCGCCGCTATATTGAACGGGTTGAGGAACTCATGGGTGTCAAAGCGGGATTCATTTCCGTAGGCCCGGATCGTAACCAGACGATCCGGCGTTAATCGTACGCCTCATGGCTGAAACGAAAAAGGCCGCCAAGGCTCCTTCCCGGGCCAAAGCCGCTGCCGCGGCGGATGAGGTTTTGCCCAGCCGGGAAGAGGCTGTAACGGCCTTTTCTTCTGCCCTTGTGCCGAATTTGCAGCGGGTGCGCGAGCGTGTGGCGACGCTTGCGGAGCGTCCGCCGCAATTGCTGCATGTGGAAGGCGGGGAGTTGAACGAACGGGTGGGGCTGGCCCTGTGGTGGGCTGCGTTGCTCAACTGTGAAAATGTCGGCCAATGCGGGCCGAAAGACGGGAGCGCGGAAGTCGGCCCGTGTCTGGCATGTCCGTCCTGTCTGCGCATCGGCGCGGGGCTTTTTGCCGACCTTGTGGTTCTGGACGGACGCGAAGGCAGTATCAAGATAGATCAGGTACGCGAACTGCGCCCCTTGCTGGGGGAAGCCCCGCGCTTCGGCCGCAAGCGGGTGGTCATCGTGCTGGAAGCGCAGTCCCTCGGTATTGAGGCCGCGAATTCTCTGTTAAAATCTCTGGAAGAGCCTTGCCCGGACAGTTGCTTTTTATTTACCATGCCGCAGCGTGAGCGCTTGCTTCCAACACTGGTATCGCGCGGATGGGTTCTGACTCTGCCTTGGCCTGATCCTTCGCGCCCCTTGCCTGATCCTGTCCGGGACTGGGCGCTTTCTCTCGCGGAATTTGTCGGTTCCGGCCGGGGCTGGTTCGAGCGTACATCCGTCAAGGGCGCATTGGATGCGGCTCTGGCCCAGCGTATTGTCCTTGCCGGCCAGAAAGCGCTGGCGGAACGGCTCACGGGGCGGGAAAACTCGGGGTTGGGCAGGATACTCGGCCATTTGCCGGATCGGCTTGTTCCCGCGACGGATGAACTGTTCGCCCAATGCCAGGAGGCGCTTCAGGCCCAGGTCAATCCCGCGCTGGTCATGGATCGCATGGCGACGGAACTGTATCTGTTGACGCATGAGCGGGCCTGATCCTGTCAGGCTTGACAGCTGACCGTTCATGTCTACTTTGAGAAAAGACCGGAGGATTTTTGACCATGAGCAAGCATCACCATTTTGAAGAAGAACAGAAGCCCGACATGCGGAATGCCGGACCTGAACATATGGATGGAGAACAGGACTTGCCGGCAGGGAATGGCACTCCTGACGGAGCGGATTTGGAGCGCCTGTGCAGGGAACAGCTGTGCCCGGCCTGTGATGTGGGCAAGGAAGCAGAAGAAACCCGGCTGCGCGCTCTTGCCGAGATGGACAATTTCAAGAAACGCATGCAGCGCGAACGCGACGAACAGATGCGCTATGCGGCGGAAAGCGTACTGGCCGATCTCCTGCCCACGTTGGATAACTTTGATCTTGCGCTCCAGTACGGCAGTAAGGTGGAAGCCTGTAAAGACATGCTTATGGGTGTGGAAATGACGCGCAAGCTGTTGCTGGACGCATTAAAGACCCACGGGCTTGAAGTTGTCGGCCGACCGGGTGAACCTTTTGATCCTGAACTTCACGAGGCCATGGGGCAGGAAGAAAGCGCGGAAATGGATGAAGGACATATTTTGAACGTGATGCAAAAAGGCTATAAATTGAAGGAACGCCTGTTGCGTCCCGCCAAGGTCATGGTCAGCAAGTCCTCGAAATCGCATCTGCATGTCAAGATTTAACAGTATTTAACAGCTTATTTTTGACGACCACAAAATGGGACATGGACGCGGCTGCGTTCAGTCCCATTTTTTCACACCGGCGCTGGCGGAGGCGTGGAACCTGCTGGTCAGAGCATAAGGGCTGGCTGGCAGCTACTTTCAGCAACAGGATGTTTTCGGTTGTGCTGTAGAACCATGTTGATAACGCTGTGCGGGAGGTGTATTTGTATTCCGGCACAGGCGGCAGCATGCATCCACGGCTGGTTTGCGCCGCCCAAAGGCTCCGCTCCGCGAAACATTGCGCGGCCTTCGGCTCGGCCTCCATAGCTCTCCGCGCTCGCGCCTCCGGCGGTCAAGGATATTTTCAACAAGGCTCTACAACAGAGCGTGTACGTTTGACTCCTTGAGCGTTATGGACATATACTATCCTCAAACCGGGAAGGATCGTTATGAATCTTGGAAAGACAGAAAACGGAATAGTTTTCTTGCGGGAAATATCCCCTGATTTTCGCGCAATTCAGGGCATCCGCGCGTTTTCGTCGTCTCTCTCTCTCTCTCTCTCTCTCTCGGTAAAGAATAACTTCCCTGCCGGAGGGCGCTGATGGCGCTCTCCATTAACAATAACCTCATGGCCCACCATACGGCCGGAAAACTGGGTACACACTATGCCCGGCTCTCCGCGGCCACGCGTCGTCTTTCATCCGGCCTGCGCGTCAGCACGGCGGCGGATGACGCGGCCGGGCTGGCTATCCGGGAACTGATGCGGGCGGATATTTCTTCCTTGAATCAGGGCATCCGCAACGCCAACGACGCCATATCCATGATTCAGACGGCGGACGGGGCACTGGCCGTCATTGACGAAAAGCTCATCCGCATGAAGGAACTGGCCGAGCAGGCCGCCACCGGCACCTATGATTCCACCCAACGCCTGATTATAGATTCGGAATTTCAGCAGATGGCCCTGGAAATAGACCGCATTGCCAACGCCACGGATTTTAACGGCATCAAACTGCTGGACGGGTCACTGAGAGGAGAGCATGACGGCTCTGATCTGAACGCCACCGGCAAAATGAAAATTCATTTCGGTACGGGCAACAACAGCGCGGAAGATTA
>CAJTSU010000003.1:52060-63045 GCA_910579055.1 uncultured Mailhella sp. | reverse complement strand
CCGGCTTCAGGCGTGAAACCTGCGCGCCAGAACATAGGATCCTGGCTGGTAGATATTTTCAATCGCAAAACGCTCTAAGACAAACAGGCCTGATCAATATCCTCAGCGGCTGTTTTTTGAGCCCGGCTTTCTTCCCTGCGCGCCAGGGCCAACGCCTGACATTGCAGTTCGCGTAGAAAGCGGCCGGAAGCTTCCCCCAAGCCACGTTTTTCCTCAGGCAGTCTGACGCTCAGGATACAATCCAGCGCAGCGTCGGCAGCAGCCTGAAGATTCCGCCCACTGTCCGCGCCGGCAAGCGCCCAGAACTCTTCATGCAATCGCATGGCATAGACTTCCCATAGCATGTCGCGCAGAGTGGCGGGACGGAGCCTTTCCAGCATTCCGGCCTTCATGTGCAAACGCGCGGCCATGGCTCCTGCCCGGATGAAACGTTTCGGCAAGCTCAGGCGAGTTCCCAGCGTCCGCGCCGCAAGTTCGCCCCGAACTTCATGACCATAGTGGTGAGGCCATAACGTTACATCAGTATCAGCCTTGCCCAAATCATGGCACAACCCCATCCATACAGCGAGCGCCCTTTTTCCTCCGGACAACCCGGAATGCAGCGCAATGGCATCCATAATTTCGCCGGTATGTTCAAGCACAGAATTGTCGTGCCGGGGGAACGGGCCAGCCGGAATATCCGAACAGCCAACGACTTCGGCAAACCAGGGCGACAGACACCCTCCCTGTTCCAGCACAGAAAGAAAACGGGAGGGGCAGGGTGCAGCAAGCGCCTTGAGCGTCTCCCCGCATACCCGCTCTGCAGGAAGCGCAGCAAGCAAACCGCGCGCCGCTGTTTCGCGCATCTGCTCCACAGCCTCATCCGCCGGCGAAAATTCGGGCAGCGTCGCCGCCAACCGGGCCAAGCGATACACGCGCGCAGGGTCGTCAAAAAAAGCATGATCTGAAACAGGACGCAAAATACGTTCACGCAGATCATCCAACGCGCGCGGGTGAAGGAACAGTCTGCCGTTTTCATCCATCAGCAGAGCATTAATAGTTAAATCGCGGCGCAAAATATCCTCTTCGGGCGAATTCCCGGCCAAGAGACATAACTCGAAACCCTGCACAACCCAGATTGACAATCGCCGGTTTGTCTTGCGAGCGTGAGGAAAGCATTGTACAAACTCTTCCTCCGTGCCGGAAAATGCAAAATCCATATCCCGTACGGCTTTCCCCATAAGCATGTCGCGTACGGCTCCGCCAGCCAGAAACAAGGACGCCATTTCGTGTACTCCGTCATCAGATTATTGCATCAAGGGTGGAAAAAAAATGATGGACGAGAACTCGCCGCGCCGTTCTCTCCTTCCCAGCTGGCCTCATCCCCGCTCGCTCCCCCCTTCCCGCTCCACGAACTGTCCACGGAAAATTCCTGGCTGGAAACTCCAGTGACCGGACTGCCCGCTCCAATGTATCTGGCGGGGGCGTCCACTTCAAGCCTTGATCTTGCGCATGCACTGGTTGCCTCCGATGTTTTGCCGGAATGGGGCAGCGTCATCGTGCATACGCAGAGCTCGGGGCGGGGGCAGTTGCGCAGAAACTGGGTATCTCCATCGGGCAATATCTATGCCGCGCTGCGTCTTCCCATGCAGGGCGTTTTCACATCGGAAGCGGCCGCTCTCGGAATGGGAGCATTGCTGGCGCACGGACTTGACGCCGCCGGTTATCCCGTGCACCTGAAATGGCCCAATGATCTCCTGCAACACGCCAACGCGTCAGGCGTCTCCAGCTGGCGAAAGGTAGGCGGAATTCTGCTGGAGGAACGGGCAGGAGCTTTGATCGCGGGAATCGGCATTAATCTGACATCCGCGCCCTCGCGCTCCCTCCTGCGGGAAGAGCACGCCTTTCCGGCGGGGCAGCTGCGCCGCGCAAGCCCCCTTTTCCATGCGCAAGCGCCTGCTGAAGAACGCTTTGGCCAAGTTTTTACTTTATGGCGTTTGCTTGTAGAACACATCTTTTTCTGCTATACACAACAAATATCTCCAAGCGGAACGTTGCCCGACACTGGAGATTGGTGGTTCGATGCGGTGAGCGCCCATCTTGCGTTCCGGCATCAGCCGGTACGGCTTGTGAACGCCCAGCCCGCGAGCGGGGAGGAAAAACCGGCTCTTGTTGAAGGTTTTATGCAAGGTATCGATAAGGACGGCGCGCTGTGTCTTGTGACCGATCAAGGCAGAGAAAAATTCATCGGCGGCTCACTCGCGCCTGTGCGCGAAGCTGATTCAAAGAGGTAAAAATGGCATTTCAAACGATGGAAGAGTTGGGGGCATTTCTCAAAAATAAACCCATTCTCGTCGCAAATCGCGGTATTCCGGCCCGGCGCATCTGCCGCTCCGTCCGCGAACGCTTTCATGCTGTCGCCGTCATGACGGCCACCGATATCGACAAGACTTCCCCCGCCGCATCCTCGGCTCAGGAACTCATGTTGCTGGGCGCGGACCCCAATGCATATCTTGATGTCGACCTTATTATCAGCAAAGCAAAAAAACGCGGCATCGTCGCCATTCACCCCGGATGGGGTTTCGCGTCGGAAGATGACAGCTTCCCCCGCAAATGCGCCGAAGCGGGCATTATTTTCATCGGCTCCACGGCGGAATCCATGAACCTGCTGGGGAACAAGGTGCAGGCCAGGCAATTGGCCATGCGCCTGGATGTTCCTGTGGTGCCCGGTTCCGAAGGAGCTGTCGATGTGGCACAAGCCCGCGCGCTCATCAAGCAAATGGGGCTTCCCGCCATGCTCAAGGCGGAAGGCGGCGGCGGCGGACGCGGCATTTTTGTCATTCGTAATGAAGAAGAACTGCAAGACGCCTTCCTCAAGGCCTCCACAATGGCCCAGGCATCTTTCGGCAATCCTCGCCTGTTTGTGGAAAAGTATCTGGAACATGTGCGCCATATCGAAATCCAGGTTATTGCAGATGCACACGGCAACGCTTTCGCCTTTGATGAACGTGACTGCTCCATCCAGCGCAACCATCAGAAACTGATTGAAATCACACCTTCCCCCTGGGTCGGTCTGACGGAAGATCTGCGCGCCCGCCTCAAGGAATATGCTTGCCGTCTGGTCAAGGCCGTAAATTATCAGTCACTGGCGACTGTTGAATTTCTGGTCACGCAGGACGGCACGCCGTACATGATTGAAGTCAACACGCGGTTGCAGGTGGAACACGGCATTACGGAATGCCGGTACGGCATCGACCTTGTGGAGCAGCAAATTGCCGTGGCTTTCGGAGTGCCGCTGACGCTGACCCCGGAAAACACGCGCCCGACCTGTACGGCCATGCAGGTGCGTATCAACTGTGAAGACCCGCAGCGAAACTTTTCTCCGAATGCCGGGCGCATCCGGCGTTATGTCTCTCCCGGCGGCCCCGGCGTGCGCCTGGATTCCAACTTGTCGGCCGGATATGAATTTCCCTCGAATTATGATTCGGCCGGGGCACTGCTCATCGCGTACGGATCCGGCTGGGACAAGGTGCGCGGCATTATGGAGCGCACGCTGGACGAATACAGTATCGGCGGGCTGAAAACGACTATTCCCTTTTACCGGCATATTCTGAACAACAAGGCCTTCTGCGATGCCGCTTTTGATACGAACTTCGTTGCAGACACGCCTGAGCTCATGAATTTTCAGGATATGCCGCACGAGGGAGAGCGTCTGACCCGGCTTGTGGCCGAAATTTCGGCAAAGGGCTATAACCCTTATGTCCAGCTGGGAGAATACCGCACTGCGGATACGCCCCGCCTGCCCGAATTTAGCCCTGTGCTCCCGCCCATCTCCTCCCAGCGCAGAAAAGAAGCCTCTCCTTATCCGCGTGAAGACCGCAGCGCCCTGCTCTCTTTTCTGCGGGATTCCGGCAAGGTTCACCTTACGGACACCACAACGCGCGACGGCACGCAGTCAAACAGCGGCAATCGTTTCCGTCTGGCGGAAGATCAACTTGTCGGCCCCTATCTTGACAACTGCAATTTCTTCTCTCTGGAAAACGGCGGCGGCGCGCACTTCCATGTGGCCATGATGGCCAATATGACCTATCCGTTCACTGAAGCCTCCGCATGGAATCAGTTTGCCCCGAAAACGCTGAAGCAGATCCTGGTGCGCTCCACCAACGTTCTCGGTTATACGCCCCAGCCCCGGAACCTGATGCAGGCAACCGGAGAAATGATCTGCGATCACTACCAGATTGTCCGCTGTTTTGACTTCCTCAATGACATTCGGAACATGCGCCCTCTCGCTGAAGTCGTCATGTCCCGCAAGGATGTGGTGTTCGAACCCGCCATTTCCCTTTCGTGGGCGAAAGGATTTGATGTCGATCACTATCTTGGAGTAACGGAAGCCACCCTTGACATGGCGGCATCGGTCATGGGCACAAATCAGGCGGAAGCGGCCCGTAATATCATTCTCGGGCTCAAAGACATGGCCGGGGTTTGCCCTCCGCGCTTCATGAAGGAGCTGGTGGGAGCACTGCGCCGCCGTTGGCCTGAACTGGTTCTGCACTACCACCGCCATTATACGGACGGTCTGTTCGTCCCCAGCGTGGGTGCCGCCGCTCAGGCCGGAGCGCATATCCTTGATGTGCAGCTCGGGGCTTCAGTCCGTTCATACGGACAGGGTGACGCTTTCTCGACCATCGCCTATCTTGAAGAAGAGCTTGGTCTGGAAACCCTCGTCGACAAGGAAATGTTGCGCCAGGCAAACTTTGTGGTCAAACAGATTATGCCCTTCTACGACCGCTATTGTTCCCCTTACTTCCTGGGGATCGATCACGACGTTGTCAGACATGGCATGCCCGGCGGTGCCACTTCCTCTTCGCAGGAAGGCGCAATGAAGCAGGGATATATTCACCTTCTTCCCTCCATGCTCCGCTTCCTCGCGGGAACGCGCCGGATCGTGCGTTACCATGATGTGACCCCCGGCTCGCAGATTACATGGAACACTGCGTTCCTGGCCGTAACAGGAGCGTGGAAGCGCGGCGGAGAAGAAGCCGTTCAGCACCTGCTGCGCGTTCTCGAACAGCAGGTCGCCACACCGGAAGAACAAGCCTCGCAGGAACTCAAGGAAGCGCGTCTTGAACTTTATCAGGATTGCAACGACGCCTTTCGCAATCTGTTGCTCGGCAAATTCGGCAGACTGCCTCTCGGCTTCCCGCCCGACTGGGTCTACCGGAGCGCGTTCGGAGAGACATGGGCGAAGGCCATTAAAGAGAGAACTGAAGACTCCCCGTTACAACATCTCCCTCCGCTCGACATTGAAAGCGAACTCGAAGCCTGCGCCGGCATCATCAAGCGCCCGCTGAACAAAGAGGAAGGGATTCTGTACCTCAATCACCCGGGCGATGCCGTCAAAACCATGCAGTTTGTCTCCCAGTTCGGCGATCCCAACAATCTGCCGCTGCATGTGTGGTTTGAAGGGCTGAAACCGGAGCAGGAAATGCAGTTCACCGACTCCGACGGTAAACCGCACGAAATGAGTATTTTCAGCATCAGCCCCGTTTCCGAACAGGGCACGGTCATGGTACGGTATCGCTATGATTCCGAGCTGCTTTCCCATGAGGTCAAGGTCGCAAACGCCACGGGCAGTACCTCACATTCCGTGCCCATGGCGGAAGCAGGCAACCCCCTGCATGTGGCGGCGCCTTCCAATGGCGATTTGTGGATTGTACATGTCAAACCCGGCGATCTGGTCAAGGCAGGGCAAGAGCTGTTCAATATCTCCATCATGAAACAGGAAAAAGCAGTTTTGGCTACAGTTGACGGAATCGTCAAAAATGTGTTCAAAACTGCTGATTACAAGTTGACAAGAAAAATGGTTCCTGTCCGCGAAGGTGAACTCATTGTCGAACTGGGTCGCGCGCCAAACTTCTGCGCAAATCCTGCCTGCGCGAAACCTCTGCCTTCCGCTTCCATCATGTACTGCCCCTGGTGCGGTCATAAGGTAAGCGACTAAACGGCTCGGCTTCTCACTATTCTAACCCGAACCTTCATGGTAAATTCCCGTATTTTGGAGGAACACAATGGGTAATACCGGCAGCACGAAAAAGACGGATTCCACGGCATTGAATGAAGAGCTGCAGCAGAAACTTGTCCTTACCGGCGCCGATATCATGACCATAGGCGAGGTCGCCGAAACCATCGTCGGCGGCAAAAACTACAATACCGCCCATATTCATGAGATCCCCGGCGTCAGTACACCGCAGTTCCGCGCCATTTCATCCATCTGCTTCCATAAAGTTCTGGATGAAACCTCGGTCAATGCGGCTCTTGTCCGTTCCCTTGTGGAGCGGGAATACGCGCGGATCGACTGGAATGATCCTGAAATCAACCAGGATTCCGACTTTCTGCAAAAACTGGTTCGCAATCTGGGAAAAGAGATCCGTAATGCGACAGAAGAGCAGAAAGGCGCGACCCGTATCCGCCTCCGTACCTTTGTCAACAATGTGGTAGAAGGCTTTGCGACCTCTCAGGAAAGCATTGACCAGCTGCGCAAACGTTCCGTACTGGTGCAGGCCGCCATTCTTTCCGTCCCCATGCCCGCAGACGTGAACGAAGCCGTGCGTCAGGCCTACCGCGACATCTGTGCCGAAGCCGGTGAAGTGGATGTGCCTGTTGCCGTCCGTTCTTCGGCCGCCGGAGAAGATTCTCGCAAGAAAGCTTTCGCCGGCCTGCAGGACACGTATTTGAACATGGTGGGAGAAGATAACGTCGTTCTGGCCTATCACTGGGATTGCGCTTCCGCCTATAATCTGCGCTCCATGACCTATCGCCGGGAAGCCATCCGCGACGGCATCACCCGCGCCGAAGCTACAGGAGATGAAAACCTCGCCCAGCAGGCCAAACAGGAATGGGCCATTGAGCATACGTCTCTTTCCGTATGCATTATGCGCATGATCAATCCCGTCATTGCCGGTACCGCGTTCAGCGCGGACACCGCATCCGGCTGCCGGGGCACTGGCCGCAAGGATCTGGTAAGCATCGATGCCAGCTATGGCCTGGGTGAGTCCATTGTCGGCGGTATGGTCACGCCGGATAAATACTATGTCTTCCAGCGCGACGACGGCGCGGAAGTCGTTATCCGCAATCTGGGCTGCAAGGACAAGAAAATCGTTTATGACGCCAAGGGCGGCACCAAACGAGTCAGTGTTCCGGAAAAAGAAATCTATAAATGGGCGCTGTCCATCGCTCAGGCCGAAGATATCGCCCGTGCCGTCCGGATCATCAGCAAGGCCTACGGCGGCATGATTATGGACACCGAGTTCTGCTTTGACGCCAAGGGGCAGCTCTGGTTCGTCCAGGCGCGCCCGGAGACGCGCTGGAATGAAGAATTCGATCTGCACCCCGACACCATCTTCATGCGCCGCCTTGAAGTGGATGAAAAGGCCGCCGCGGGAGCGGAAGTCCTGCTTGAAGGTAACGGCGCTTCCCGTGGAGCCGGGCAGGGAACCGTCCGCTTCCTCCGCTCTGCACTTGAACTGAACAAGGTGGCCAAGGGCGACATTCTGGCCGCCGAGCGCACTGACCCCGACATGGTGCCGGGCATGCGCGTGGCTGGCGCTATCATGGCCAATGTCGGCGGAGACACCAGCCATGCAGCCATTACCTCCCGCGAACTCGGCATTGCCGCCGTCATCGGCATTCAACGTCTCGAAACCCTGCGCGCGCTTGACGGGCAGGAAGTGACCGTTGACGGCACCAAAGGCTGCGTTTACCGCGGGCTTCTTCCTTTGCACGATGTCGGCGGGGAAATGGATCTTGCCGCCCTGCCCCCCACCAAAACGCATGTCGGTCTGGTTCTTGCTGATGTGAATCAGGCTCTGTTCCTTTCACGCCTGCGCAATGTACCCGACTTTGAGGTCGGCCTGCTGCGCGCGGAATTCATGCTCGGCAACGTTGGCGTCCATCCGCAGGCACTGGAAGCATTCGATGCCGGTACGCTTCAGGGCATCGTTGAAGAAAAGCTGGCTGAAATGGACAACACCCTGACTAAGGTAATGCAGGAACAGCTTGCCTCCGGTCTTGTTGTGCTTGATTTCAAATTGCGTGAATATGTAAGCCATGTCACCGGCCTGGCGGCCGAAATTGAAAAAACAGCGGCCTCCGAACCGCACACGACGGAAGAAGTGCTGGCTCAGCAGCGCAAATTGCGCGAACTTGATCACAAGCTGGATGAATATGTTGAAAATGCTGTGCGTTATCAGGATATTCTGAAAACTTCCATCAAACTCGACGAACATGTCCGCATCATCTTCGGGTACGAAGAGGAACTGGCCCTGCTCAACGGCACGCCGGAAGAAATTCACGCTCGCCGTGAGGCCGTCAGCAGAGAAGTCGAAGCCCTGTGCGCCAAGGTTCGCGATGATGAAACCGTACACACGGCATTCCGTCATATCAGCGACCTGCGCCGTGAAGTCGGATTAAAGTGCGGTTTGACAAAGGAAATGGATGCCCTCAAGGCCGTGCCGCAAAAAATAGACAGCATCATTCGTGCCCGCGGCTACCGCAACGGAAAGGAACACTATATCCAAACCCTGGCCCAGGGGCTTGCCCTCTTCGCCATGGCCTTCTATGGCAAATCCATCACCTATCGCACCACCGACTTCAAATCGAACGAATACCGCAACCTCTTGGGCGGGAATCTGTTTGAACAGCATGAAGATAACCCCATGCTCGGTTACCGCGGGGTTTCACGCCAGATTCACGACTGGGAAATCGAAGCCTTCAAGCTTGCGCGCGGAGTCTACGGCGGTTCCAACCTCCAGCTCATGCTGCCGTTCGTGCGCACGCTGGAAGAGGCACGTTCCATGCGGCGTTATCTTGAAAGCGTGCATAACCTTAAAAGCGGTCAGGACGGGCTCAAGATTATTCAGATGTCCGAAATCCCGTCTAATGCAATTCTTGCGCGTCACTTCATGGAAGAATTCGATGGTTTTTCCATTGGTTCCAACGATATGACCCAGATGGTTCTGGCTACTGACCGCGACAATGCGAGCCTGGCCCATATCTATGACGAAGAGGATCCGGCCGTGGTGTGGGCGCTGCTCACTACCATTTTTACCGGGCTCAGATACGGCAAGAAGGTGGGCTTCTGTGGGCAGGGGGTATCAAACAGCGCCATTCTGCGCGGCCTCGTCGCCATTGCTGGGATTTCCTCAGCTTCCGTCGTGCCGGACACGTACTACAAGACAAAGCTGGAAATCGCTGCGGTGGAAAAGGAAAATATTCCTGCGGAGAAACTTGGAAAGTGGCTTTCCGAGCAGCACTTTACCCGTCTGTGCGCACTGATGGAAGAGCACGGCTTCGGACATTTCCTCAAAAAATACAAGACGGGCGAGGAAATACGCGAGTGGTACGAAGGCGAATCCGTACGGCTGCATGAAAACTTGCGTAAATCTATGGGAACCCCCAAAGAATCGGAATGCCGCAAAGAAATGCTGAACTTCCGCGCCATATTCCACAAGCCCACCATTTATGCAGCCTGGCCCTGGGATGAAACCGTCAGTGACGCATTGCGCCAGGCCGGGTTCATGAACTTCGCTGAACATGCGAAAGCGCTTGAATCCTGGAGAGCGGAGCACTGATAGCCGCCCGGTATCCGGCTAATCATTGACGCGGACAGAAAGATGACGGAAACTGGCGGGGAAGCTCTCTCCGCCAGTTTTTATTCCTCCGCATGGTGCAGTGCAAAAGCGAAAGCTCTCTTTCTACTATTCTTCAGAGGTAACTATGGACTTTCTTGATATCATTCATACCAGGCGCAGTATCCGAAAATTTACCCCTGACCCTGTATCGGGTGAAGATCTTGAAAAAATCCTCCGCGCGGGCATGGTGTCTCCTACCGCAACGAATTCTCAAAGCTGGCGTTTTATTGTTGTTGATGAACGTGAGGCTCTGGATGAAATCACACGTATCCATCCTTATGCAAAACCTGCTGCCGATGCCCCGCTTGCCATTGTCGTGTGCGGCGATACGAATGCCGGACATGCCCCGGAATTCTGGCCCCAAGATGCGGCAGCGGCGACGCAAACAATGATGCTGGCGGCGCGAGCACTGGAGCTGGGAAGTCTGTGGTGCGGCATCCATCCTCATACCGAAAGAGAGGAGGCCTTTATCAAACTGCTCAATATACCCGGCAATATACGCCCCTTTGCTTTGCTGATTATAGGACACCCTCTGCAACCCTTCACGCGAGAAGATCGCTTTGACGGAGCAAAAGTCCACCATAACCGCTGGTAGAATCCCAAAATACGCCCCATTGCTTCCTCGTGTGGGGTATGATAACAAAAAGCAAAAGCCTGATCACCCTTTTTAAGGAGACTGCCATGTCCCTCTTTTCGACCATTATTTGTTGCGTCAACCTGACCGAAAACTCCCAGGATATTGTGCAATACACCAAAGATATTGCAAAAATGGAAAATTCCAAGATCCTGGTAGCTCACTCTTTGCCTTCCACCGACAACCTGCGCAACTATATTACCTCGCCGATGGTGGAAGAAGTTCTGGAGAACAGCAAGGAACGTACAAAAGAATTCCTTGAAGAATTCGTGACCACCAACTTCCAGGGCTTTGACGCGGAACCTGTCATGTTGAGTGGTAATCCCGCCCGTGAACTTCTTGAACTTGTCGACAAGCGTTGCGCTGATCTCGTGGTGATGGGCAGCATGTCCACCAAGGGCTTCTTCAGTTTCCTGTTCAGCCGTCCTTCCGAAAGCGTAATCGGCAACACCCGTGTGCCCGTCATGGTTATCCCCAATGACCTGAGCTTGGAATGCACTCCGCCTGAAGATTTTTAATATAATGCCGTTTATGACGACGAAATGGACCCATTGCATGTGAGGAGGATCTCCTCCGTGTCTTTAATGTCGGCCTGTGTTCGAAAAGGAATGCAGGCCGCTTTTTTGTCTATCGAAAACCTCCCGCCTAGCGGGAGGTTTTCGATAGACAAAAAAGCGGGCCCC
>CAJTSU010000003.1:41427-52050 GCA_910579055.1 uncultured Mailhella sp. | reverse complement strand
AAAATTTTGGAAGGGGCCCGCTACTTGCAGCCTGTTCAGCGTGGAAGCTTATTCTTCTTCCCACTTGATAAAGCCCGGCTTTACGTCCACCATCGCGTTAACGATGAGTTCGACAAGGCCGCCGTACTGGATAGAATACTTTTCAAGCATGTTGTTCTGCTCAAGCAGTTCGCGGATCTGTCCCTTGCAGTTGGAGCAGGGAGCGCAAACATACTTCTTGATCGACGGATCCATGCATTCGGAGAAGGCCCCCGCGATCTGCTCCATCTTTTTGCGCCCGGTGATGTTCATACGCCAGCCCTCAATATTATTGCGGGTCATGATCGCAAAACCGGAACCGCCGCCGCAGCAATAGTTTTCCACGCCATGAGGAGTCATTTCGCGGAACTGGGGGCAGATGGCGTGCAGCACATCGCGCTGGGGCTTCACCACGCCCATCAGACGCACCAGGTTACACGGGTCATGCAGCGTGACGGGGAAATCATTGCGGCTCGGGTCAAGTTTGAGCTTGCCGCCCAGCACAATGTCGCGCAACACGGGGAAACAGCTTTCGCGCGGGATGTTCAGCTCCTGAGGCAGAACACGATCCGCGATAACGGTCAGGGCCTTATGGGCATGGCCGCATTCACCGAGCACAATGCGCTTCACACCCAGCTTTTTGGCTGCTTCCGCATGCTTGAGGGCCACACGCGCGGCCTGAACGTCGTCATAGAACACGCCGTAGTTCACCGAATCATACCCGGCGATTTCACTACTCAGGGTCCAGGACAGGCCGGCAGCTTCGAAAATGATGGAGAAGGCCGCGATATTGTCGGGCCAGGCCAACATTTCGCCCGCGTTGTGGATGAGCAGAATGTCTGCGCCTTCCACGTCCCACGGGGTCTTGAACTCATAGCCGGTGGACTCCACATAGTCCTCGTCGATGAATTCAACGGTTTCCTGCACCACGTCCTTGGTCATTCCGGTGGAAGACCCCTTCTGTAACTGGAGCACAGTACCCTTTTCGTGCAGCTCGCGCGGATTCCACCCGAATTCCTGGCTGAACAGCTTGCGCAGTTCACGGGCAATAAGGCCGTTATCCACCCCGATGGGGCATACCTGCGCACAACGGCGGCACAGGTTGCAACGATAGGAGAGTTCGGCCAGGCGCGCGATCATCTTCCAGTTCAGCTTGGTGTCGCCATAGCGCCACTTCGCAAAAGGCTCCTTCTTCACATACTGCTTGTAAATGCGGCGGAAGAGCTCGGAACGGAAGTTGGGCCGGTACATCTCATGCCCGTTGGTGGCTTCGTAAAGATGGCAGGCTTCAGAACAGGAGTTGCACTGGGCGCAATAGTCCATGCTGGTGTCCAGCATGGCCAGACAGGTCCAGTTGTTGTCCGGAGAAAAGAGCTTGCGCACACCGTCGATGAAACGGTTCACCATTTCCTCTTCTTCTTCGGGCGTTTTGGGCATGGGTACCTGGAGTACGTTAATGTCATCCAGAAGGCAGCAGAATTCCTGCTTCTGGGCATCAGTATAGGTCTTCCACTCATATGCGCGGTAATCGACCGGCAGCTTTTTCAGCGTGCTTACGTCGACGGTGGTCAGTTGACCTTCTTCCGTGGCGAGATCGTTGAAATTGATATCATCCATTTTCATTGCAGATTACTCCTTGGAGGCGTCGTCCGTGCCGGTGGAGGTGGCGATTTCAGCCCAGGTCTTCTTTCCGTCTCCCTTGACATGCGGAGCCTTCCAGCTGACAGGGCGATTCAGGTTTTCCAGCAGTTTGGCCTGAATGGCTTCGCTGTCCTGAGTCGGGGTATCGCCCCAGCGGATGTCGTGCCAGGTAAAATACTTCATGAACGCATGGCCCATGAAGCTGTAGGGAACCCATACAAGAATAAAACAGGTCAACAGAATGTACAGACCATAGAAGAACGCCAGTGAGCCGGAGGCTGCTCCAAAAGCCAGGGAGAAGGGCACGGCGTCAAACATGAAGATGCCGCCCACGAATGTAAGGCTGAGCGTCAGATACCCACTGCCGTAGCAGACCAGAATGAGGCCGAGCAGCGCGTACAGAGCGAAAATGCCGAGGTTGAAGAAATGCTCGTTGGTGCTGTACTTGCGCAGCCCCTTGTCCGCGAGGCGGCGGCGGATAAGACCCAGCGTGCCGAAAAGCACGCCGGCGAAGCCGATGACATTGGCAAGCACCAGCAGGAAGGTCAGGAAGCTGACAAAGCCGCCGGTCAGTCCGGCCGACACGAGCACAGCGATGAACAGCGTCAGCACGAACGCTCCGATCAGGGCATACAGGCCGACGTGGAAGGGATAGGTGACGTACCACAGAGCACGGTTGTGTTCAAAGGTGGCGTGCAGAAACAACGCTTCCTTCAGAAAGCCCTTGAGCATTCCGATGGTGGATCCGTGCTGTTTTTCCTTCCACCAGGAGGATTTTTCAAGGTAACTGCCGCCGTACGTCACGCGATCAGCGTCTTCATGCGCCACAGGATAAATTTCCCAGCGCAGATGTTGAGGATGTTTCAGGTAGCCGATGAATTTCATCGCGATGATGGCTACGCAAGCGATCAGGGCCGCATAAGCCAAGAACATAAAGAGCATAGGTCTCTCCTCCAAACTTGCCGGGCGCGGCGCTCACGATTAAGCTCCGCCCCTGTCCAGGCAGTTCATGCCGAATATGAATTCCTCAAGGGAAAACTCTCCGAATAATAGAACAATATCATCAGAAAAACAAGTACCTGTTCTGAAGCTCCTTGCCCCCTGTTCAGACTCTGAAAAGCCAAAACTCCGGCCCGCTTGCTCATGACCGGAATCCCCGGCAAATTTTTTATTGCCTGCCCGCGCAGGCGATGCCATAATTTTTCTGATCCCGGTCACTCGTTTCACCTGCAAAAACGGAATCTTGCTGAAATGTAACGTCAATGCGCCGGTTTCAGCTTCAAGGCAATCCTGCCTTCCCGCGCCAAAGAGTTTTGCAAAAACTCCACTCAGGAACGTGTATGTCTGTCTCTACCGAATATATTGAAACCTCCGTGTTTGATTTGTTCAAAAGCGGTCCCGGCCCGTCCAGTTCCCATACTATAGGCCCGATGAAGGCCGCTCATGATTTTTTACTGCTTTGCCGGGAACAGCTTGATGACCTGCCCGCATCAGAATCCGCCGGAGAAAGCCGCCTTGCCTTCCGGGTTCGGCTGTTCGGTTCTCTCAGCGCCACGGGCGAAGGGCACGGCACAGACGCCGCCGTTCTGGCCGGCCTGCTGGGGCACGAGCCTTCGCGCTGCCCTCCGGGATTTCTCCAGAATCTCCAAGAGGATAAGGCTCGTGAACACACTGTCCTGGCAGGTTCGCGGGAGATCCGGGCATCTTTTTCCCGCATCACGCATGACAGCATCGTGCACAATTTTCCTTACAGCAATACACTGATCATTTCTCTGGTACGGGAAAATGATGGAGCTGAAACCTGCACGGCCTTGCCTTCCCCCCTGCTGGAGCGAGAATACTATTCTGTGGGCGGGGGCTTTGTTCAATGGAAAGGTTGGACGCCTCCGGAACGCGGCAGGCCTGTGCACGGCTACCGCAACATGCGCCAGTTGCGCGAAGTTCTTCGGGCGACAGGGCTGGCCCTCCATGAGCTCATGCTGGAAAACGAAATGGCGATTACCGGCATGGGGCGGGCCGCCATACAGGAACAACTTGATACGCTCATGGAGATCATGCTCGCCGGCGTACGGCACGGCCTGGAACATGACGGCGCATTGCCGGGTACACTGGGAGTCCAGCGCAAGGCCGCAGAACTTTACGATCGGGCCAGAACCATGCCTCTGCGCAGCGATCGCTTCATGGCCCAACTCAATGCCTATGCCATGGCCACATCGGAAGAAAATGCGGCCGGAGGCGTTATCGTCACCGCGCCCACATGCGGAGCGTCGGGCGTTATGCCCGCCCTGCTCTATGCTCTGCGCCACGACATCGTCGTAGGCGACCGGGCTTTGCGTGAGGGTATGCTGGCCGCTGCGGCCGTGGCGTTTCTGGCCAAGCATAACGCCGCCATCGCCGGAGCTGAGGTAGGTTGTCAGGGCGAAGTGGGGGTGGGATCCGCCATGGCGGCGGCACTTGCGGCCCATGCACGGGGATGCTCCGCCGTCACCGCGGAAAACGCTGCGGAAATAGCCCTGGAGCATCATCTCGGCCTGACTTGCGACCCTGTAGGCGGGTATGTCCAGATTCCCTGTATTGAACGCAACGCCATGGGAGCACTCAAGGCATACAGCGCCTACCTCATCGCTTCGACGGAAAACCCCTGGCATCACCGGGTGACGCTGGATTCCGTCATAGCAGCCATGGCTGAAACAGGCCGGGAAATGAGCGCAAAATTCAAGGAAACCTCACTGGGCGGCCTGGCCGTCAGCATGGTGAACTGCTAAAATCTCCCGGCATTCCTGATACTGAAGAACGGATCATGAAAGCCCGCGCCAGTACATTAAGAGTACCGCTCTGCAGCATAATTGTGTTGATGGCGCTGTGCGTGACGTGTGCCTTTACTCCGGCACGGGCGGCAACATTCGCTGCCGCAAAGGCATGTATCCACGGCCGGCTCGCTTACGCCTCCGGCGGTCAAGGATATGTTCAACACTATTGACAGAACCAGTTTATTCCTTGGCCCCCATCCAGAGATGGAACTCGGCATCGAAACTGGGCTTGGAAATACCCCAGGCCACGCCGTCGGTGAAGTACTTGTCGAGTTCTGTCAAATTTTTGTCCAGAGTGCGCAGCAGGTGATCCACATTGAACAGTTCCGTTTCATTGGCGAGCAGCAGCGCATCATAAGCTTCCTTGAGTTCAGAGCGGGAAAAGTCTTCTTCCGGCGTATCGGAGGCCAACTCCTGTCCGTATGCCTTGCCATAGGCGCGCCGGAGCTTGCCGTGTTCAATCCTGTCGTAGCGCAGGGAACGGATGAAATTCTCCAGTTCCTTGTGCAGATCGTAGAACTTGTTCACCACATTCGCCCCGGCACTGTGCGGAAAGAAAGCGTCAAAGGAGAGCAGCAAAAAATACTCTTCATACAGGAACTTGCGAATGCGGGGGAACAATTCTTCGTTATACAAAAAAATGTCCCAGTCAGCGACTGGTTTGTCCCCGTCCATGGCGTCGATCAGGCGCATCTTTTGCTGAAGCAATTCGCCGTAAACACGCGTACCGCGCCGCTTCAGCCTGGTAATATCCAGCGACTTCGAGTGAAAATACATGATGACGGACGCGCATAACGCGACCAGGGCCACAGCAAAAACAGCACTGTTGACATACATGATGATGGGATGGTCAAGACCGAGATCCGTGAACATCATGATAATCCCGAGCGAAAGCACGCACAGGGTGACGAGCGCATAGGTCAGATTGCGAAAGGTTTTCATGATTTCTGCTCCAAAACAGATGAGAGCGCTTCCGGCATATGATTGCCATCGAAAGCGCTCGTACACGCGCACCGTCGTTCCAACCCGGAAACAAAGAGACGGAACCGGCCATTTTTCACCGGGACGCGCGATTATTAACGTGTGGGGGCTGACTATCCAATGAAACGGAACAAAGGTCAATCCCGCATAGCCGCTGCTACCGCCACATGTTCATGACGGCACGTTCGGATATCTGCACGCTTTTTAAGAATACTCTGCTTTTATTTGTCCCGATTTCGCGTATATCCTGACAATTGACCCCGGTTTTATCCTTTTTCGCACATGGGAGAAGGCTGGCACGCCGCATTGTCTTCCCCCGCGTGGCGGAGTATAAGAAATTTTTTTATTCCGGTTAAACTATAACCCTTATCTTTTTCACAGGAGCGACAGGCATGTCCACCTTCTCCCCGGCTTCGCGCATGGCGGACGTCACTTCCTTCCTTGTCATGGACGTGCTGGAACGCGCGCAGGCATTGCAACGCACGGGCGTGAACATTATCCACATGGAAATCGGCGAGCCGGACTTCGCCACGCCCGCCTGCATCATCAATGCGGCAAAACATGCGCTGGACAACGGGTTCACCCATTACACCCATTCCATGGGCGATCCGGATCTGCGCGAAACTGTGGCAGATCACTACCGGAACCGATACGGCGTAAGCGTCGACCCCGGCCGGATTTTTATCTTCCCCGGCACTTCTCCCGGTATGACCATGCTTTTCCAGACTTTGCTCGATCCGGGGGATGAAGTCATTCTTTCCAACCCCGGTTACGCCTGCTACTCCAGCTTTGTGCATATGGCGGGCGGCGTCCCGGCCGAAACCCTGACCTATGAGGAGGACGGCTTCCAGTTCCGCCCGGAGGATGTGGCCAAACGCATCACCCATCGCACCAGGGCCATTCTGGTCAATTCGCCGTGCAATCCCACCGGCATTCTGCTGGAACCGGAGCGCATGAAAGCGCTGGCCGAACTCGGGCCGCTGATAGTATCCGATGAAATTTATCACGGCCTGACCTATGGCGACGGGCCGGAACACTCCATGCTGGAGTTTACGGACAACGCCGTGGTTATCAACGGTTTTTCCAAGGCCTTCGCCATGACCGGATGGCGGCTGGGCTATCTGATTGTACCGGAACGCCTTGTGCGCCCCATGCAGCTGGTTATGCAGAACTGTTTTATTTCTCCCAACGCGGCGGCACAGCAGGCGGGCATCGCGGCCCTTCGCCACGCGGGCGACGAGGTTATTCGCATGCGCGGCCAGTACGACGAACGGCGGCGTTTTGTGCTGAAAGAACTGCGCAGCATGGGCTTCAGCATTCCCGTGGAACCGAGAGGCGCGTTTTATACCCTGATCAACGCCCGCCATCTGAGCGGAGACTCCCTCGCCCTGGCCTTTGATATTCTGGAAAAGGCACATGTCGGCGTTGCGCCCGGCATCGACTTCGGTTCACAGGCCGAAGGCTTCCTTCGCCTCTCCTACGCCAACTCTCTGGAAAACCTCGCCGAAGCCATGCGCCGCCTGCGTGTGTATGTTGAAGAAAAGCGTCCTTCCTCTCCCCCATCCCCTCCATCCTGCAAAACTTTTTAAGCGACCTGCTCGCAATTTTCGGGGCTGCTGACTTTGTCAGCAGCCTCAAGAGGCTTTTGCCTCTTTGGGCATGGAGCTGATTTATTCGCAGAATAAACCAGCGGTTAATAAGCGGTACCTCTTAAAACGCGCTACTCCTCAGGCAAAGGGTAGCGCCCACATGTGAATTTCGGCCCTTCCGGGCAATAGCCGAGGCCCTCGCATTTTGCACCGGCATGGCGGAACAGCTCGGGTAACACGGCGCGGCAATGTTCAAGCATACGATTGGCCACAGCCCGAATTTCCCACTGTGCACGGGTGCAGCAGCGATGCTCGAAAAAATTGATCAGCGCACGGCAGTTCATAGTCACCACAATATTACTGGCCGCCGCCTGCGGCAATACAAAACGGGCGTCTTCCTTCGCGCTTGCGCCGCGTCCTGCCGCTTCAAGCATTTCCTTCAGGTCGCTGTAGGCCGCGCCCACTTCTTCCATAAAACGCGCAAAACGCTCCCGCGCTTCAGGCAGCCGGGCAATGGCCGGAGGCATAACATACTCCATAGCCGATGCGTCCACATAACGCTGGCTCTGCTGAGAATAAGACGCGATGCGATGCCGCACCAGCTGGTGTGTCAACGCGCGGGAAACACCGGAAAGAGCAAAGGTAAAGCTGACGTGCTCCGCCGGGCTGGCATGGCCGGAAGCCAGCACCGAGGCCACAAATTCCGCCTGCTTCTCCCGGGAGATTTCTCCGCTCAACAGCCGGGGCCACATATCCGCCGCAGCCCCGGAATGATAACACTGTCGGAAGGCGGCATAAATCAGTGACAACGGCTCCGGCGTATGCGCCAGCAACTCCACTCTCGGTTCCACTGCGGGCATATGGCTCTCCTGGTAAAAGGAAATATTGATTACCTTGCTCTTGGGGGCGGCTGTTCTCCACGCCACTGGCAGAGGCATGGTGCCCCTGCATTATCGTGAAATTGTTGCGCAGCGACAACTTCACGGAATAAGAGGCAGGGGGGGATCATTGCCCCCGTACGATTCCTTATCTTAACCCTATTTTCAAATGCCTGTAGGCCCGCTGCGTGGCGACGCGCCCGCGCGGGGTACGTTTGAGAAAACCGCATTGGATAAGATAGGGTTCATAGATATCTTCCAGCGTGCGTACTTCTTCGGAGCAGGCCACGGCCAGAGTTTTGACGCCCACCGGCCCGCCGTCGAAATGTTCAATAAGCAAGGTAAGGATTTTGCGGTCCATCTCATCCAGACCACGCTCGTCCACATCCAGACGGGCGAGAGCATTGCGGGCCTGTTCGCCGTCCACCACCCCCCTGCCGTATACCCCGGCGAAATCCCGCACACGGCGCAACAGGCGGTTGGCAATACGGGGGGTACCACGCGAGCGGCGGCCAATCTCCAGCGCGCCGTCCTCTGTGACGGGCACATTGAGAATGCGCGCCGCACGCACAACGACGCGGGCCAATTCCTCCGGCGTGTAAAATTCCAGCCGGCTGACAATCCCGAAACGGTCACGCAGAGGAGAAGACAGCAGGCCCAGCCGCGTGGTAGCTCCCACCAGCGTAAACGGTTCGATATCCAGCTTTACGGTGCGGGCGGCAGGCCCCTGCCCAATCACCAGATCCAGCTTGAAATCCTCCATGGCCGGGTACAGCACTTCCTCCACGCTGATGGGCATACGGTGGATTTCATCCACAAAAAGAATGTCATGCCGGGAAAGATTCGTCAGTATGGCGGCCAGGTCGCCACTGCGCTCCAGCACCGGGCCGGACGTGGTGATCAGATTCACCCCCAGTTCGGCGGCCATGATCCGCGCCAGCGTAGTTTTGCCCAAGCCGGGGTTGCCGTAGAACAGCACGTGATCCATGGCCTGCCCCCGTTCCTTCGCGGCATTGAGAAAAACGCGCATGTTGGCGCGCAATTCCTCCTGTCCGATAAAATCGTCCAGGCGCTGAGGGCGGATAGTTTCATCAATATTGTCGGACGGGGAACCAACGACAGGGCCGGGCGCAGAAGTTTTCGCATCCGGAACAGTCACCTTGCCCCGGGACGGAAACGGAGGAACAAATTCGCTCATGGGCTATCCTTTGGCCAGGGTCTTGAGCGCGGCGCGCAAGGCCCCGCCCACATCCAGATCCGGATCGCTCGCGAAAACATCCTTGAGCACAAGAGAAGCCCTGTCTTCCTCGTATCCGAGATTGATCAGGCCGGTGAGCGCGTCGCGGAACGCCGTACCGGGGCGATCCATGCCCGGTGGCAGCAGTGCGGGCGTACCGTCCGCCTTGAGCTTGTACTTCAATTCAAGAAAAATCTGCTGTCCCGTTTTCTTGCCAATGCCGGGCACCCGCGTGAGGGACATCACGTCATCTTCGGCCACGATGCGCCGCAAATCATCCGGCCTGTACATGGACAACATGGCCAGTGCGGTACGCGCCCCCACCCGGTTGATGCCGATAAGCGTAAGAAAGGTCTGCCGTTCATCCCAAGAGGCGAAACCGAACAACTCCTGCGCGTCCTCACGAACCACAAGGCTGACATAAAGACATAACTGCCCACCCTTTTCAGGCAGGCGGCTCATGACGTGCGACGGCAAAAACACCTCATATCCCACGCCTCCGCCAGTCAACAGCACACAGCCGTTTTCCGTGATTTCAAGCAATCGCCCTTCCAGATAGGCCAGCATAGCACTCCCTTTCCTTTCTCGCCCGTTCCGGGCGCACGGGCGAGTATAGCGCAAGAGAACTCACTTGCCAATGAGACTGGTTTTCCTTGCCCCGCGCCGCCCCTTGCGCTATGCCGAAACGGTGCCTGAAGGGGCTGCTTGCCCCCTCAAGCTCCCCTCGGCATGGGCATCATCCTCCCGCACCCTCAATCCTAATTTTAAGGAATCTCTAATGAAAGAACCCCCGCTTCGTTTCATCGCCGGCCTGGCTGAACGGCGCATTGCCGAAGCGCAGGAGGCAGGGGAATTTGACAATCTTCCCGGACACGGCAAGCCGCTGGAACTGGAAGACGACAGCCATATTCCGCCCGAACTGCGCATGAGCTACAAAATTCTGAAAAACGCGGGCTATATTCCGTCGGAACTGGCCGAGCGTAAGGAAATAGACAGCCTGCTGGACATGCTGGAGAACTCGGAAGACGAGCAGCTCAAAATCCGCCAGATGCGCAAGCTGGAGGTAATGCTGCTGCAAGCCCGAACCCGGCACAAACGTTCCCTTGCGCTGGAGCAGGCCGACCCCTACTATGAAAAAGTCATCCGCCGCATTTCCGTACTGGGAGGGCGCAGCATGAAAACGCAGAAAAAGAAGAACTGATTACGGTGAAAAATTTTACGCTGCACCGCTCTCCTTCCCCACTATTTCCATCAGTTTTTCATAACTGTTCACCAGGTCATAGCGAACATTTTCCGGGTTGATTTCCCGGTTGAGGGCTTCAAAGAATTTACGGGCACAGCCGATTTTCTTTTGCTCCATGGCGCGCAGCTCCAGTGAGGGCATGGAGCCCTTTGTTTCCGCAACAAAGTAGATATGCTTAACGCGGACCTCCCGAAAGGCAATGGCCCTGTCCGGCACCGCCGTTTGG
>CAJTSU010000003.1:19454-41417 GCA_910579055.1 uncultured Mailhella sp. | reverse complement strand
CCCCTCCATGCCGCATTACCATGCGGCGGGGGGCGTCGCTCCAAGCTCGCTACGCTCGCTCCTCCGACGGTCAAGGATAATTTCAACACAATTCTACAACAGAGCGTTCAAACTCAAAATGTTCTATGCCAAACGGCTTTTTCCGACCATGGCCAATGCCAGTTCACGTTCCTCTTCCAGACGACGCCGCACAGCATCCCGTACCGGACCTTCGGAAGAACCAAACTGCTCCTTGCGCAACGCGTATATATCCCGGATCAGGCCACGCTCGTCCAGCTTTCCGCCCGAATTTCCGCCCTGTTGCGCAGCCTGAGCGAAAAGCCGCCGCGCGCCGTTGGGACCATGCTGCACCGCAGTGCTCCAAACCACCTCTTTTATGGCCTCGGACAATGTCTCCACCCCAAGAGTCTTCTCCACATCCTTCAAAACAGGTTCAAAATGTGTCTTGCGGATGAAATCGTGTTGCAGAGCTGTAAAGCGTTCCGCATCCTCGGAGGCGATACTCTTCCAAGCCGCGGGCACACCACCGGTTCGCCCTCCTGTGTCCGGGTTCCCCGCCGCGCGCAAGCGCTCGGCCAAGGAAGGTGCTTTCTGATCCAGGTACTTCAGAAATTCCTTGAACGTGCCCTGCCGGGACGAAATCTGATACAGACCGTATGAGGTTCCCCCCATGCGATCATAGCCCACTGCGCCCACTCCTGCCCCTCCGGATTCAAACTGCGCGGAGAGTCCGCCTTCCGCAAAAGTTCTCTTTTCTTCCGAGCTTTTTTCCCGAACACGGCTCAGGGTTCGCAGAGAACGCTCATCAAGCGCGATTCCGCCGATCTTCCTGCGCAAGAGAACTCCCGATGAAGCAGCCGACAGGGAAATGCCGACGGATTCACCTTTCCCGGTCAAAGGCAGGGCTGTACCTGCAAGGGAAATACGACCGCCCCGCTTCAGAGGAATACCCATTATTCCTTCGCGTTCCGGCGTTCCGGCGTTCCGGACCGGCGGCTCCACAGGCTGTTTGAGAGAAGGATCAGAGAGGGATCCCGGCGTTCCGGCTCCGCTTCGGGCAAGGGCCGCCGCCAGAACCGGATCCGACGCGGCCTTTTCCCCCAGGGTCTTGCCGAACACCCCGCTCGCCCCCAAGGCTGCCGGCGTTACCAGGGCTCCGGCCTGCGGCAATCGCGCATCAGGGCTGCTGAATGAAGCCTGCTCCCCGAGCGCACGGGCAAAACCAGTGGAATCTCCGGTTGTTCCCATGGCCTTGCGAACAGCTTCGCCCGGGTCCTGGGCCTCTACACGGTTGCGTATCATTATGGTTCGTTCGATCATTGTATTCAGCTCCACGGCGGCCAAGCGCCGATATTTTGACGCACTCTCCCGGCGTGCCTTCTACCGCGCAAGTGCGCCCTATACCGTGTCATGCGGCACGGCTCCCTCCGGCATTTCAACGAATATTCAGCTATGGCAGCAGATGGAATGCAAAAAAAGTGCCATTGCCGCACAGGAAAGCCTGGAAGCTTTTCTTGCCCCGGCAGACCTTTCCGGCTAGAATAGCTGCTGAATTTTCAGTTCTGCGGAGGCGGAATGTACGTATATCTGATCGGAGCGGGGCCCGGCGATCCCGGCCTTATTACTCTCAAGGGGTTGCATGCCCTCCAACGGGCGGACGTCATCGTCTATGACTTTCTGTCCAGTGAAGAGCTGCTTGCACATGCCCGTCCTGATGCGGAACTCATCTATGTGGGCAAGAAGGCGGGCAACCATGCCCTTCCCCAGCCGGAAATCAACCGGCTCCTGGTACGTCTGGCCAAAGAAGGCAAGACCGTGGCGCGCCTGAAAGGCGGCGACCCCTATATCTTCGGACGGGGCGGCGAAGAAGGTGAAGAACTGTTTGACGCGGGTGTGCCTTTTGAGGAAATCCCCGGCATTTCCAGCACCATAGCAGGCCCTGCCTATGCGGGCATCCCGCTGACCCATCGTAGTCTGGCCTCCTCTGTGACGCTGATCACCGGACATGAGGATCCCACCAAGCCTGGTTCAGTGCATGACTGGAATGCCCTGGCCCGCGGTGCTTCCACGCTTGTATTTGTCATGGGCATGAAAAACCTGCCGGAAATCTCCCGCAATCTCATTTCGGCGGGCATGCCCGCCGAAACTCCCGCGGCTCTCGTCCATTGGGGCACTACGGATCATCAGCGATCTCTCGCGTCCACCATTGGCGAACTTCCTGAAGACGCCGTGCGCGAAGGTTTTTCCAACCCTTCGGTGATCGTGGTCGGGCAAGTCGTAAAGATGCGCGACAAGCTGGACTGGTTTGAACGCAAGCCTCTGTTCGGCCGAACGGTGCTGATCACACGCGCCCGCGAGCAGGCCAGCGAAAGCGCCGCTCTGTTTGCAGAACTCGGCGCGCGCGTCATCCAGTTTCCCACCATTGCCGTGCGCCCCCTGCCGGATAACGCTCTGCTGGATCAGGCCGTCACCCGGCTTGCTTCCTATGACTGGGTAGTGTTCAGCTCTGCCAACGGCGTAACGCATTTTGCCGGACGGCTGGATGCCTTGGGCTTGGACGCGCGAGCCTTCGGCAGTGCAAAAATCGCCGCAGTAGGCCCCGCCACGGCGGAACGCCTGCGCGCTCTCGGCCTTCGACCTGATTTTATCCCCGCACGCCATGTGGCCGAAAGCGCCGCCGAGGGCTTGATCGCTCTGGGCGTGGAGGGAAAAAGGATTCTTCTCCCGCGGGCACTCAAAGCGCGCGACGTACTGCCCGCCGAACTGACAAAGGCAGGCGCCAGGGTAGACGATGTGCCCGCCTACGAAACCGTGCCCGCCGACAACGCCGCCCTGAAAGAACACGTTTTGGGGGAACTGGAAGCAGGAACCCTCTCCTGTATCACGTTTGGCTCTTCCTCCACCGTGCGCAACTTTCTCGCCGCTGTTCCTGCTGAAATGCTGAAGGCCCATCCGGAAACAAAACTCGCCAGCATCGGCCCGGTTACATCCGCTACATTGCGGGACGCAGGGCTTGAACCCGACATTGAGCCGGAGGAATACACCATCCCCGGTCTGGTTCGGGCCGTATGCGCCGCACTGGATGCTTAAAGCGGCTTCACACTGTTAAACTCCTGCAAGGAACGATTCATGGGCATCAAACTCGCCATTCTCGCCTCCGGCAGCGGCACCAACGCGGAAGCCATATTCAAGGCGGTGGAGCGCGGCACCCTGGATGCCGATATCCGCCTGGTGCTCGCCAACCGCCCCGGAGCGAAAGTTCTGGAACGCGCGGCACGGCGCGGCGTACCTGCCATATGCCTGGATCACAAAACGTTTCCGGATCGGGAAAATTTTGATAATGCCGTGATCAAGACCATACAGGACGCCGGGGCCGACACCGTGGCTCTGGCCGGCTATATGCGCCTGGTGACTCCCGCCTTTCTTGACGCCTTTCCCAACCGGGTGCTCAACATTCATCCGGCAATTCTACCCTCCTTTCCCGGCGTGCACGGCGCGGCGGACGCCCACGCCTGGGGCGTGAAATTCACCGGCTGTACGGTGCATTTCGTCAGCCCGGAAATGGATTGCGGCCCGATTATCGTGCAGGCCTGTCTGCCCGTCCGGCAGGATGAAAGCGAGGAGGAACTGCAAAACCGCATTCATACGCTGGAACACCGCATCTACCCGCAAGCCCTGCAATGGCTGGCCGGGAACCGGCTGGATATCAGGGGACGCAGGGTTTTTCTGAAACAGGATGCCGAACGGCGTCCGGCTCAACTTCCGGCAAACATCCTTGTCTGGCCTGCGCTGGAAGAAGGATTTTAGGAGTCCTCATGTCCGGCCTCTCTCTTCCTCTGACCTCTTCCGAACAGGATTTTCTGCTGGGCTGTGCCTCGGCAAGTATCCGCAGAGGGGTGGAACTGCCCTTGCCCGAAGCTTTCGCCTTTCTGGCTGGTGAGGGCGAACCCGGCGCGCGCGCCCTTGAAGATGCAGGTCTGGCAGTACAAAAACAGGCACCTCGCCTGCTGACAGCTTCCGGAGCCTTTGTTACCCTGCACCTTGTGGAAAACGACGTTCACACATTGCGCGGCTGCATCGGCTTGCTGGAACCCGTCATGCCCCTGGCCCTGGCCGTGATTCGCATGGCCTGGGCTGCCGCATTTGAAGACAGGCGCTTCCCGCCGCTTCGCGCAGAGGAGGTTCCCTTGCTGAAGTTGGATATCTCCGTACTTGGAGCCCTCTCCCCCTGCACTCTTGAAGACATTGAACTGGGCCGCCACGGTATCAGGCTGGAGGCCATGGGACGCGCGGCGGTATTTCTGCCTCAGGTTCCCACGGAACAGGGCTGGAACCTGAGCCAAACTCTGGAAGCCTTGCGGCGCAAGGCAGGTCTTCCGCCCGAGGCTGTCACTCCGGCTGCTTTCCGAGCCGGGAGCTCCCGCCTTTTTTGTTATGAGGCTTTTCTTGTCGGCCCTTGCTCCGTCTCGTACTCCGCGACATGAAATGTTTCAGCATACGAAAGCAATTTCAAAGTGAAATTGCTCCCGAAGTGGAGCGGAACGAAACCTCGTCGCGACGCCCCCACCATTCCAAGAGCAAGCGCAATCCGCTTGCGACGTTCAACTCCGGCGGAGGCGTGAAACCTGCGTGTCACAACAGAGGAGCCTGACCATGTATAACTTCAATGTTAAGGAACCGCTGATTAAAGCGTTTCCTTGAACTGCTCCAAGACGAATTGCCGTCAGCCCGAAAACTCACATTTTCGAGGCTCCGGTTTATGATGCCCGAAGGGGAATACCCCTCGGCACAGCTCAACATTCCTCCATTCCTGAGCATCTCGACGCGCTTTTTTCGCGTCATGTAAGAAATGACAAGGAGATTCCATGATTATTTCTCTGTTCCGCCGTTCGGGCCGCGCCCTGATCCCGCCGTTTTTATGCGCTGCCCTGTTCTGGGCGCTGACGGTTCCCTCTGCCCTTGGTGCGGAGAGCACCGCCCTGCCCGACAACCCCATGCACATCACACCGCGCAACAGCCCGGTTTCCGTGGAGCATGAAGGAGACGACGCTCTTGGAGCACGCCTGTCCACCCGACTGAAAGAGCTGCTCAACGGGAGCAGTCTGTTCCAGCTTCAGGAAAAGGATACGCCGAAATTCCGCATCCTGCTTTCTTCCACTTCCGAATTCAAAGATCGTCCTTCCGTGGGTTCCGCCTATTCCGTAATCTGGGTCTTTTCTCTCAGCGATGCCACCTTGCGCCACTATCTGGCGCGGGAAGTCGGTTTGCTGACGCCTGACCAGGTGGACGACATCGCCGCACGAATCGTCGAGCGTACGGATAACCTCGCGGTACGCTATTCCTATCTTTTCCCCAAAGCCAAAAAACAACCCGACAACAACACGCAGAAAAGCGGCGATTCCGAACCCGCGGCCGACAAACAGGAGAAATAACAAATGCGTATTCTGGTTACAGGAGGGTGCGGCTTCATCGGTTCCAATTTCATCCGCCTCATTCTCAGTCGAAACGACGGCACGGAAATACTCAACCTCGACAAGCTGACCTATGCGGGCAATCTGGCCAACCTCGCTGATCTGCCTCCGGAACAGGCCGGTCGCCATCGCTTCATCAAGGGCGATATCACGGATCGTGCCCTGGTTTCATCTCTGCTTGCGGACGAAAAACCCGACGCCATTGTGCACTTTGCGGCGGAAAGTCACGTCGATCGCTCTATCACAGACGCCACGCCCTTCATCACCACCAACGTCCTGGGCACCCAGGTTCTGCTGGACTGCGCGAGGCAGGCGGGTACGCCCCGCATGGTGCATGTCTCTACCGACGAAGTCTACGGCACTTTGGGTTCGGAAGGCCGTTTCCGGGAAGATACTCCCCTTGCGCCCAACAGCCCCTACTCCGCGTCCAAAGCGTCTTCGGATCTGCTGGTGCGGGCCGCGCATGAAACCTTCGGTCAGGATGTGGTCATCACCCGTTGCTCCAATAACTACGGCCCCTGTCAGTTCCCGGAAAAACTCATTCCTCTGATGACCGGCCGGGCGCGACGCGGCGAGCCCTTGCCCGTGTACGGCAACGGCGCCAACGTGCGCGACTGGATCCACGTGGAAGATCACTGCCGGGGCGTACTGCTGGCGCTGGAAAAAGGCCGTCCGGGCAATATCTACAATTTCGGCGGCGATGCGGAGCGGACCAATCTGGACGTCGTTCGCGCCATTCTGCGCCTGACCGGGCGTGATGAAAACCTGATCCGTTTTGTCAAGGACAGGCCGGGACACGACCTGCGCTATGCCATGGATTATTCTCTGGCTTCACGTGAACTGGGATTTGCCCCGCTGAAAAGCTTTGAAACCGGTCTGGAAGAAACCGTGCGCTGGTATGAAAACCATGAGGAATGGGTTCTTCAGGTCGAATCCGGGGCCTACCGCGACTTTGAAAAACTTTGGTACGGAGAACGCCTATGAACGCCGGCTTTCCATCCACAGAGGCGTCAAGCAGTATGCCGCAGGATACTTCCGAAGAGATGCCGTTATGCGCACAATCTCCCGTGGCTCTGGTTCTTGGAGGCGCAACCGGCATGCTGGGCCAGGCCCTGGTGTGTGCGGCAAGGGCCAATGGCTGGAATGTCTGTACCTTGGGCCGCGAAGACGGGCCGGTGACAGACCCGGCATTTCTGGAAAACGCACTGAGCCGTCTGAACCCGGACTATATTTTTAACGGCATCGCCTACACTGCCGTAGATCAGGCGGAAAGCGAAAAGGAAAAGGCCTGTGCCCTGAACCGGGCCTTTCCCGCCCTGCTTGGCGGCATGACACGCGGCTCCCGTGCGCATCTCATACACTACAGTACAGATTTTGTTTTCAATGGTAAAAAACGTACTCCTTACGTGGAAGAAGACCCCACGGATCCGCTTAACGTCTATGGCGCGAGCAAACTTGCCGGAGAACAGGCACTGACGGCACTGGACATGCCCAATTGCTGCGTCGTGCGCACGGCCTGGCTTTTCGGCCCCGGCCGCCGCAACTTTGTGAGTGTGATGCTGGATCTGGCGCGCAGGGAAAATACAAAAGCCGCCATTACTGTAGTGCATGACCAGGTTGGTTCCCCCACCTATACCGGAGATCTGGCCGCCATAAGCATGGCTTTGGCCGTGAAACGGGCTTCCGGCATCATTCATGCCGTCAACGCCGGTCAGGCCAGCTGGTGCGAGCTGGCCAGCGAAGCCATCGAACTGCTGAAACCCGATGTACGCGTTCACCCCATTCCTTCCGAGCAATGGCCGCAAAAAGCCAAGCGCCCCGCATATTCCGTGCTTTCCACCGCCCGCCTCACAGCCCTGACGGGTATTTCGCCCCGCCCCTGGCCGCAGGCTCTGCGAGATTATATTTTCGGCATGTACGCGGATGAAGTTTCGAGCAAGACGTTATGAAAATATGGATCAGCGCCGGAGAACTCTCCGGTGATATTCAGGGGGCGGAACTGCTCCGGGCATTGCGCACAGCAAGTGAAACCCGCGGCATGACGCTTGAGGCTGTGGGCATGGGCGGAGCTCATCTCGAGCTGGCCGGGCAACGCAATATATTACGCATGGAGGAACTTTCCGTCATGGGGCTGGTGGAGGTTCTGGCCAGCCTTCCCCGGATTCCGGGCATGTTGAAACGCGTCAGACAAGCCCTGGCGGAGGAACGCCCGGATGCGGTTCTCCTGGTGGACGCCCCGGAATTCAATTTCCGGGTGGCAAAAGCAGCCGGAGCACTCAATATTCCCGTATATTACTTCATTCCACCCAAAGTGTGGGCGTGGCGCACCGGCCGCGTCGCGTTCCTGAAGAAACACGTACGAAGCATTTTTTCCATCCTGCCTTTTGAAGTGGACTTCTACCGCGCGCACGGCATTGAGGTGGAATATGTGGGTAATCCTCTGGTGGATTTGGTCAATTACGATCATATCCGCCACATCGCGCCCGAAGCGGGACGTATAGGGCTGATGCCCGGCAGCCGGAAAAAAGAAGTGGAAAGCCTGCTGCCCGCCTTTTCCGCGGCGGCGGATCTGCTTCTGCGCGAATTTCCTCAAGTCAGCTTCCACTGTATTCGCGCGCCGCACTTTACGGAGGAATATCTGCGGAGTTTCTGGCCCGGCGCGGCTCCGCTCCATGTAGTCGAGCCGGAAGGACGCTACGCCTTCATGCGCACTTGCCAATGCCTGCTGTCCGCCTCCGGTACGGCAACGCTGGAAAGCGGGCTGGCCGGGGTGCCCACGCTGGTGGCATACCGGCTGAACCCTCTTTCCTATGCACTGGGCCGCAAGGTAATCAAAGTCAAATGGATCAGTCTGACCAACCTCATCCTCGGGCGCGAAGCCTTTCCTGAGCATATCCAGCAGGACGCCGCCCCAGCAGCCCTGGCCGGACGCATCCGTTCGTGGCTGAGGGAACCGGAACACTTTTCGCGTATGGCCAAAGACATGGAAGAACTGCGCGAAAAATGCGGTGGGCCGGGTTCAGCGGAACGTGCCGCCCATGCGCTTCTGAACGCGCTGAAAAAACATTGCATGTAGCGAAAGGAGGGCGGGCGTCGTTCCATGCGTCGCTGACGCTCGCGCCTTCGGCAGTCAAGGATAGAAGTCGTGCGAATGGCCTCTCCCTCAGAATTTCATTGGCTTCGCTGTCTTGCCGGCAGCTCACTTGCGGAGGCCGGAACCCTGCGGAGCAAAGGGGCGGGCGCAATCACAGAATGCTCTGTTGCCCTTTGTCAGACCCACAAGACAACAATAAGGCAAAGCAGTGCGGCAATCGTCCCCGCCAGTCCGGCGACGAAGAGGTGGAACATCAACCCTCTGAGCTTCGCGCCATCCCACGTCACATCACCGGATTTGTCAGAAAGAGGACCCAGCCGGGGCTTGTCCACAAGCTCGCCGCGGTATGTCGTCGGCCCGCCCATGGACGCGCCGTGCATCCATGCCGCTACGGCCATGGGCCAGCCCGCGTTCGGGCTTTCCATGCGCCGCGCCTGCGCACACACCGTGCGCCAACCAGGCCAGGCATCTGTACGGGTCGCCCCCCCCATGCCGTAGGCCGTCAGCCACAGCAGCAATGAGGAAAGGCGCGCAGGCACAAACGCTAATACATCATCGGCCCGCGCCGCTGCCTTGCCGAAATACTCCCAACGCGCCATATGGTATCCCCACATGGAATCTGCTGTGCTGACCGTCTTATAGGCCCACAACCCCGCAGGCCCGCCCAGGGTCAGCCAGAACAGGGGAGCGATGAAGGCGTCATTGAAATTTTCCGCCAGGCTCTCGGCCAGCGCGCGATACAGCTCCCGCGGCTCGGCCTCGCGCAGATCGCGACTGACCAAATGGCTCACCCGCAAGCGCCCCTCCTCAATATCGCCACGCTCAAGAGCAGCCAGGGCCTTGCGCCCGACGCGCAACAAATGCCCCAGCGCCAACCCGCTGTAGCAGAGAAAAATGAGGATCCAGCCGCCCACAAAAGGAAGCCCGCCCAACAGGCGCAACGCCATAACAGAAAGAGCCACTGCAACCAGCAGCGCCAGCAGACCGGCCCGGAACTCTCCATTGGACAGCGTGGAACCAGGGCTTCCTCCCTGTAACTTTGCGGCCAGAGGCCGGATACGACTTTCCAGCGCATCCAGCATACGTCCGACCAGAGAAACAGGATGAGGAATATGCGGATAACGCAAACCAAGATCCAAGACCACTGCCAGAGGCATCATCCAAACAAGCGTGGATACTTCCATATCCTCTCCTACCACGCCTCAAGCCCACCCGTCCGGGCCAGTGCCGTGATCAGCACGATACCCGCCGATGTGGACAGATTAAGGCTGCGAATATTGTCGTTAATGGGGATACGCACACGATGGGGCGACAGCTTCAGCACTTCAGGCGGAAGCCCCCGCGTTTCAGGGCCAAACACAAGAGCATCTTCCGCATCAAAGGCAAACTGGTGCACAGGTACGCAAGCCTCCACTGTCCGGGCGCTGGTCATGATCAGACGCCGCCCCGCTCCGCTGTCCGGCCCTGCTTCCGCAAGATAATCTTCCAGCTTATGCCAGACCCGAAGCCGAACATGCGGCCAATAATCCAGCCCTGCGCGCCGCAGGTAGCGATCTTCCAGAGAAAACCCCAAAGGTTCAATGAGGTGCAGGGGGGTATTTGTTCCCGCGCAAAGCCGGGCGATATTCCCGGTATTGGGGGGGATTTCCGGCTCAAAAAGCACTACGTGCATGGGATTCCTCACCAGCAGGACGCATTGCGAAGGGAAGCCTTGAGTATGCGGATACGCTCATAGGATGCGCGGACGCGTTCCGGAGAAATCCGCCCCTCGTTGATCAGTTCCATGAATGCGGCATGAATGAGAAATGGCAGTTCAGCGTCGTAATGCAGGTTATTGCCGAACAGCAGGATATCCGCTCCCGCCTCCACGGCAAGCCGGATGCGTTCTTTCAGCGGATAGTGCGCCGCCACAGCCTCCATATCCAGGTCATCAGTAATAATCACACCCCGGAAACCGAGTTTTTCACGCAGCAGACCAGTGGACACGGCGGGGGAAAAGCTCGCAGGCCTGGTATCCATCTGGCGGAGAGTAACATGCGCCACCATGACCATGGCCGGATTTTCTCCGGTTAACACGGCCTGAAACGGCTCAAGCTCACGTTCCGACCAGGTGCTGCTGATATCAACATAACCTTCGTGGGTATCGCCTTTCGCACTGCCGTGTCCGGGAAAATGCTTGTAACAGGATATGACATTCGCAGCCCGCATACCTCGCGCAAAGGCCTCTCCATGCTGCGCTACTCTGGCCGGATCGGAGGAAAAGGCACGTTCCAGCTTGCCGATGACCGGGCTGTCCGGCATATGCAGATCAAGGGACGGAGCGAAATTGAGATTGATCCCCATATCAGCCAGCAGCAAGCCCATGTTCATCGCATTTTCCCAGGTTCGCTCGGGTGTGCGCCTGCCCATGGCAAGCGCGGAAGGCCAGTCGCGAAAGCCGTTGTGGGCAGAAAGCCGCCGCACTTTGCCGCCTTCCTGATCCACGGCGATCCATGCAGGGGAGCAGGGTCCGGCCCCACCCGCCTCGCGCAGACGCTCCGTCAATGCCTTCAACTGTTTCGGTGAAGAAATATTGCGAACCCTCTGCGTTTCAGCGTCTTTCGCAAACAGAATAACCCCGCCGATCTTTCCTTCGCGCAGAGCCTGCAGGGGAGGGGCATCCTCCGCGAGCGCCTGCCCTCGGAAACCGGTCATAATCATCTCTCCGACCATGACAGACAGAGGAACCCCGCCGCCTTTCGCGGAGGACGCCGCCAGACAGGGAGATGCGACGAGCAGGAACAGAACGAACAGACACCGGCATGCAATCATATCGTTTTTCATCCCCCGTGTGTAGCCCGCCGCTTCGACCTTGGCAAGCAGTTCCCCCGCTCCTTCGCTTGCCTTTTATGCCGCAATCCTTATTATTAAAAAATATCGCACCTTATACGGAGTGTTTACGCATGACCAGCCAAATTAAAACCATGTTTCTGCTGGCTCTGCTTTCGGGTCTGATCATTGTGCTCGGAGGCGCTGTGGGCGGCAGAGGCGGTATCATGATCGCCCTTGCCTTCTCCCTGGTGATGAATATCGGCAGTTACTGGTATTCCGACAAAATCGTGCTTTCCATGTACCGCGCGCGGGAACTTTCCGTGCAGGAGGCCCCCATGCTCCACCGCATGGTGGAGGAATTGGCCCACAACGCGGGCGTTCCCAAGCCCCGTGTTTATCTGGTGCCGCAGGAAGCTCCCAATGCCTTCGCTACAGGCCGCAATCCGCAAAACAGCGCGGTGGCCGTAACAGAAGGCATCATGCGTCTGCTCTCTCCGCGCGAACTGCGCGGCGTGCTCGCGCATGAAATGGCCCATGTCGCCAACCGCGACATTCTTATCCAAACCGTGGCAGGCGTGCTGGCTTCGGCCATCACGGCCATTGCCAACTTTGCCCAGTTTGCCGCCATATTCGGCGGGAGAAGCAGCGATGGCGAAGAACGGGGCAACCCTCTGGCCATGCTGCTGATGGCCCTGCTCGCCCCTATGGCCGCCGGACTCATCCAAATGGCCATATCCCGCACACGGGAATACAAGGCCGACGCCACGGGTGCGACGTTCTGCCGTGACCCCCTGGCTCTGGCCTCCGCGCTGAATAAGCTGACCGCGTACAGCCAGCGCATTCCCATGCAGGGAAATCCTTCCACAGAGAATATGTTCATTGTCTCGCCGTTCTCCGGCAGGAGCATGGCCAACCTGTTCAGCACGCATCCCCCCATGGAGGAACGGGTCGCCCGTTTGCAGCAAATGGCGCAAGGCGGCGTTCAGGACGCGCCCGCCAGTGAGTTTTCTTCGTCCTTTTCTTCAGGCTCCGGCGGAAGCGGCTGGGAACATCTTGGGGACGATCGTGGCTCCGCACAGAAGAACGCTTCCCCTCAAACGGGATGGGAACGTCTTATGGACAACCCCGGCACGGCTCAACAAGACCGCTCGCATGATGCCGGAAATGATCCCGCTCCCTCCGGCTGGGATCGCTTCACGAATAAACGGTGACATGACGCGGGACACCCCGCACCATGCGGTGAACTTTTTTCGGAATTATCCCTTCTGATTCCGCCACTCATACAAAAAGCCTCCAACCCACAGGGGTTGGAGGCTTTTTGTATGAGTGCGCCCGGCATGTGCAATAACTGGGCGGTGCAAGTCCACTACGCGCTCGGCAGCAGGAAGCGTCAGCCGAAGGCAAAGGTATCCGTCGCAAGGCGAAATGTGAAGAAAGCCGGATGTCTGATAAGCATTCAGACGGGCAAAGTTTCGAACCGCCGAACAGAAACCTCATAGAAGGTCGACACGGAGGAATGACTCTGCCTGGACAGTATAGTCACAAGAGTGAAGCCCAAAGAAAAAGACACCACATCTGGATCGCGGCCAGAAATTTCAGGGTAATTGCCGTGGTATTTTTTGTGAATTTATTTTTATACAAAACATGTCAATATGTTACATCTAAAAATTCATTGATATATATTCTGGAACAGAGCCCGAAAAAAACTTCGCTTGGACGCTGCTGAAAACGCCCCTGAAGGGGTTCCCCGCCCCTGCCGCCAGCATGAGAAAACGGGCCTATGCAACGAAAACCCCGCAGTCGAGCAGGGTTGGAGGATGTTCCGCTCGGAAGCAAAAGATATCATTAAGATCTGTTGACATTTTCTAAAAACATATTAGATTTTCATCTCAGTTGTAACTGAGACGCGCTTCAGAAGTTTGATAGAATGTCCCTGAGTATCTCATACGGGCATTATTTACGGAGTCTGCCATGCAAGTTTCCTCTTCGAGTTCGGTTCAGAGTGCCCTGAAACCATTACAGGTAAAGCGTACCCCGGATACGGCGAAATCTTTCGACCAGGCTCTGGCAGATCAGGTCACCCTTTCCGATGACGCGCCCAAAACAGTTACAAATTTCGGACTGCCTTCTTCTGTTCTCTCTTCCGCTGAAAAAGACTTCTTCAACAACCTGTATGGAGAGCGTGTTCTTGATTCCGGCTCTCCTGAAGAGGCCTATATTGGTTCCAGTGCCGCCACGGTACTGAATCAGGATGAAAAAAGTTTCTTCCAGAAAAGTTTCGCTCCCATCAATGCCGCGACTTATGCCAAAAATGCTTCTCATGTAAACAGCTCTGCCATGGGCGCAGGCTTGAACAAGAGAGCCTGAATTTCGCAGGCTGCGCATTCATTGCAAATTTCAACGGGGTTCCTGCAAGGGGATCCCGTTTTTTTTGGGCTGGAACAACTCACTGCCAAGGCAATTTAATGTTAAGCGTATCCCGCTTCAATCCCCAGCCGCCCCCTCCTACGGACGTTGCAGCCGACGGATAGGGGGCGTGCGCATTGCCCCTCCCTGAAGGGGGAGGTCTCAAACCACAAAAAAATTTTTGATGAAATGCACTGACATTGCTCTCAAGGTAAAAAAGAAGTCAGGCCTGCTTCAGGCGCACAAAGCCCTCCGCAAGGTCGGAAATGAGGTCTTCCGGATCTTCCAGCCCGATGGAAAAGCGCAACAACGTTCCTTCTCCTTTCCACGGGCGTACACTGCGCTCCGGACGATTGACCGTCACCAGGCTTTCAAAGCCGCCCCAGCTTGCTCCAATGGCAAAGTACCGATACCTGTCCACCATATCCGCTACGGCCTGCTCTGAAGTTTTCTCGATTTCCACCCCAAACAACGCTCCGGCCCCGGTAAAATCGCGTTTCCATAACGCATGTCCGGGGTCACTTTCCAGAGCCGGGTACAGCACGCGCAGAACTTCCGGCCTTCCCTCCAGCCATGTTGCGATCTTCAAAGCACTCTCTTGTTGCGCGCGCATGCGTGCGGACAAACTGCGAAGCCCGCGCAAGGCGAGATAGCAGTCATCCGGAGAAGTTGTTTCACCAAGCGCAATCATGCACTCTTTAAGCCGAACATATTGTTCGCGCGTACGCGCAGTGATCACCCCCAAAACCAGATCGGAATGCCCTCCGATATATTTGGTAGCCGCCTGGATGGAAATATCCACCCCTTTTTCCAGCGCTTTAAAAAAGAGAGGTGACGCCCAGGTATTGTCCATGAGCGTAAGGCAACCATGCCGCCGGGCTGCTTCGGCCACAGCGGGGATATCCTCCATCTCGAAGGTCAGGGACCCCGGAACTTCCGTGAACACAAGCCTGGTTTGCGGCCTGAACAGTTTCTCAATATCCGCCCCCGTTCCCGGAGCGTAATACGTTGTTTCCACCCCGAAACGCTTCAACACTGTCTCGCAAAAACGGCGGGTCGGGCCGTATACTGAATCCGTAACCAGGATATGATCGCCGGCGGCGACAAAAGGCAATATGGCCATGGTGCAGGCGGAAAGTCCGGACGAAGTAATCACGGCCCCCGCGCCCCGCTCCAGCTTCGTCATGGCTTCAGCCAGCGCGTAGTATGTGGTAGTGCCCATGGCTCCATAACACATTTCATCCAAGCCCTTGCAATGACGCCCCTCATACTCGGCAAGCGTGGAGGCCACCACCGTGGAAGCGCGGTACACGGGCATGTTCACTGTGCCGTTTGTCACCGCGGGGTCGCGCCCCGCATGGGAAAGCAACGTTCTATCGTTCATTGATTCAACCTGCTGTTTACCACCGTCGTCCCGTCCGGCGACTGACTCCGCAGCCGACGGACAGGGGGGAGGCGGATTGCCCCTTCCTGAAGGAAGGAGATGCAAAAAGAAGTTTCAGAGGATCCGCCTTTCTGTCAAGTTCCCTTTTCCCCCCGCTCGGCTGTGGAATAGTGTTGAACATATCCTCGCTCGCCAAAGGCGCGAGCGCAGCGAGATTTGAGGCCGACCCGGCGGCCCCGCAGGGGCGTTTGTCTTCGGGGGGGAAAGCGTTTATAGTGGGGGCTACCCCTTTCCTTTCCTCACTCAGAGAGTTTCCAAGGCAGGCGCCATGTCCCATAAACACGATTCTCTTCAAGCTTTTCTTAATCCTGCTCCCTTCCCCCCCCAGCTTCTGCCGTTGGGTACTCGCCGCCGTCAGCTGGACGTGCATGGCAATTACCGGTGTTCCGTGGAGGAGTCCACCGGGCGGGAACTCGCCGTCATTGAGGGCGCCCCTTCGGTATGAACGGATTGCACAGGATTCGGGCTTCCGCCGGTTCAGGCAAGACGCACCGGCTGACTGGCCTGTTTCTGGAGATGTTGGCCGGGAGTAATTCACCTGCGGGAGAATTTGCCGGAGAACACGGCGCAGGGCAGGGCCGGAACGGGGGCTGCGCTTTGCCTTCCGCAGACGGTGAAGCGCGGGCGTGGTCCGACGTCATGGGCGTAACCTTTACCAACGCCGCCGCACAGGAAATGAAGGAACGCGTTCTTTCCCGGCTGAAAAAAATAGCCCTGGGAGAGGAAAAAGCCCCGGAAAATATGCACGGTTGGACGCGGGAAACAGCGTCCTCCGCCGTGGACGATCTCCTGCGGCGTTATGACGACCTCAATCTGCGCACCATCGACAGCCTGCTGCATCTGGTGGTGCGTCAGGCCGCTCTGGAGCTGGATCTGCCGCCGGATTTTGAAACCACGTTCAACAACGCCGATCTGTTTGGCCCGCTGATCGAAGATATGGCGGAACGGGCTCGTGAAGGGGGGCAGAACGGCGGGGATGAGCTGCGCGCCGCTTTTGCCGCTGCCTGTGAGGAAGAGCTGGCCTACGGCGACGCCCGAGGTTTTCTGGCCGGCAAGCGTGTGCGGGATCGTATTGCCGAGCTGGCCGGCTGGCTGCTCTCCCTGCTGGATCAGGGGGAAGGCGAAACGCTGGAACGTCTGCTGGAAACGGCATCTTCCCGGCGTATGGCGGAAACGCTGGAAACCATGCTTCGGAATATCCTTGCGGATGCTGCGGTGCTGCGCGATCTGCTGGAAAAGGAAGGGCTTAAGTCTACCAACGGCCTGATGAAAGCTCTGGCGGCCCTGCCGGGCAGGCTTGATCCTTGCCGCCCCGCCAGTGTCAAGGACCTCACCAGCGTATATCTGTGTGAAGAGCGGCCGCTCGACGCCGGGCCGGAATGCACGGCGCGTCTGGCGGCCCTGAGACGCGATATTTCCCTTGCCAAGACGGCCCGGGCCGTCTTCCGCGATGCGCGGCGTCTGGCTCCTTTTCTGGAATTGGCCTTTCTGGCGCTGAACGAGCTGCCAGAACGCCAGAGCGCGGCGGGCTTGCTGCCCGCCTCCCGCATGCCGGCGCTGGCCTGCCGTGTGCTGAACGGGGAGTACGGCGTGGACGAGAGCTTCTGCCGCATGGGGGCGCGCCTCGCACACATTCTTATTGATGAATTTCAGGATACCAGCATCGCCCAGTGGAAGGCCATGGAGCCGCTGGCGCGGGAAGTGCTGGCGCGTGGAGGAAGTGTCTCCCTGATCGGAGACGTCAAGCAGTCCATCTATCACTGGCGCGGCGGAGAATCTTCCCTGTTTGAGGAGGTTCCCCACATGCTGGCGGGTACGTTCGATCCCTTGTCCGGCGCTGCACCGGACGCCCCTCTGACACATAACTGGCGCAGCCGGCAAAATATCATCGCCTGGAACAATGAGGTGTTCTCCGCCCTGGCGGAAATATCCACTGCCCGGGACGCGCTGGACGCTCTGGTGCCGAAGTCGAATACCTATGCGGATCAGGAGCCGAAACGCCTGGAGGCGTTGGAATCCGCGTCCGGGCTGTTGGCCCGGGCGTTCTCCGATGCGACGCAGCTTGCCCCGGCGTGCGCGCCCCAAGGCGGGTTGATCACGCTGCGTCGCCTGCCGCCCAAATCTTCGCGACGCAGGGGGGGAGAGACGGCGGACATGGAGGCCGAAACTGAAGACGAAGCTCTGGAGCGCATGTTGCCGGAAAAGGTGCGGGAAATTGCGGCCAGAACGGGTTCGTATGCCTCGCTTTGCGTTCTTACACGCACTACGGGACAGAGCGAGAAAGCCGCCGCATGGCTGTTGGGGCGAGGGATTCCCGTGCTCACACAGGCCAGTCTGCTGCTGTCCGAGCAGCCGCTTGTCGCGCAGACCGTGGCCCTGATGGCCTTTCTTGCCGCTCAGGATGACGATATTGCCTTCTGGAGCGTACTGGAAGGAGAGGAACTCCTGCCACCCGCCCCGGCGGCCTGCTGGGGAGAAGGCGGCGCTCCGGCTTCACGCCGGGACGCATTGCGCGACTGGGCAGCCGGGCTGGATCGAGATCAGGCCGACGAGGGCCGCACGATCCCGCTGGCTCAGCGTTTTTCCATCGACTTTCCCGGCTTGTGGCGTTTCTGGTTCGCCCCGCTGACGGAAAGCGCGGGCCTGTATACTCCCTACGATACCATTTGCGGCCTGTACCGCCGCTGGAAGGTGCGGGAACGCAACCCCCAGGCAGAAGGTTTCATCCGCCGTTTTCTGGAAATTCTTCACGCGGCGGAGCAGCGGGGGCAGGCAGACGCGGGGACTTTCCTGCAATGGTGGAATGAAAAGGGGCAGGAAGAAAAGGCTCCTCTGCCGAAGAATATGGATGCCGTGCGGGTTATGAGCATACATCGGGCCAAGGGGCTTGCCTTTGACGCAGTGATCCTGCCCTGGCTCTCTTTTTCCGTCGGCAAGCTTCCTCCGGGAGCACAGCCTCCGCCCATGGTATGTGAGGCGGGAGGGTTGACCGTATTGGGCCGCAGAGTCCGCGCTCTGGGGCTCCCCTGGCTGGAAGCCGTGATGGACGACGCGCGCGAAGCCATGCACCTTTTTTATGTGGCCTGTACCAGAGCCGTGAGCGAACTGCACTGTTTTCTGCCGCCCGAGGAAGAAACGCCCAAGGGCATGAATGCGGTGCTGGAGCGGCTGATTGGGCCGTTGCTCAACGGCATGGAAAGGAATGAGCAGGGGGAATGGACACGGGGCACATGCCCGTGCCCAGCGGATTTTGCCGCAGACAGCGCCGAACCCCGGCCCGAAACCGAAGAGAACCCGCGCAAAAATGCCCCCTGTGAAAAAGAATTTGGCGAGAACGAACCCTGGCTGCCCATGGCCTGGCTGCCCCGTCTGCGGATCTTTCGCAGTCCGCTGGAGGAGTGGGCCGGGTGGCGCGCCCCTGAAGAAGTATCCGCTGAGGTTTCTGCTGGTATTGCCCCTGGGGGAGCAGCGGGGGGAATTGTTGAGGGAGCCGGAGAAATATCGCCTGGTGCCTCGGCCGCGGGAGGCTTTGCGCTTTCCTCCCGTCAACGGGGCGTGTTGGCGCATCTTTGCCTGGAACTCATGCAGGCGGAAGGCGGATGGCCCGAAGCGGACAGTTCCGCCATTCAGCGCGCGGCCCGCCACGCGGTTCAGCGGGCATTACTGCGCTTTCCTCTGCCTCTGCGCGAGCGCCGGAAACTGGAAATGGAACTGGAAGACATGCTGATTTGGTATGCCGCTCTGCCCGAGAGTGGAGAGTGGCTGCGCCTGGGGGTGCCCGAGCAGTCGCTGCTGGATGGTGACGGCAGGCTGCGCCGAGTGGATTTGCTGGTGGAAAACGCAGAGGAAGTCATCGCGGTAGAGTACAAGAGCGGAGGGGACTGCGCCTTGCCCGTGCCCGCTCACGAGCGCCAGTTGAGGAACTATATGCAAGCGCTTGCCGCCGATGCGGGCAAACCCGTGCGCGGTGCCTTGATCTACCTGGATCGCAAACGGATGTTCTCCATGAATCATGAGCCATCTCACTCATAAAATACTACCCGAGACAGACATGACGCAGAACGGATCGCGCCTTCCTTTTTCCGTTATTCCGTGGGACACGGATTTTCTTGCGCCTCTGAAGGATATGGCGGATCGCGCTACAGGCGGCAAACCGGGCCGGGCCGTTATTGTCTTCCCCAACAGCCGCCCGCGGCGTTATATGGAAGAACTGTACCGGCAGGCAGGGCGGCCCATGCGCCTGCCGCGCATGATTACCGTGGACGAACTGCGGGATGTATGCCGCGCCGCCTGGCTGCGCACGCCGCCTTTACGGCGGGCCGAAATGCCGGATCTGGTGGCGTTGCTGCGCCGTTGCGTGGCCCGTGTGGCGCATTCCCGCCCTGAGGACAGCCCTCTGCGCGATCTTGACAAGCCGGGCGGCATGGCCCGTTTTCTGCCCTGGGGAATGCGGCTCGCGGCTCTGCTTGAAGAATGCGCGAACCAAATGGTTGAAATCCGACCTCTGGATGCGGTGGACGGCGTGCTCCCCTTTGCCTCGGCTCTGCTGGCGGATTTGCGCGAAATCAATGACGCGTGGCTGAAAGCTATGGCGAAGGCCGGGCTTTCCACGCGCGGACTGGAAGCCGGGCAGACAGCGCAGGCCGCACGGGAGGATCCTCCGCTTCCTGCGGCGCTGGAGGGCCGGGCCGTATTTCTGGCGGGCTTTGTGCGCCTGACCGCATCGGAAGACATATTGTTCCGCTATCTGTGGGAGCATGGCGCACATGTCTGCCTGCACAGCGATCCCGGCGTGGTTCGGGGCGGAGGGCATTGGGCCTGCGCCGATCATCGGGACTGGATACGCGCCTGGGATGCCAGGGCGGAACAGGCATGTCCCTCCACCGGAAACAGGCCGGATATCCATTTCTTCGCAGGCTATGATCTCCATTCGCAACTGGCGGAACTGGCCCGACTGCTGGAAGACGAGCCCGGCAAAAGCGCCGAAAGTCAGGCCGCACAGGACATTTCAAGCGGCGGGAGGGCCGTGGTGCTGCCCCACCCTTCCCTGCTCATGCCGGTGTTGCAGCACCTGCCCGAACGCGAACTGAACATTTCCCTCGGTTATCCGCTGGAGCGATCACAACTGGCCCGGCTTGTGGATCTGGCCCTGCGCCTGCGTGAAAACATGCGCTCTTCTTCTGCCTCTCATGGCAGCGGAAAGACGCACGATCCGCGTTGGCCCTGGCGTCTTCTGCTTGAACTGGTGACCCATCCCTGCCTGCGCATGCTCTCTCTGCCTGGCGGTCCGGCGCTGCGCCCCCTGCTGCTTGAAGCGGAGCGAGAGTTGCGCCGGGGCGGACAGTTGGTGCGTCTTCCCTCTTTTATGCGCCGGATGCGCATGCGCGTCGAGGCAACGCCGGAGTTGCGCCCCCTTTGGCCTTTATGGGAACGCTGCGTGGAACTGTTCGTCAGCGCGTGGCGCGATGTCTCCACCCTGCGCGATACAGCCCGCCGCCTGGGAGGCATCTGTGAATTGCTGCTCGACCACGGAGAGCAGGTCTGGCCGAAATTTCCTCTGGACGCGGAATGCCTGTTCCGGTTGATGAAGGACGTCATTCCCGTTCTGGCGGATAACGCCATGTCCGGTGAGGAATTGCCGCCCGAAAGCCTGTTCGCCATGGTACGCCGCTATCTCGCCGAGGAGCGTGTGCCTTTTGAGGCTGATCCGCTTACCGCACTCCAGGTGCTCGGTACGCTGGAAACCCGTCTGCTCCGTTTTGACAAGGTCTATGTGCTGGATATGACGGAGGATCGCATTCCCGGTACACCGGGGCGCGACCCTTTGCTGCCGGACAATTTGCGCGGTCTGCTCGGCTTGCCGGACAAGTTTCGCCGCGCCGTGCTGGAGGCGCATACCTTCCATCGCCTGCTGGCCGGAGCGAAAGAGGTTGTGTTGTTCTGGCAGGAAGGCTTGAGCGGATCAGAGCTGCTGGACACGCAGAAACAGCGCTCCCGTTTTGTGGAAGAATGCCTGTGGCGCAAAGAAAAAAAGGCCGGTCATCTGATCGGGCCGGGTGACGAAGGGTTCGGAGCGGCTGGATTTCCCGCGGTGGCTCCGCCCGTGCGTGACGGCGCGCCCCTGCCGCGCACGGAAGCGCTCGACGCACGCATGGCTCGTCTGCTTTCCCGCCCCCTCGCGCCAACCTTGCTGGATGCCTATATGCGCTGCCCCGCCCGCTTCTGCCGTCAGTACCTGTTCGGCTTGTGGGAAAAGGAAGATGTGCCGGAGGGCGATGATAACGCGGGTACGGGCGATTTGATCCACAAGACGCTGTACCGGGCTTATGAACCTTGGCTGAACAAGAGGTTGAAAGCGGGCGATATTTCCCTGGAGACATTGCAGGCTCTTTTTCATGAGGAACTGGAAGGAGACGAACTGGCGGACAGGCTTCCGGCGGAGAGCCTGTTCATGCTCAAGGCCGCCGTGCCCAAACGTTTTGCGGATTATCTGGCCGGACAGCCGGAGGAACTGATGCCGTGCCGGCTGGAGCACACGCTGCAAGCTCCGGTACAGGCGGAGGACGCGGCGGGCTTTCCCGTTGAGCGTATGCTGAAAGGACGGCTTGACCGGGTGGATCGCCGGGGGGATTCCTTTGTTGTGGTGGATTACAAAACCGGCCATATTCCCGGCCGGGGCAAGCTGTTCCGGGCGAAACCGGGTGACGGGATGATCGACTTGTGGCGGGCATTACCGG
>CAJTSU010000003.1:0-19419 GCA_910579055.1 uncultured Mailhella sp. | reverse complement strand
GCGGATGCGTTGCCCAGCCTTCAGTTGCCGTGTTACGTGCTGCTGGGGCGGCATGCGCTGGGTCGTGCGGCGGACAATGCGGTGTGGGAGGATTTGGGAAGAAACCGCCGGGATGGAGAGGATGCGGTGGAGATGCCCCTGCTGGACGGGAATATACCGGAAGAATGGCGCGATGAGCTGCTGGAAGGGATTCCGGGATTGTTTGGTTTTGTGCTGGGGCATATGGCGCGGGCAAGGGCATTTGCGCCGCGCCGGGGGAAGCATTGCAAGTGGTGCCCCTTTGCTCCGCTTTGCCGTTAGAGCGTTTTGCGATTGAAAGTATCTGCCAGCCAGGATCCTATGTTCTGGCGCGCAGGTTTCACGCCTCCTCCTGAGCTTGCTCTGCTGTCCATGCCTGTACGCCCTGCGGGCCGCCCTTCGGGTGGCAACGCCGCAAGTGAATTGCGGCTACTCCGTCGGAGCGACGGATCCTCGCTCCGCTCGACTCCGAGAGCATTTCAATGACAAAATGCTCTAAAAATGACTTTTGCGCCGCGAAGAAGAAGGGATGTCCAGCGCCGTACGATACTTCGCCACTGTCCGCCGGGCGATATTGACGCCAAGATGTTCCTTGAGGATCTCACACAGTCTTTCATCGGAAAGGGGATTTTTCGGATCTTCTTCGGCAATGCACTTTTTAAGCAGAGCCTTCACGCTCTCTGACCCCACCTGACTGCCGTCATCCATGCCGAGCGCGCTGTTGAAAAAGAATTTGAGCTCAAACGTGCCGTGGGGAGTCGCCACATATTTGTTGGTGGTGATGCGGCTTACCGTAGACTCATGCATATTGATATCGTCCGCGATATCCTTGAGGATCAACGGTTTGAGTTTGGTCACACCCTCTTCAAAGAACGGACGCTGGTATTTTACAATGCTTTCCATGACCTTGTACAAGGTACGCTGGCGCTGCTCCAGACTGCGGATGAGCCAGGTGGCTGCGCGCAGTTTTTCGGTCATGTATTCCTTGTCTTTTTCGGAACAGAACGCCTCTCCGTCATTGTACATGGTGCTGAGCTGAAGGTTCGGAATCCCTTCGTCATTAAGCAGTATGACAAAATCCCCATCCATCGGATACACATACACATCCGGGCTGACAAACATGGGTTCGCCTTCCCCGAAGCTGGCCCCGGGCATGGGATCAAGCGACTGGATCACGTCGATGTACTCCTTGAGCGTGTCCATATCCAACTTAAACTTGCGCAAAAGCGGCTTGTAGCGACGGTTTTCCAAATCCTCCAGATGTTGGCGCACCAAATCCACCAGAATCGGATCCCGGTCATAATGCAGCACTTCAATCTGCACCAGGAGACATTCCTGCGGGGAACGTGAAGCAACGCCCACAGGGTCGAAACGCTGAATGGCCTTAACCACCGGTTCCACGTCGGCCGGCTTCATTTTGCCAAGTTCGGCAATTTCCTCATTACTGGCCCGCAGGTACCCGGCGGAATCCAGATTTCCGATGACCAGCTCACCTGTTTCCTTCTGCTCATCGCTCAGAGAAGAAAGGCGAAGCTGCCACATCAGATGGGATTCCAGCGTGGGTTTGGCCGCATGTCTGGCCTCAAGGCTGCTTATTTCTTCCGAAAGTTCATATTCGCGGGATGAAGCCAGTTTGGGCGCACTGGAGAGGTCGCCGAGATAATCTTCCCAGTCGGCGCTTCCCGCGATATCCTTGTCATAGGCGTCGTGTTCCTCGCGGCGAACGGCGCTTTCCGTTACGGCCACCGCGTCTACGCCGCCACGAATTTCCAGCGGAACATCCTCGCCTTCCTCCAGAAAAGGATTCTCCATAAGCTCGTGCTGTACGGTATCGACCAGCTCAAGGCGCGACAACTGGAGCAGTTTGATCGCCTGCTGCAACTGCGGCGTCATCAGAAGCTGCTGGCTTAATTTCAGTTGTTGTTTGAGCTCAAGAACCATAGAGAGACATCCTTCCCGGACTGAGATTATGCAAAAAATATGCTATAAAAAAAAAGATGAACAATATCTAACCGTCTCGTTCTAGCACAGAGGTGTTTTCATGGCAAGGGGACACAAAAACTCCCGGAAAACGAACACCTTTCTTCCTGGAAAATATGAAGTTTGCTGTTCACTTCAGCCGCTTTCTCCAGGGGCGGCTTCCGCAAAAAAGGAGGCTGCCCGAAACATCGGCAGCCTTATACTTCTTCCCTCCGGGCCTTGACGGCGCAAGTGTGCCGTCAAGGCCCGCCCTCAGCATAAACGACGCAGAACATACGGAACGCGGCTGCGCGGCGTCCTGCCGCGCTATTCCCCGCGCCCGGAAGGGTAATCCACGAGCATCTTTCTCACGCGAGCGAGCAGTTTGGGCTGCAACTGTTCTTCTTTTAGCGCAAAGTAAAGATTGGCTGTGAGATAATCCACCCAGTCGCCCGCGTCAAAGCGCTCGCCCTTCAGTTTGACGGCCAGCATGCCCCGTTCTTTCGCCAGAGAGGCGAGAGCGTCGGTCAACTGAATTTCCCCTCCGTGTCCGGGCTTGATTTCACGCAGATGACGGAAAATGTCAGGGGTCAGCACATAGCGCCCGATAATCGCCAGATTGGACGGAGCCTTGTCCACCGCAGGCTTTTCCACCATATCAGTGATTTCATACACGCCGTCGCCGCATTCCTTTCCGGCAATGATGCCGTACTTGTCCACCTTATGCGGCGGCACTTCCATAACGCCGATAACCGGCTTCTTCCCGGCGCGCGCCACATCCACCAGTTGTTGTACGCCGGGCACGTCGTTGATGATCAGATCATCGCCGACCATAACCACAAAGGGCTCGTCCCCCACGGCATTTTCCGCACAGAGCACGGCATGGCCAAGGCCAAGCTGCTTTTTCTGCCGCACGGCCATGACGTTCACCATTTCGGCAACCTCACGCACCTTGCCCAGCAATTCCATCTTGCCTGCGCGCTCCAGCACGCTTTCCAGCTGAAGATTGTAGTCGAAATGATCTTCAATCACGCTCTTTTCCCGGTTGGTGACGAACACCACATCCGTCACGCCGGAATGCATGGCCTCTTCCACAACATACTGGATTACCGGTTTGTTATAGATGGGCAGCATTTCCTTGGGGATATTCTTGCTTGCAGGCAGAGAACGGGTACCCCAACCGGCCACGGGAATAACAACCTTACGAATATTCATATACCCTCCTTCCGGAGGAAGCCCTTTCCGGCTTTCTCCACTAAGATAGTTTAACGTATAAGATTATACATGCCCGTCAAAATATCGTGTATTGAAATCTGTTACCCCAGCGCTCTGCGCACCACGTCGGAGAGTTCCTTGGCCAGACGCTGGACAACATCTTCGCGTGAACTTTCCACCATAACACGGCAGACGTTTTCCGTACCGGAATAGCGGAGCAACACGCGGCCGCGCTTGTCCGGCTCCGCCAGCTCGACCTCTGCCGCACGCACGGCATCCTGTATTTCGCTGCACTCTTCCAGCGGAGGCTTGCGCTGCACCGGCACGCTGATCAGGCGCTGAGGAAAGAGCTGAAGCTGATCCGCCAGTTTGGAAAGAGGCTGTCCGCGCTCGCGCATGATGCGCAATACCTGAAGTGCGGCCAGCAAGCCGTCTCCTGTAGTGCTGTAATTGCGGAAAATAAGATGCCCCGACTGTTCGCCGCCCAGCGTGGCGTCAAGACGGCGCATAGTCTCGCCCACATAGCGATCCCCCACTCTGGTGCGTTCCAGTCTGCCGCCGCGCTCTTCCATAAACACTTCCAGCGCCATGTTGCTCATCACCGTGCTTACCAGCACATTGCCGTGCAGGGTACCGTGGCGCATCATGTCATCGGCGCAAAGCGCCATAATCTGATCGCCGTCAAGAATACGCCCCTTCTCGTCAGCCACGATAAGCCGATCCGCATCGCCGTCCAGCGCCAGGCCGATATCTGCGCGCACTTCCCGCACTCTGGCCTGCATGGCTTCGGGATGCAGTGCCCCGCACTGATGATTTATATTCAGGCCGTCGGGCTGTGTACCCAGGCGAAACACTTCTGCGCCAAGTTCCTCCAATGCCAGGGGCGCCACTTTATAGTTGGCTCCGTTCGCGCAGTCGATGACCACGCGCATCCCCTCCAGCGTCATATTCAGAGGAAAACTGTTCTTGAGATACACGATGTAGCGCCCCGGCGCATCCACGATGCGGTAGGCCCGCCCCACCTTGTCTGAAGGAGGGTATTCCCATTCATGCTCCTTGTCGAGCACCAGTTCAGCCATACGATCCTCGACATCATCCGGCAATTTGACGCCGTCCCGGTCAAAAAATTTGATGCCGTTATCGTGATAGGGATTGTGGGAAGCGGAGATCACCACCCCGAAATCCGCCCGCATGTTGCGGGTAAGAAAGGCAATGGCCGGTGTGGGCAAAGGCCCCACCTGGAACACATCCATCCCGGCGGCGCATAACCCGGCGGTAAGCGCCGTCTCAAACATATAACCCGAAAGACGCGTGTCCTTGCCGATGATGACAGTGTGCCGGCGCTGTCCGTCCCGAAACAAGGTACCCGCAGCAAGCCCCAACCGCAAAGCCATATCTGCCGTAAGCGGCCATACGTTGACGCGGCCGCGCAGGCCATCTGTCCCGAAAAGTCTCTGTGTCATGCCCCCTCCCATTATCAGATACGCTTCCGGCATTCCGGCAGGCGTACGCTCTTTTCACTCCAAGCCTTTCCCATAAGCGCTATTTCAGCGAATTTCGGGGCAGGCCACCCGTATCCGTCGCACCTTTTCGCGTCAACAGAACATCCAGATTTTCCACATCCACCAGGTGCGCGCCGGGCGGCAGCATCACCAGTACGGAAACACGAGAGCCTGCCCCCCTTGCAAGTTCGGGCACACGGGCAATCACCCGAATTGACGCCAAATAATTTAAATCCTGCATCTTGGCTTCCGGCACATCCACCCGCAACTTCACGCGCGGCGGCATCACCGTATATTCGCTCAATGTTCCGCCTTCCAGCTGCACCAGACGTTCAAGATCCAACAGTTCTGTTCTCGTCGCCAGCGTATACCGGAGCGTGGTCACGGGAGGGGTCACTTCCACCAGCTCCGGCGCGACAATGGCCAGGCTGACGCTGCGAGCCCCGTTTTCCGTGTCACGGTTCGCATCGTATTTCACATCCAGCCTGTCCAGCGTCCTGATGATATGTTCGGGCCCCTGCACCGTCACAAAGGAAGGTTCCAGCACCACATTGGCCAAACGCAGTTCCGAAGCTTCGCCCGGCGGAGTTACCAAAGCTTCCAGAGGCACGATTTTCTCCGCCTGGGCATCCACTTCAAGCACCAGCCGGTTGGGGCGGGAGTTGACCACTTCATACGCCTTGAAGTCCAGCAACCTGCCCGGTTCGAGCAGGATCACGTTGGCCCCGCGTTTTACTTCGGACAGATCCACCGTATAGGTTAAATCTCTGTCATGCAGACTGCGCAACAGTTCCGCCGGCCCGCGCAGGCGCACATTGACGCTGCTGATCATCCCTTCTTCCACCAGCAAACCGGGGGGAAGCCCGCGATATTCCACGCGTACCGCCACATCGGCTTCCACCTGCGCACTCCCCGTGACCACATACCAGAGGCCCACCGCGAATGCGAGGGAAAGCAGCACGGACCGTACCGTTTGCAGATGCTGTTTACTGACCGAGAACATTGCTCAAAATCCGTTCCAGCCGATCCTGGGTCAGAGGGTTGGAAAGCCTGCCCGCCTGCGCCAGAGTCACTTCGCCACGTTCTTCGGAAACGACCAGAGCCACGGCGTCGCTGGCTTCCGTCACGCCGAGAGCGGCCCGGTGGCGCGTACCGAAATGCTGACGCTCCACGGCGGCGAGGGGCAATACGCATCCCGCCGCCGCAATACGGCCAGCCTTGTCAATAATAACCGCACCGTCATGCAGCGCCGTATTGGGAAAAAATATGGTGAATAACAAATCGCGGGAAGGCTCCGCGTCCAGTTTCACGCCTTTGGACATGAAGTCCCCCAGAGGCATCTGCTTCTCCAGCACGATGATTGCCCCGATATGCTTCTGTGCCAACTCCAGAGACGTTGAGGCGAGCAGTTGCACCTGTGCCTCACGCAAGGTTTGTTTACGTTTAAACAGCGTACGGATACTGAATCGGGAAAGAGCCTGGCGGATATCTTCGTGGAAAAGCACCGCAATAATCAACACCAGAGAACCAAATACCTTTTCCAGCAACCAGCCCAGCGTAAACAGGCCCAGCAACTGCGCCAGCGTATAGACCACCAGCAGCACCATGAGCCCGCTGATCGCCGCCACGGCTCTTGTGCCGCGCACAAAGCTCATGGTGTAATAACACAGGCAGGCAACGGCGAGAATATCCAGAATGTCCCGCCAGGAAAAAGGAAGCTGTGCCGAAAAGGGCATACTCATACCCCGTGACAGGCTTCAGCCAGACGCAAGGCCCGAAGTGTAGAAGCGACATCATGCACACGATGATGGGCCACACCGCGCGCCGCCATGAGCGCTGTCAGAATGTCTGTGGCCGTACCGCGCTCCGTTCTTTCCAGGCCAAGCAAATCGTTGAATATGGATTTCTGCGATATGCCGAGCAACACCGGGCGGCCAAAGTCGAGCAGACGTTCCATGCCGCGCAGCAGGGCGAGGTTGTGTTCAAGGCGTTTGCCAAAGCCGATGCCGGGGTCCAGTATGACGTGCTCCTCCGGCAGACCGGCGCGAACGATTGTATTCAACCTGTCTTCAAAAAAAGCCAGCACTTCGTCCACCACATTCTGATAGTGCGGGGCAGCCTGCATGGTACCGGGTCTGCCCTGACAGTGCATGAGCACATAACCGGGACGACAGTCCGCTACAACTTCCAGCAATTCCGGCTCCCAGACGAACGCGGAAATATCGTTGATGATATCCGCCCCAGCCTCCAGAACCGCCCGGGCTACATCAGCCCGCCAGGTATCCACTGAGAGCAAAGGAAAGCGAAGCGAAGCGCCCGCAGATTCGGAACGCTCCCGCTCTCTTTGCAGCGAGGAAAGCACCGGCAGTACCCGGCGGATTTCCTCTGCGGCGGGCACGTCCCGCGCTCCGGGACGGGAGGAAGCTCCTCCCAGATCCAGCACATCCGCACCCTGATTGCGCAACAGACACGCGTGTTCCAGGGCACTCTCGGCAGAGGAATGCTTTCCCCCGTCATAGAATGAATCGGGAGTAATGTTGACAATGCCCCATATATACCGACCGCCGAAACGAGCGGGAGGACACAACTGATCTTCACGCAAACGCCAGATGGGGCCGGACGCCCTGCGTTCATCTTTCTGTCCGTTCCGGAACATTGTCATTCCTCAAAAGAGCGGTTCAACATTGAAATTATGCATACCGGGACATCAGCATCATACAACATTGAATACTTCGTATTTAAGCTTCTCCAAACGCGTAGTTTCGGCTCACGCACGGCGGCTACACCGCCGCGTCAGGCTTGCGCCTGACGGCTGGTGCTCCGAAACATTTTATGCTGCGGAACACGAGGTTTTGATCCGCAACGTTCACGCCTGAAACCGGAGCTTGCTTTGCTGTTCATCTCCGGACGCCTGCGGTCGTCCTCCGTCGGGAGGCAGGCAACGAACCGGTAACGGCTCCTTCCGGATAGCGGAGGCGTTACGCGGAATCTCGTTTGGCTCCATTCCATGAACAATTTCACTTTGAAATTACTCTGCTGAACCAAATTCAAAAATGCGCCGGTACGCTTCCCCGCACCAGGAAGGCGGATGCCCCGGCGTTTGCTTGTACAGGCACCGGAGCATGTTCAATCACCTTTAACTAACGGAATTGCCGATCGTCATCCGGGTTCCCATCCGGAGCATCCATACTCCGCCCATCCGGCATGGAACGTCCGAAATTGGCGTCAGAAGATGCCCGGGATGCCCCATTGCCCAGAATATCACCCTGCCCTCGCTCTGCATCCTCAGGCCGCTCAGTCGACCGGCCTTCCGGAGTTGCGGGGCGGGTTTCCCTGTCTGCCGATTCCTCTTCGCTCAGTACAAAATCATCCCCTTGAGCAGACTGATTGTGCTCGGAACCGGATGAACCCGCGGGAACGGGATTACCGGAAGAGTTGAAAGGAGGCAGCGGCTTACCTTCCAAAAGCAAGGCAATGTCATCGCCGCTGATGGTTTCCCGCTCAAGCAACGCTGCGGCAATGGCATGCAAAGCGTCCAGATTCTCTTCCAGCAGCTTGCGGCAACGTTGGCGCGCCTCTTCCAGCAACCCCTTTATTTCAGCGTCCACAAGACGGGAAGTTTCTTCGCTGACCATACTGGTATGGCCCCATTCACGCCCGAGGAACACTTCTTCCTCGTGATCGCCAATGGCCTGCGGCCCGATGGCCTCGCTCATGCCCCATTCGCAGACCATTTTGCGGGCCATCTTGGAAGCCCGTTCAATGTCATTGCCCGCACCGGTCGTGATTTCATCCATGACCAGCTCTTCAGCCACACGGCCAGCCAGAAGCACAACCAGGTTATTGCGCAGGTAGGTGCGGGAATAACCGTGACGATCTTCTTCCGGCAGTTGCATGGTCACGCCCAGCGCGCGGCCCCGAGGAATAATCGAAACCTTGTGTACAGGATCGGAGCCGGGCAGTTTCATGGCGGCAAGGGCGTGCCCGGCCTCATGATAGGCGGTGATCCGCTTTTCTTCATCACTGAGGATGAGGCTGCGGCGTTCCTTGCCCATGAGCACCTTATCCTTGGCGTATTCAAAATCCGCCATGCTCAGCAGTTCCTTGCTCAATTTGGCAGCCTGCAGCGCGGCTTCATTTACCAGATTCTCAAGATCCGCCCCGGAAAAGCCGGGGGTTCCCTTGGCCAGCACTTCGATATTGACGTCGCTCCCAAGCGGGGTACGGCGTGTATGTACTTCAAGGATGCGCTGGCGGCCGCGCAGATCCGGAGTGGACACAACCACCTGCCGATCAAAGCGACCGGGGCGCAACAAGGCGGGGTCAAGCACGTCGGGGCGGTTGGTCGCGGCAATCAGAATGACTCCTTCATTGGATTCAAAGCCGTCCATTTCCACCAGCAACTGGTTCAGCGTCTGCTCACGTTCATCATGTCCCCCGCCCAGCCCCGCTCCGCGCTGGCGGCCCACGGCGTCGATTTCGTCAATGAAAATCAGGCAGGGGGCGTTTTTCTTGCCCTGGGTGAACAGGTCACGCACACGAGAAGCGCCCACGCCCACGAACATTTCTACAAAGTCCGAACCGGAGATGGAAAAAAAAGGCACTCCGGCCTCTCCGGCCACAGCGCGAGCCAGCAAGGTCTTACCGGTTCCCGGAGGGCCGACAAGCAGCACCCCCTTGGGGATACGCCCGCCCAACCGCGTAAACTTACGCGGGTTGGACAGAAATTCCACAACTTCCGCCAGCTCTTCCTTGGCCTCGTCCACACCGGCCACATCGGCAAATGTCACCTTGGTCTGATCCTGCGTCATCATGCGGGCACGTGAACGCCCGAATGACATGGCCTTGCCTCCGCCGCCCTGCATCTGGCGCATGAAAAAAATCCATACGCCGATGAGCAGGAGCATGGGAAACCATGAAATCAACAGGCTCATGGCCAGCGGCGGCTCTTCCGGCGCTTCGGCCTTGATGCCGACATTCCGCTCCAGCAGATGGTTCACCAGAGCCGGATCATTGGGCGCATACGTTTCAAAATTTTGCCCAGCCTGGTTCTGACCGAAAATTTTATGCCCCTGAATCCGTACATCCTTGACTTCGCCTTTGTCCACCTGGGCGAGAAAATCACTGTAGGCAAGGGACTGTTGTGCGGTATAGGGCTGGTTGAACAAATTAAAGAGCACCACCATCGCCAGCGAGATGAGTGCCCAAAGCAACAAATTACGGGAAAACTGATTCAAAGCTGCCTCCGTGGCTGCCTGTTCCTGCTTCGTTTTCGCCCTCTGAGGCGTATTCTCCAAGCCCCCGCCGCACTTTCCGCAATCCGGACAGGCCACGCCGGATCAGAAATCACTCGCGCGGGCGCGCATGTAATTGCTTTTTAGTGTAATGCGTGAAACGCCGTTTGACAATGAGGAACTGACCGCTTTTCTCAATCCGAGGCAAACGCCCCCACTCCCTGTATTTCCGACCCGTCCACGGTCTTGCCAAATCTTCCGGCTGCATGTAAAGGTTTTGTTCTGCGGAGGCGTATCGTTACCGGTGTGGCGCCTGGTCTTCAAAACCAGTGGACGGTCGTGAGACCGTCGGTAGGTTCGACTCCTATACGCCTCCGCCAGCACCACTTTCAGAAAGCCCCATAACATCGTAAAAACCTAGAGCCACATAGCAAAAGGCTCTGTCATAAAACCGTGTTGGTAGCGTTGCGCGGAGCGTATGGGTTTTGCTCCGGCACAGGCGGCAATTATTGATTGCCGCAAAGTCCGTCCGTGTTCCACACGGGCGAAAGACAACATGCGCCTCCGCGCCCCTTTCTTCCGCGACCTCCTGATGACGCTCGATTGGCTTTGCCGATTCTTGCTCTCGCTTGCGTTTTGCGCCCCAAACCCTGCGCTCGCACTCCGTGCCCCCCCTGCCCGTGCAGTGAGGGCTTGCGCTCTATAGCGCTGAATGGTTATCCTTCTGTGGAAGCCAAGGAGAATGCCCCTATGACCACGACAACCTTTGACACCCTCAGCTGCTTTGAAAAGCTCAAGGCCGCCGGTGTCCCGGAAGCTCAAGCCTAGGTACAGGTTGAAGTCATGCAGGGCGTTGTGCAGCGGTATAACGAAGCCAGCCGCAAGGAACTCGCCACAAAGGGCGATGTTCAGAACGTGCGCAATGAGCTTGCCAATACCAAATATGAAAATCTCAAGTGGATGATGCTTATTGTGGCCATTATCGCCTTCCTCAAGTGATTTCACTGTGAGGCCGGCACACGGAAAAGGCTCTCTGTTCACAGGGGGCCTTTCTTGTTGCCGGAAGAACCTCCAGTGAAAGCTCAATCCAGCGCATCCAATTTTGGATTGGCTGGATGGGGGCGGACTGAACTTTCAACGCGCAACCAAGTAGGAAGCTGCTCAGTATTCGGCCGGCCTCCTACTCGATCAGAGCGCGCCTGCCACGTCCTGCCTCCGCAATTGCAGCGCTCTGTAATAATTACGGGGCCGGGGGAGATAATCTCCCCCGGCGGGTTCCTTTCCCTCTCTATAACAAATCGTGCTGCCGCAGTCGGTAGCGGGCCAGCTCTTCATATTCCGTGCCCGGGCGGCCGTAATTGGCATAGGGCCAGAGAGAAATTCCGCCTCTCGGGGTGAATATTCCCGTGACTTCAATATATTTGGGGTCCATGAGCCGGATGAGATCCTTCATAATCACGTTCACGCAATCCTCATGAAAGTCCCCGTGATTGCGGAAGCTGAACAGATAGAGCTTGAGACTTTTACTCTCCACCATTTTTTTGTCCGGCAGGTAGCTGATACGAATTTCCGCAAAATCCGGCTGGCCCGTAACCGGGCAAAGGCTGGTGAACTCCGGACAATTGAAACGTACCCAGTAATCGTTGTCAGGGTGTTTGTTTATAAAGGTTTCCAGCACTTCCGGAGCATAATCCCGGCGATAGGCCGCGGCCTGTCCCAGCAGGCTCAGCCCTTCTGCGGCGCGCGAGTCTTCCGCAGATTTCGGCACATATCCGCTCATGTCGGGCTCCTTGTCGGCAGGCATGTCAAATTTCCCTGATTTTCAGGATATTATAGGAAATATCCTCATCGTAGACATCTGTCTGTTCACTCTTCTTGAGTACGGCTACCACCCGGATGGTCACGGGCAGAACCACAATTTCATATGCAGTCTTGGCCATAACTTGGATCAGCATCAGCTTTGCCAACTCATGCACAGGCATCAGGCCGCCGAAAGCAAGTGGAAAAAATATCAGGGAATCCGCGCTTTCCCCAGCCAGGGTGGAGAGTACAGCACGGGCTGAGAAATTCCGCCCGCCGCTGGCGATCTTCATCCTGCTCATGACATAGGCATTGAGGAAAGAACCCACCAGAAACGCCATCAGGCTGGCCGCGGCAATGCGGGGGGCAAGGCCGAACACAAAGCGGAATGCCGCTTCGCCCTGCCAGAAGGGAGCGGCAGGCAGGGCCACGGCAAGCTGGAAAAGCGCCAGCACTGCAAAATTCATGGCAAAACCGACCCATATGATGAGCCGGGCTTTGCGGAAGCCCCATACTTCGGCAATGCAGTCATTGATAATATAGGAAATGGGAAAGACCAGAAAACCTGCGGTAATGGTAAAGGAGCCGATCTGGATAATTTTGGTTTCCAGCAGGTTGGAAGCGATGAGGCATACGCAGAATACAATGCCGAGCAGCATGAAAGAAAGAGAAACAGTTGTGTTTTTCATAGCTTGTTTTTTACGTGGTTCTCAAGCACACGGTATCAAAAGGTTATCACTCGGGGCCGGGGACAAGTGTTCTTCGGGCTTTCCTCCTTCAAGAAATGAGCTCTGCATTTTGCCGGAATTTCGTCACAAAGGCAAGGCCGCCCCTTTGCCGGACGGCCTCAAAATGTTAATACACCGGGGATGCGCCCCGTGCCCCGCCGGGGGAGATTATCTCCCCCGGCCCCCCAGAGTTATTATAGGCTCTATTGCGGTTTAGACGGCGCAAATACCGCAAAGCGGGGTTTGTCATCATTCTGAAAGCGTGGGCCCCCTCAATTAACAGCCTGCCTTATTTCCCTTTCTTCTCGCGGGCGCGGCGCAGGGCTGTCTTCAGGGCATCCCGGTACGCACGCAGCACGGAAAGGCGGGCGTATTTCTTGTCTTCAGCGGCGATCACCTTCCACGGAGCATACTCTGTGCTGGTGCGTAAAAACATCTCATCCGCGGCGCGCACATACTCGGGCCATTTTTCCCGATTGCGCCAGTCCTCCGCCGTTATTTTGTACTGCTTCCACGGCACTTCCTCACGTTCCCTAAAGCGCCGCAACTGCTCGTCGGGAGAAATATGCATCCAGAATTTCAACAGGATATTGTTACGGGCCGTCAATTGCGCCTCAAAGAGGTTAATCTCCGCATACGCGCGGCTCCAGTCTTCGCGCGGGGTCAGCTTTTCCACACGCTCCACCAGCACGCGTCCGTACCAGGAGCGGTCATACACGGTGACAAACCCGGCCCGGGGAATATGCCGCCAGAAACGCCACAAATAATGATGTGCCCGCTCTTCATCTGTAGGCGCGCTGAAGGGAAAAACCTGCGAAATACGCGCGTCCACGCCCGCCAGAAGGCGGCGAATGGCCCCCCCCTTGCCTGCGGCATCCCAGCCCTCAAAAACCAGCGTACTGGAAATGCCTTTTCTGTAAGCCTGAAAGGTCAGATCCCGCAATTCAAGCTGAAGCGCGGACAGCTCCTTTTTATACCCATCATTCTCTGCGGTGACGGAAAGGTCAATGGCTTCCAGTGTGGAAATTATTCCTTCCCGCGTGATATCATCCGCCCCTTCTTCCACTTCCGCCCGCACGCGAATAGCCTTGGCGTCCCGGGCGGCGACGGCCCGTTCCACCGCGCTGATCACGGCCCGCGCCACGGCCAGGTTACGGTAATTTGCGTCGGCCGCATCCACGATGGTCCACGGCGCGTCAGCCCGATCCGTCAGAGTAATCGCCCTGGATGCCGCTTCGGCCAGGCCTTCATAATTTTCCGCCGTTTTCTTGTCATACGGCGTGAAATGGTGCAGGTCCTTGTTTTCCAAGCGTTTTTTCAGGCGGCGGTCATGCCTTTTTTTGTCCAGATGCAGCCATATCTTGGCAAGAGCCATGCCTGAATCCGCAAGACTGGTTTCCAGCCCCCGCCAATGATGCATGTTGGCGTTAAATTCATGCTCTTTCAGTTCCCCACAGCAGAACAGGCGCACCGAAGGGCCATACCAGCCGCCGACGAACACGCTCGCCGTGCCCTCGGCGGGCAGGCAGCGCCAATAGCGCCACTCAACAGGGCGCTCCCGCTCTTCATCAGTTTCCATCCAGAACACATAGTTGCGCACAAATTTGCTGTCCATCCATTCCGACAGCAGATTGACCACAGCACCGCGTCCCGCGCCGTCTATCCCCGCAATGGTAATCAACAGGGGGATTCCGCGCTCCATACACTGGCGTTGCGCCTCGAAAAGCCGCATGCGCAGTTGCGGCGCCAGTTCCGCATATTCCTTGTCACTATAGCGCCGACCCAGGGCAACGGTTTCAAACATGGTTTTCTCCTTCAGGCGGTTTAATTTTTTTGCGTTGCAAGCGGGCAGGAATACCAGCCGCCGAGAGCGAGCCGAATCCACGCTTTCGCCGGAGAGGCCGCAATCCACTTGCGGCTGTTGCGGAATGACGGCGCATTGCGTGACGCCGCGCCTTACCTGACTCCATGAACAGTTTCAAAATCAGCCCGCTCCAGACAGGGGCGGAGCGTAACGCTCATGCCGAAATTTTTTTTGATCAGTTTGCCGCCGCACGCGATTTCCTCAAGTTCAATGGGACAATCTTCGGAAATCAGAACATGCAGCTCCAGCCCCCCGTTTTCCGCACGGGCAAAGCGGGCCGTGCGCACCACCTGCCGATGGCTTTTGTCCATACGCTCCGCCAGATTGAGAAACAGGGAAAGACTGCGAACGTCATCCTGGCTATCCTCGTTGAGCTGGAGGAAAAACGGCTGTGCAGGGGACGGACGCTTGCGGTGAAAATACGCCAACGCGGCCATAATCTCAATTTCCCGCTTAGTGAAGCCGGGCAGTTCCGTGTTGCGGATAAGATAATGGCTGTGCGTGTTGTGGTTGGCAAAGCCGATAAAAATACCAATATCGTGCAGCAACGCGGCGTAATACAACAGTTCCCGCGAGGCGGGCGGCACAGGGGTCAGCCCCAATGCCCCGGCGCTGTCAAACAATTCCTGCGCCAGCTTCGCCACATGGAAGGAGTGCTTCTCCTCGAAGCGGCAAAAACGCGCCAATTGAAGAACACTCTCCTCTCGCGAGGGCGACGCCGTCCCTCCCTGCTCCGGCAGCATGCGCATGAGGAAATCGACAAGAACGCCGTTCTGAAGGTTACGGCTGCTGACGATAACGCTCTCAAAGCCCTGCTCTTCCATCACAGTTTGAAGGATGGCCGCCCCGGCAATGAGCACATCAGCCCGATTCGGGTTGATACCCGGAATCTCGCGGCGCGCTTCAAGCGTGCGGGAACACAGTTCCCGCACGACCCGGACCAGCCCGTCATAACTGAGTACATGCCTGGAAACTCTGGACGACCTGCCCGTGCGCACAGCGTCCGCATCCTCCAGGGCAGCGGCAATCTCCGCGAGGTCCGGGCCGTGCCGGAGCCAGCCACCGCCTCTTCTATGTCGAAATCCGCCACCCGCTGGAAGGCGTGCCGCGCCGCATTGCGGATATAAGCCTGCAATGCGGCGTATTCGCGGGCGGAAACCGGCCCGGTGCGGCTTCCGAAAAAAAGATTGGTGAGACGCACACAGCCGATCTTGACGGAGTCGAGGTTCCTGTAAGTTTGAGAGTTCCCCACGACAAGTTCGGTACTGCCGCCGCCGATATCAATGAACAGCCGCAACTTGCCGCTGCGTTCCAACCCGCTGGACACGCCGAGGTAAATCAGCCGGGCCTCTTCCCTGCCCGAAACCACCTTGAAATCAATACCGGTTTTTTCCTTCACCCGGAGGATGAATTCCTGCCCGTTGTCCGCATCGCGCACGGCGGCCGTGGCAATGGCGACGATTTCCGAGCTTTGGTACGCCGCGCACATTCCCGCCAGGCTGCGCAACACGCCTATGGTGCGGGTCATGGCGTCTTCCCGCAGGCGCTTATGGACAAAACTGCCCTCTCCCAGGCGTACCATGTGCTTGACCTGATTCAGAACCCTGGTTGAACCGTCCGCGTGTATGCGAACAAGCAAAAGCCGGAGGGAATTACTGCCCAGGTCAATAATCCCGATATGTTTTTCCTCCAGCGGCGCTATCCGGCTTGACATGCGCATTCCAGTTTCCTTCTGAAAACATGCGAGAACAAATCACCCTTTCTCACTGGGCGTTTCCTTTCTTCCGGGCAATCCTCCACACAGTCGAGCCGGAGCACAACCTTGCGCGTCCGGATTTCGGCAATGCAGCCTTTCACCCGCGCCTTATGAGTATAATCCAGTCCGTCCGCGACGCGCAACAAAGCGGCCGCCCGGCGTAAAGCCTTGCGCTCCCTGCGGGGCAACGCGGCGAAACGGGGATGGCGACGCGACGGCCAAGCCTTGCGATGATAACGGGCCAGCAGGGCGATCAGCGGACGATCCGCATCACTGATATTCAGGCTCCGATCTTCCTCAATACAGCGCATACTTGCTTTATGATGGCCCTTGCGCCCCTCGGCAAAACCGATATCGTGCAGGCGCGCCGCAAGTACAAGCCTTTTTCTCCATATTTCATCCAGACTGTGCAGTTCAGCCAGCTGATCGAAAAGCGAAGCCACAAGAATGGCCACATGCCGCCCATGCCGCAAGGAGTCTTCCAGCACGGCAGATTCAGGCAGGCGCGCGGGACTGGGCGCCGCCTCCTTCTTCCCCCTCTGTTCCAGAGTCTCCGGTGCAAGACTTTCTTCCATAACGGCGTTCACAGGCGGGTTATCCTCCGCCTTCTTCCGCTGCATCTTTGGAGACGCCGTTTTTTGCGAAGAAGCTGTTCGAATCCGATCTTTTTCAGCCGGTTCCTTTTGCGCAGCAGAGCTTTTTGCCGCCGAAGCGGCCTTTTTTGCGTCAGGAGACACCTTTTTCACCACTGGGGAATCCTTTTTCGCAACCGGAGTTTTTGCAGCCTGTTTTGTTTCTTCCGTTCCTTCCGCAGTGTTGCGGCCTTCCTGCTCCTGGGGTGTCAGCATTTCATCTTTCCTTTTCCGTGCCTCCGCGCGCGGCGGGGTCATACGAGTTACCGGCCGTAACGCCGGATCATGATATCCTGGGAATTGACAACATTTTCGTCTTTGCCGGGCTTCAGACGCCGGTAAGTGGCATCACTTTCCAGACGCCATGCCTGCACGTTGTCGCGCAAGTGCGTCTCCAGCACCTCATTGCGGAGAAAACTCCGCAAATCAGGATCAAGCACAGGCGTCAAAACCTCGATCCGGCGATCGAGATTGCGCGGCATAATATCCGCGCTGCCGATATACAGACGCCCTTCTCCATTGGCGTTGAACCAATACACGCGGGGATGCTCCAAAAAGCGCCCGACAATGGATGTTGCCGCAATATTCTCGCTGACACCGGGTACACCTGGACGCAAACAGCAGATGCCGCGAATCTGAAGACGAACGCGCACCCCGGCCATGGACGCGCTGTACAGGGCGCGAATAATTTCCTTGTCTACCAGCTGGTTGCATTTGAAAATGATTTCACCGTTGCCGTGCTGCTGATGCAGGGTGATTTCACGCCGGATCAAGTCCAGCAGGGATGTGCGCATGGATACCGGAGACACCAGCAACTCACGGTATGCGTCACGTTGCGCGTAACCGGTCATGACGTTGAACAGGTCGGTCACGTCCGCACAGATAGCAGGGTTGGCAGTGAACAATCCCATGTCGGTATACATTTTGGCTGTGGATGGGTTGTAGTTTCCCGTGCCGATATGCACATACCGGGTCACTCCCCCCGCTTCCCGCCGCACCACAAGGCAGAGCTTGGCGTGAATTTTCATGCCCACCAGCCCGTACACCACGTTGACGCCTTCCTTCTCCATTTCTTCCGCCCAGGTGATGTTGCGCTCTTCATCGAAACGGGCTTTCAGCTCCACCACGGCAGTAACCTGTTTGCCCCGCCGTCGGGCTTCGATCAGAGCCTTGACCACGGGCGAATCGTTGCCCACGCGGTACACGGTCTGCTTGATGGCGACCACGCCGGGGTCTTCGCTGGAGCGGCGGAGAAAATCCAGCACCGGCGTAAAGCTTTCATACGGATGGTAGACCAGCACATCCTTCTTTTGCAGGTGCGCATAAATATCCCCTTCCTGAAACGCGCCGGGGACACCGGCGTGAAGAGGAGAAAGCTTGAGGCGCGGCCTGTCCAGACCGTACAGGGCAATAAGCTCGGAAAAGGCCAGCGGTCCCTTGACCCGGTAAACCTGGAAAGGGCGCAGGCCCAGATGTTCCGTCAGAAATGCGCTCAGTTCCCTGGCCATGCTGTTGCCGATCTCAAGCCGCACCACATCGCCGAAGCGGCGCTGATCCACCAGATCCTTGACAGCCTCCAGCAGGTCGTCCGCTTCGTCTTCCTCGATTTCCACATCGGTATTGCGCGTGATACGGAACTTTCCCGCACAAACAACGGTATTGCCGGGAAACAGACTCGGAAGGTATTCGGCGATCAAATCCTCCAGCAACAGGATATCGTCGCCGCGCGCGTTGGAGTCAAAGCCCAGCGAGGCGTAGTTTTTGGCTTCCTTGTTCTGGGGTACGAAAATGAACCGGGAAAGATTGTTGGGGCATTTCAGCCGGGCGAAACGGTTCATCCCGTCTCGACTGCGCAACTGGATGATGAAATTAATGCAGGTATTGGAAATGGTGGGAAAAGGGTGCCCCGGATCAATGGCCTGCGGAGTGAGGATAGGATAAATTTCATTCTTGAAATATCCATCCAGAAAACGGCGCTGTTTTTCCGACAGTTGCCGGTAACGCACCACGCGCACATTTCTGTCCGCAAGCTGTGAGGCCAGTTTTTTACGCCAAAGCCCCTGCGCCCGAGCAAGCAGAACAAGCGCGCGACGCCGTATTTCCGCCAGCTGCCTGGTCGGGCTCAGCCGATCGGGCGAGGAAGGCGCGGCCCCGCTGCTGTACTGGCGTAAAATGTTCGCCACCCGCACCATGAAAAATTCATCAAGATTATTATGAAAAATAGCCAGAAATTTAAGTTGTTCCAGCAGAGGAAGATGACTGTCTTCCGCCACTTCCAGCACTCTGGCGTTAAAATCCAGCCAGCTTATTTCACGATTCAGATAGAGATTCGGGCAGTCCAGCGCCTTCATTTCCTCGGCAGAACAGGGCTGCTCCGGGTAGGGAATTGATTCCTTTTCCTTCGGCGACACAGCGTTCCTCCAGAGTCACAGATTCATGTTTCAAACCATAACGGAATTTTTGATAAAAAAATAGGATGGATTTGTGTTGAAAACAGGCCGTTGTCCATGATTATAACTCCTCTCGCATCGTCCATGAACGGATTATCCCCATCTTTACAGTTGCTCGCCAAGAAGGCATTCTTAATCCCTGTACGCCGCATGTGAATTGCGGCTACTTCAGGAATGAGGGGGGCGGCGCACTTATCCGTCAGCGCTGCGGCGTTGCCACCCGAAGGGCGGCCCGCAGGGCCGTGCCTGTAGCCCGCAGGG
>CAJTSU010000002.1:36489-66322 GCA_910579055.1 uncultured Mailhella sp. | reverse complement strand
AGCCGCTATCTTGTACGCCCGGATTATCCGGGGAGAGACACAGCCCCGCCACAGGTGCTGCGCGGCGATCCCGCCATGACCCGCGCGCTGATCGACAGCATAGAGCGACGATGGAAATTCACCTCCGGCGCTCTGTCGTGGCATCCTGATGAGAAGATCAGCGAGGCACAGGAAGAGGAAGTCATGGACGCCTTTGAGCGCGTAGCCTTCGCCGGTCTGGAAGCGGATCAGCGCAATATCCTCTGGGTACGGCATACCCATGCCGGGCATCACGAGCTGCATTTCCTCATTCCGCGCCTGGAACTTTCCAGCGGCAAGGATTTCAACGCCTGCCCTCCCGGCTGGCAAAAAGACTTTGATGTTTTCCGCGATCTCTTCAACTGGCGCGAAGGCTGGGCGCGGCCGGACGATCCGGCGCGAACGCGGGATGAACTTCCAAAAAAGGCCGACCTGTTCAAGGCGCGGATGGCGAGATGGGGCAAGGAAATCAGGGAAAGCGACCGCGACCAGGCCAAGGAGGTCATTCATGCCTTTCTCAAGGAGAAAGTGACACAGGGGCTTGTCCGGAGCCGGGAAGATGTTCTGAGCGCCCTGAAGGAACAGAGACTACGCATCAACCGCGAAGGCAGGGACTACATCAGCGTCATTGCCCCGGACAGTGGCATGAGGATGCGCTTCAGGGGAGGCTTTTACGCCAGAGGCTGGACGCCCAAAGTCGCTCAGGGTGAAGAATCCGAAGAAAAGAAAAAGGAAACGGCGCGGCGCATGGTCGCCCGTCTGCAACCGGCTTTTGAGCGCGTCATTGAAAAACGCGCCGCCTGCAATACCAAACGCTATCCGGCAAAATGGACACAGCTCCCCGCCGAGGAAGCCCTCCTTTTGCCCCAGATTCAGGAGGATACCATTCATGACCGAAATAGAACGGATGTTGATACAGAGTTTGAAACGGATGGAGGAGAACTGCAACGCCCGGCTGACGGCCTTCGGCACGAGGATGGACGTACTGGAGGACAAGCAGATGCTGATTCAGACGGAACTTCGCACCTTGAAGTGATTGTTCACCGATGTCAGCGAAGTGTACAACAGCTTGCAGACCTTGTTGGCGACCCTGAAAAACGGCGCATAGAGCGGGAACGGCAAAGCCGACCGCGCAGGCGGATGCGATAGGCGGGAGTGGCACATATGGGAAAGTTTAAACGCATTCCGGTGAAAGACATCAATGCCATGCGGAAAATTCTCGATGATTTGCCGGACAAGAATCTCGGCAAGACGCGGGAAGAAGCCGCCGAACTGCTCAACGCCAATATCCTGAAAGCGTTTGAGAAGGGATACACGATGAAGGAAGTGGCGGCAATCATGGCCGAGGGCAATGTGGTCATTCCCGCACCCGTCATCCGGGCAAAAGTGCTTCCTCAAAAGGAGACGCAGCAAAAGCGTGCGCCGAAGCCCCGGCCTGAAGTCGTGAAGACCGTCGCGGCTCCTCCCGTCACGCCTCAGGCACAGAAAGAAATCCCGGACTACTACACGCCGGACATGCCCGATACGGAGCTTTGATCATGAACATTCAGAACAGTGTATTCTATGTCGGCGGCAGCAAGGGCGGCGTCGGCAAGAGTCTCTTTTCCTTCGCCCTCGTGGACTATTTGCTCAACAGAAACGCGAATATTTTGCTTGTGGATACCGATACCGACAACCCGGACGTGTTCAAGGCGCACAAGGAACTTGTCCTGCCGAATCTGCTCTGCCGTCTGAACAGCCTGGACGATGCCGACGGCTGGGCGGATTTGCTGGACACCGTGCAGACCTACCCGGAACATGCCGTGGTTATCAATGCCGCCGCCCGCACCAAGACCAGCACGGCCAGCTACGGCGACATCATGAAGGAAGCGTTGCGGGAGATGCGGCGGGAACTGGTTGTTTTCTGGATAATCAACCGGCACCGCGACTCCATAGAACTTTTGCATTCCTTTCAGGAAGTGTTCACGGACGTGCCCGTCCACGTCTGCCGGAATCTGTATTTCGGTGAGGCGCGGCGTTTTGATATGTATAACAGCTCCAAAGCGCGGGAAGCGGTAGAGAAGAACGGCATGACGCTGGACTTTCCGGCGGTCGGCAACCGTGTGGCCGACTGGCTGTATTCCAGACGCATGTCCATCCGTGCAGCCCTTCCTGAAATGCCCTTCGGCACACGGGCGGAATTGCAGCGTTGGCGAGGGCTGTGCGCGAAAATGTTTGATTCCGTCATGGGAGAAGCGTCATGAGCCTGGATGATATGATTGATCTCGGCAAGGCGTGCGGCAGGGAATTGTCCCAGGCGGAAGCGGCCCGTTTGCGGGAGGTCGGCAGCAGGTTGAATCTCCGGGATGACGACGCGCTCTGGCCGCTGCTGGCCGCGATGGAATATCAGCGCATCTACTACGAGGCGTTGCCGAAAAAAATCGCCGCAGCGTCCAGAACCATCATGGACGGCATGGCCGCTGCCGCCGAAAGGGAAACTGCCGCCGCCCAGGCCCGGCTCACCGACAGCTTGGTGAGGGAGGCGGAGTATCTCGCCTCAAAGATTCAATATGGCAGGCTGGTGCCACTGTGGCTGCTGGCCCTGATTTGCCTGCTGGCCTACGGGAGCCTCATGCTCTGGGCGGGCTTTCGCATCGACGCGGGCCAGGATATGCCTCTGGCGGCGGTTTTGCACATGCCCTCTGGCTGGCTTATCTGCGGGCTGTGTCTCGTGGGGGGTGTGTTTTGCGGAGGAGTGGCCGCAAAGGAGTTTGGTGAGGCGGAAAAGGGGTGGTGGAAAAAAGGGGGAATCGCGATATTTTTTATAATGGTTGGTACGCTGCTATTCTCCCTTTCTCTCTCACGATTATGATAGGTTATTCCCCAAAAATAGGTAATGCGTCGTAGTTTCTCTCACCATGCCCAATAGTTTCGCCTTGATGCTGTCCGGGACAAAATTTCAGACCAGAACATATGAGAACCTGCGTATCTTTATTATGCATCAGTAGTTCTTCAATGAGCACGTCTTTGATATTATCCCCAAAAGGAGGTACGATATTCAAGACTGAAGTAGTCGCAGGGCGATTGCCGTTGTCGATTTTTAGCCGTATGTCCTGCTCCCCCAAAAAAATAGTATTCGTTTTGAAGACAAATTCTTTCCCAAAATCGGCTCTATTCGAATTAACACGTTTGCTTTTTGTACATGCTTGGTATATAAAAAACTCCCTCCTCCTGCAGAATATGTGATGCCCAAAAAAGTCAAAAAATTATTCCCCTTGGATGAGCGTTGGCTGACTGTCGAGGAAATTTGTTCCTATCTTAGCGTGACAAACGAGACCGTATATAAGTGGATAGCCTGCAGCAGATGCCTGGCCACAGGGTGGGGCGGCGCTGGATGTTCAAAAAGAATGAAGTGGACGAATGGGTGCGTTCTGGCGGTGCAACTATAGCTAGCGAAAGGGAAAAACATGCTTCGGATTGAAGAACTTAAGCCCAACCTCACCGTTACTGGTATCATTCCCAATGCTGTAGTACGCATTCTGGCCGTCGAAACAATGGGCGAAAGCTGTTCCGTTGTGTACCGCAGTCCGGATGGTCAGTTGGGCGACCGTATGGTTTTTCGCACGGATGAGGCTGGCCTTTCGCTGGCCGAAGCAGAGCGTCCGTGGGCGTTCACCGCTTCCGGTGATGACTTTAAGCTGGGGCTGGAAGCCTATCGAATAAGTCTTGCCCATCTTTTTGACCCCATGATGGCGGTGCACGCTTCCGATGTGGAGCCTTTACCCCACCAGCTTACGGCTGTTTATGAGTCCATGTTGCCCATGCAGCCTTTGCGATTTGTCCTGGCTGATGACCCGGGTGCGGGAAAGACTGTCATGGCCGGGCTCTTGATACGCGAGCTGAACATGCGGGCAGACGCTCAGCGTGTGCTTATTGTTGCCCCCGGCGGTCTGGTGGAGCAATGGCACGATGAGCTTTTTGAAAAATTTGGCATGAGCTTTACCATTTTTTCGCGTGAGCATATCGAACTGGCTCATAGCTCCAACCCCTTTGACGAATATGACTTCCTCATCGCGAGACTGGATCAACTTTCCCGTAGTGATGATTTGCTGGAAAAACTTAAGGCTTCGCACTGGGACTTGATTGTTGTGGACGAGGCCCACAAACTTTCCGCCAGTTTTTCCGGCAACGACATCAAGCGCACCAAACGTTTTCAACTTGGCGAACACTTACGCGCCATTACCCGGCATTTTCTTCTTATGACGGCTACCCCTCACAACGGCAAGGAAGAGGATTTCCGGCTTTTCATGTCGTTGCTTGATCCGGATCGCTTTGGTGGAAAGCTGAAAGGCGACGGCAACAGTCGTGTGGATGTGAGCGATCTCATGCGTCGCATGGTGAAGGAAGACCTGCGCCGTTTTGACGGTTCCCGCCTGTTTCCGGAACGCTGGGCTTACACTGTCCCTTATCCACTTTCAGCAAAGGAACAGGAACTGTACGACGCTGTTACCGACTATGTGCGTAACGAAATGAACAAAGCTGAACGCATGGCTGACGGAGCGCGGCGCGGTTCCATTGGTTTTGCGCTCACCTCATTGCAGCGGCGTCTCGCTTCCAGCCCTGAAGCCATCTATCAGTCACTCACGCGCAGGCACAAAAAACTTCAGGGTAAGCTTGAAAAACTGGACAATCCCACGCTGTCTCATCCGAGCGGAACGCATTCTTTTGCTCTGCCTTGCTCACTCGTTCAGGCGTTGCCGGAAAACATATGGGAAGCCGATGAATCACTGAACTCTGAAGATTTTGAAAACATGGAAGAACGGCTTGCTGACGAAGCAAGCACTGCGGAAACCCGGCAGGAATTGCAGGCGGAAATAACTCTGCTTTTACACCTCAAAGAGCAGGCTTATGCCATAGTCGCCTCCGGACAAGACAAGAAATGGGATCAGCTTTCCGAACTGCTGCAAAACACGCCGGAAATGCGCGATGCCAACGGACGGCTCCGTAAACTGATCATCTTTACCGAATACCGTGATACCCTCAATTATCTGCAAACGCGCATTCAAGGTCTTTTGGGGAATCCGGACGCTGTCGTGTCTATTCACGGCAACGTCAAACGTCTTGACCGACGCGACATTCAAGAGCGTTTCCGCACGGATGCCGAAGTGCAGGTGCTGGTGGCAACGGATGCCGCCGGTGAAGGCGTGAACCTGCAAAATGCTAACCTCATGATCAATTATGACCTTCCTTGGAACCCCAACAGGCTGGAGCAGCGTTTTGGGCGCATTCACCGTATCGGGCAGATTGAGGTTTGCCATTTGTGGAATCTCATCGCCTCCGGCACCAGAGAGGGTGAAGTCTTTACCCGTCTTCTGGAGAAGCTGGATACGGAACGCAAAGCCTTGGATGGGAGAGTTTTTGATATTCTGGGTGAAGTTTTTGAAGGGCAGAGCCTGAAAGACCTGCTCATTGAAGCCATTCGCTACGGGGATGACCCGGCCAGAAAGGAAGCCTTGTTCGCCAAGGTTGATGGGGTCATGGACATCACACATATCAGAAGTATCCTTGATCGCAACGCGCTGTGTGAAGAAACCATGACCGAAGAACGAATTTTTGCCGTCAAGGAAGAGATGGAAAAGGCCGAGGCCCGCAAGCTTCAACCTTATTTTATCCGCAGCTTTTTTACCAAGGCCTTTGAGCAAATGGGCGGCAGCATGGCTCCGCGTGAAAAGGGCCGCTATGAAATCAAGCATGTTCCTGCCATCATCCGAGAGCGTGACCGCAGCCTCATGGGCAAGGGACGCCGCTGCATGACCCCGGTCCAAGCCCGCTACGAACGCATCTGTTTTGAAAAAGACTATGTGCGCCTGAAAGACCGAGCCGGTGCCCCTCTGGCCGGACTCATTCATCCGGGACATCCACTCATGCAGGCCGTGGTTGACATGACTTTGGAAAGCTCGTTGGGCAAGCTCAAGCAAGGTTCCGTGCTTGTTGACCCCAACGACATGGGCACCGTCCCCAGAATCATGTTTGTGCTCGATCATACCATCCGGGACAGCGTTGATGGCGATCGGCCCATTTCCCGGCGTATGCAGTTCGTGACCATTGATGAAACAGGCGCTGTTCACAACGGCGGCTGGGCGCCACACCTTGATCTGGAAGCCTTTACCCCGGAAAATAACGATGAAAAGGCGTTGCTGCACAGTCTTTTGAACACAGCATGGATATCCCGCGACCTTGAGCAGAAGGCCCTGAGCTTTGCCTCGCAGCATCTGGTGCCGGAACATTTGCGCGAAGTCAAAAGCCGCCGGGAGCGGCATGTGGATAAAACTCTGAACGCCGTCCATGAACGCTTAAGCAAAGAAATCCAACAGGCAGACAATCAGTATCAGCTCTGGCAAAGCAGGCTGGACACGCACAAAGAAGCTCGCCCCAATATGGAAAACGCCCGCAGAGTGGTGGAAACCTTGAGTGCCCGGCTCACCGTGCGCCGACAGGAGCTGGAAGCCATGCGGACCATTGTGTCCCTCACTCCGGTAGTGACAGGTGGGGCGTTGATTATTCCGGCGGGACTGCTGGCGCGGGCGGCACAGCATGGAGCCGAACCGTTCTGCCCAGACGCAAAAGCCAGAAGCCAGGTGGAGCGGCTTGCCATGCAGGCGGTCATAGAGGCGGAAAGGGCGCTTGGCAATACAGTGAGGGATGTGTCTGCCGACAAATGCGGCTGGGACATCACCAGCACTCCGCCACTGCGGGACGGCAAAATTCCGGAAGCCCGACATATTGAGGTCAAGGGCCGGGTCAGAGGCAGCGCCACTGTCACGGTTACTCGCAACGAAGTGTGCTATGGCCTGAACCAGAAAGACAAGTTCATTCTGGCGCTGGTCTTTGTGGATGGTGACAGCGTGGACGGCCCGTACTATGTGCGACATCCCTTTGAGGTTGAGCCAGACTGGCATGTGACCAGTGTGAATCTGGATGTTGCCAAACTCATGAGCCGTGCGGAACGCCCCGCGTAATGCGAAAGGTGAAAATATGAAGATTCAATCGCTGCAACTGAAAAATTTTCGATGTTTTAAGAATGAAATAATACGCTTTCATGATAAATTGACTGTGCTTGTTGGCGTAAATGGTAGTGGGAAGACAGCCCTGATCGAGGCTGTTGCTATGATTCTAGGCGGCATTGTTCGCTATGCTGTATCAGATGAAGTGTGGCGATATAATTTGGAGCACAAAGACACCACATTTTCTGCTAAAGAGAATGTATCAATAAAAGCAAACTTCAACGCATTCAGCAATACTTTTTCTTGGTTTGACCCTGTTGTCGAAGAAGAAAAAGAAGAATTTGTACGCACAAAAATAGTAAACTATGGTAAAAATGCAAATCCTGATTTTATAAATAGGCTCATTTCCTTACAAGATGTATATCCTATAATTGCTTATTACAGTTCATATCGCCTTCTTGGAAATGCTGTTTCTTCTGGTGAAAGAAATTTTGATAGAAATAGGCTGGATGCCTATATATCGTGTTTCGAGCCTGAAGTTGATTTTAACAGAATCATTACATGGCTTGATGCTCTTGATGCGAGCGAAGCTCGCAGTATGAGAGCTGGTGAAAGTGAAACAGATTATACAGAGCTTAAAACACTTCGCGATGCTGTTAATAAATCACTTCCTGGGTATAAAGATTTTAGATTTATAAATGTGCCGCCAGAATTTGCTTTAACGCGAATTAACGATGGGCAGATCATTACCTTTCGTCAATTGAGTGCTGGCTACCGTATTATGTTTGCTCTTGTGCTTGATCTTGCTCGGCGCATGGCTGTTGCCAATGGCGATATTTTTGTGCAACAAGGAAAATCAGCCCTCGAATCCCCAGCCATCGTCCTTATCGACGAAGTAGAGCTTCACTTGCACCCATCATGGCAACAAACCGTTCTGCCGTCGCTTATGGAGATTTTTCCAAATACGCAGTTCATTGTCACCACGCACAGTCCACAGGTGCTGTCAAGCATTCCTTCCGAATGCATCCGTATTTTGGATGATGGCAAGGTGTATGACGCGCCTGCTGGTTCTCAGGGGGCAGAGTCTTCGCGTCTGCTTAAGCGCATTTTGGGTGTCGATTCAAGACCTCCCTTGGACCCCGTGACGCAGAAGTTGGAAGCCTATAAAAAACTTGTCTATGCGGATAAGTGGGATAGCGAAGAGGCAAAAAAACTTCGCCACTATCTTGATGACGCATTCAGGGGGGAAGAACCTGTTTTGACAGAATTAGATTTGCACATCGACAATCGCAAGTGGGAGCTTGGGCAGTGAAACGCGTTCGCAAAAGCTCAGAACCAAAAACTCTGGAAAAATACCGACAAAATATCCCTGGTGCAAAGTGGGAAAGTATGCGCAATGACGCTGAACACGGTGGGGATACCGCGTACAGTGCATGTCGTGAAACAGCCGCACAGGATCAAGGCCATATTTGTGCGTATTGTGAGTGCAAAATACAGTACCGCGATCCGCTATCTTGCCGTGTGGAACACTTTCATGACAAGTCAGACACAAGCTCAGCGCATAACTGGTCGCTTGAGTGGACTACCATGCTGGCTGTATGTCTGGGGGGTGAACGCGAAGGGCAAAAGCACCATCTGCCAGAAAATTTAAGCTGTGACTCACACAAAAACCATATGAAAAACGCCGGACAATATTCTGAATCCGAAGGCTGGATTTTAAATCCGCTGCAAATGGATGCCTCAAGGTCATTATTCGATTTTGACAAAGCCACGGGATGTCTTATTCCCCATAAGGAGGCTTGCGGATCTGTGATAATTGAAGGCAATAAGCACGCGACAACACAAGAACTTGTACAACACACCATAGATATATTGAATTTGAATTGTGATCGTTTGAAAGAAGAACGACGCAAAGTGCTTTTTCACCTAGAGAATCTTAAAAAAGCCCAACGAACCGCCCATATTCCCCCGCAGCAGGCCCTGCCATCCATTGCCAGGCAACTTTTTCAGGTAAGATGGCCTGCCTACTTTACCACCATTCGCTGCCTGCTGGGGCAATATGCCGAAGAGTATTTGCAATCTATCGTCTACCAAGGATAACCCATGTCCGTTGAAATCAAATCTCCGCGCAAGCTCATAGAAACCGCCCTGCCGCTGGACACCATCAACGCGGCGGCAGCGCGGGAAAAGTCCATTCGGCATGGGCACCCCAGCACTTTGCATTTGTGGTGGGCGCGGCGGCCTCTGGCGGCGGCGCGGGCCGTGCTTTTTGCGCAGCTCGTCAATGACCCCGGTTATGAACGGCACCTTGGGCGCGGTCTGAACAAGGAAAAAGCCGCCATTGAGCGTGAGCGTCTGTTCAAGATTATAGAAGATCTGGTAAAGTGGGAAAATACCAATAACTCCGAGGTGCTTAACGCCGCCAAGGCGGAAATCTGGAAGTCATGGCGCGAAACCTGCGCTCTCAATAAAAACCATCCACAAGCGACGGAACTGTTCAACCCGGACAAGCTTCCGGCCTTTCACGATCCCTTTGCCGGAGGCGGCAGCATTCCGCTGGAAGCGCAGCGCCTGGGGCTGGAAGCCTGGGCTTCGGATTTGAATCCTGTGGCCGTGACCATCAACAAGGCCATGATCGAAATTCCGCCCAAGTTCGCGGGTCGCGCCCCCATCGGCCCTGCCACGCCGGGCGCGAAGACAGAGGGATTGCAATGGCCTGGGGCCTCCGGGCTGGCCGAGGACGTTCGGCGCTATGGCGCGTGGATGCGGGCCGAAGCCCAAAAGCGCATCGGCCACTTGTACCCGCAGGTGGAAGTCACGCCGGAAATGGTGGCGGAGCGGCCTGACCTTGCGTCCTATAAGGGGCAAAAACTCACGGTCATTGCCTGGCTGTGGGCACGTACCGTCAAAAGTCCCAACCCGGCCTTCTGTCATGCAGAGGTACCGTTGGCGGCCTCTTTTGTGCTGTCCAGCAAAAAGGGCAAGGAAGCCTGGGTGCAGCCCGTGGTGGAGGGCGACAGCTATCGCTTCACCGTGAAGGTGGGCACGCCGCCGGAAGGAGCGAAGAGCGGGACAAAACTCACTCGTGGAGCCAATTTTCAATGTCTGCTTTCCAGTTCGCCCCTTACGCCCGATTATATCAAGAGCGAGGGCATGGCCGGTCGCATGGGATCACGCCTCATGGCCATTGTGGCGGAAGGAGAGCGCGGCAGGGTGTATCTTGCGCCCACAGTGGAGCAGGAGAAGGTAGCGCGTCAGGCTAAACCTACATGGAAGCCGGAAACATTACTTTCAGCAGATAGACGCGCATTTTGGACACCGCTATATGGGCTCAAGAACTTCGGCGACCTCTTCACTCCGCGCCAGCTTGTGGCCCTGACCACCTTTTCCGATCTGGTGGGTGAGGCCATAGCCAAATGCCGAGCCGATGCCGTAAAAGCCGGCCTGCCGGACGACGGTAAAGGACTGGACGCTGGCGGCCTTGGCGCACGGGCCTATGCCGAGGCTGTGGGGGTGTATTTGGCTTTGGCTATAGGGAGATCGGCGAATTACTGGTCTTCTTTGACTCCTTGGGGTGGCGATTTTATTGTACAAACTTTTGGTCGACAAGCTATCCCTATGGTATGGGATCATGCAGAAGCTAATCCTTTATCAAGTTCAACGGGCAACTGGACAGGTGCAATTGACTGGATCACGAAAGTTCAAGACTTTTCTCTTCCTGCACATGGAGTCGGCATAGTTGTACAGAGTGACGCCCAAAAACAAGTATTTAGTAAAAATAAAATTGTGTCTACTGATCCTCCATATTATGATAACATAGGATATGCAGACCTGTCAGACTTTTTCTATGTTTGGCTTCGTAAATCACTCCAAGCTATTTTTACTGGCTTCTATGCTACTCTTGCTGTTCCAAAAGCAGAAGAGCTTATTGCATCACCGTATCGGCATGGTGGTGATAAGGCAGCGGAGACTTTTTTCTTGGATGGTATGGGCGGAGCATTGACAAACCTTGCCAGCCAAGTTCATCCATCCTTTCCTGTAAGTGTCTACTATGCATTCAAGCAGTCAGAAACGACTAACCTTGAAACATCGAGCACGGGTTGGGAAATGTTTTTGGATGCCGTTTTTCAGGCAGGCTTTTCTATAACAGGTACATGGCCAGTTCGGGCAGAACGGGATCAGGGCTTAAAAACAGGTACTAATGCATTGGCTTCATGTATCGTCCTTGTGTGCCGCAAACGCGATCCCAACGCCCCCACCATTTCCCGGCGCGAATTTACCCGTGAATTGAATGCGGTGCTCCCCGAAGCCTTGCTGGACATGACGCGGGGCGGCGTCAACTCGCCCGTGGCCCCTGTCGACCTTTCCCAGGCCATGATCGGGCCGGGCATGGCGGTGTTTTCCAAATACAGCGCCGTGCTTGAGGCGGACGGCAAGCCTATGAGTGTGCGTACCGCCCTCACCCTCATCAATCGTTTTCTGGCTGAAGACGATTTTGACGCCGACACCCAGTTTTGTCTCGCCTGGTTTGACGGCAGGGGCTGGGACAATGGCCCCTATGGCGAAGCCGATGTGCTGGCCCGCGCCAAAGGCACCAGCGTGGGCGGTCTTGCGGAGGCTGGCGTGGTGGAATCCGGCGGCGGCAACGTGCGCCTGCTGCGCTGGGCGCAGATGCCCGCTGACTGGAACCCCGCCAAGGATACGCGCCTCCCGGTTTGGGAGGGCCTGCACCAACTTATCCGCGCCCTCAACCACCAGGGGGAATCCGAAGCAGCTAAATTGCTGGCGCACATGCTGCACAAAACCGAAACCATTCGCAGCCTGGCCTATCGTCTGTACACCTTGTGCGAGCGCAAAGGCTGGGCCGAAGATGCCCGCGCTTACAACGAGCTGATCACCTCCTGGCCCGCTATTGAGCAGACCATGAATACGCAGCCCGCACCCACCGCGCCGGAGCAAATACGTTTTGATATTTGAGCAGGAGAAAAGCCATGCTGAAAAAATTAGAGATTAAAAACTTTACCTGTTTCCCCGAAGCCAAGCTGGAATTTTCTCCCGGCCTCAATGTGATTGTGGGCGAAAACGGCACAGGCAAAAGCCATTTGCTTAAGTTGGGGTATGCGGTGCTGCGCTCTTTGGCCGGTCAGGATAAAGCTCCTGCAAAAGAAGTCTACTATCGTGATTTGGCGAAAGATCTCAAGGAGATTTTCAAAGCTGAAGTACTTGGAAATTTGTGTTCTACCGGTAAAACACAATGTTCAGTAAAATCAAGCTGGGAAGATAATGGAAGCCTTGATTTTGATTTTTCTGATAAAGCTCAAGACTTGGTAAAATTGCAGAATTTAGAGTTTGCTCCCCTAACACAACAACCTGTTTTCATTCCCCCAAAAGAAATACTTTCCGTCTATTATGGGTTTCAGGCGGCACTTGAGAAACGTGAGCTGGATTTTGATGCAACCTATCTTGATCTCGCTCGTTCTTTAAGCAGCACACCTCTAAAGGGAGAAGAGTTACAAAAAGTTTTCCCCTATTTTACTGAATTAGAAAAAGAACACATAAAAGCGAACGTGTTACAGCGTGGAGGCCGATTTTATTTCGACAGAGATCCATCTGTTGCAAGTGGCCAAAAAAATTCCCCGTCAGGCAAAGATATGGAAGCTTCGCTCATGGCAGAAGGTTTCAGAAAGCTTGGTGTGTTGGTATATCTCATAAAAAATGGTTCACTTGGTGAAGGAACGTCTTTGTTCTGGGATGAGCCAGAAGCAAATCTCAATCCAAAACTTCTTACCGCATTAGCAGCTATATTGGTAAAACTTTCTTCAATTATGCAAATCACCGTCGCTACGCACAGTTTATTTTTAATGCGGGAATTGGATATTTGCTTTCGCAAAAGAAGTGAGTTGCCCAAAAAAGTTTTGTTTACGGGTTTGCACACTCAAGACAATGGCGCTATTTCCTGCATTCAATCAGAAAAAATCAGCGAAATAGGAGATATAGCTGCCCTTGATGCTTCTTTGGAGCAGACAGATCGCTTTATGGCAGTGAGGAACTTGTGATGAGTAAGAAGAAAGGTAGGCGTAAAAAAGACCAAAAATATCCTCAAGATACACGACTTATTCAAGGGACATCATCTAATCCTCCTTGTCGTGGCAAGCTAGAAGGAAGCTTATGTTTTGAATTTCCGGACGGATGGCATATAGAAAAATATGACGCGTGGACATTTGTTAAAAATGATAAAGATGGTCAGCATCTTGGGTTCAATGGAATCAAGGATCGTGGTATCCGTTCCGTGGACTTTTGTGCCATTGATGCTGAATCAAATTTGTGGTTTGTCGAGGTAAAAGATTATAGAAAGAGTACAAAAGAGTACGAAGATGGCTTTTTCACATTGATTTGCGACAAATTTCTTTATTCAATGTCTGGTTTGTTTGCCGCTCGCTATACAGCAGTGGAAAAGGAAAAAGAGTTTGCAGAAAAATGTGCCTCCACAAAAAAGTTAAAGTTTGTACTCCATCTTGAACTGCCTGAACAAAAAAACAAATGGGATGCTGCAATTATTGATGTGAAAGATATTCAAGAAAAAATGGAACAAAAGTTTTCAAGAATTGCACCCAATCCGCTTCTAGTTTCTATGGAGCATCCGCAAAATTTGCCTTGGAGTGTGCGCAATGTCCCTGCTTAAACCTTGGCGTGAAGTGGTCGTTCCCCATGAAGATGTGCTGAAAGGCACCTTTCAGCAATCCGAGTTCGCCGCAGACATCAGCAGCGTGCATGAAGGCAAGGCCCCCGCTGGCTACCTCGATCCGGTGCTTTTTTTCGAGCGCACTTTCATTACCGAAGGCATGCGCCTGCTCATGCTCTCGGTGCTCAAGCGCCTTTCCGGACAGGGCGGCGACCCGGTTATTCAACTGCAAACCGCCTTTGGTGGTGGCAAGACCCATACCTTGCTGGCTGTCTATCATTTGGTGAATGGCAAGGCCGCTGCCAGCAAAATGCAGGGCATTCCGGGCTTGCTTGATTCCGCCAATTTGATGGAAGCTCCCCATGCCCGCCTTGTAGTGCTGGACGGCACCAAACTTTCCCCCAATCAGCCCGCCGCGCGGGGCAACTGCATGGTAAGCACACTCTGGGGCGAGCTGGCCTGGCAGCTTGGCGGTGCGGATGCCTACGCTCAAATTGCCGATGCTGATAGCTCCGGCACAGCTCCCGGCAAGGAAGTACTCTTGCCGCTGCTGCAAAGCTATGCACCGTGCGTTATCTTGATGGACGAAGTGGTGGCCTACATCCGCCAGTTTGAAGAAAGCAAGCATCTCACCGGCGGCAGTTTTGATTCCAACTTGAGCTTTGTACAAAACCTTACCGAAGCCCTCAAGCTTGTGCCCACGGCTGTGTTGCTGGCTTCGCTGCCTGAATCCCAAAAAGAAGCGGGCAGCCAGCGGGGCGTGATGGCGCTTGAGGCTTTGGCCCACTGTTTTGGCCGTGTTCATGCCTTATGGAAGCCTGTGGGCGCGGAAGAAGCCTTTGAAATCGTGCGCCGTCGCCTTTTTGCTCCGGCCCACGATAAAGACGCAGCCAAGGCTGCCTGTAGGGCCTATCTTGATTTATACGCAGGAAATAAAGACGAATTTCCCATAGAAACGCAGGACGCCCGCTATGCCGGGCGCATGGAGCAAGCTTATCCCATCCATCCTGAAGTGTTTGACAGGCTGTATGAAGACTGGTCTACCCTAGATAATTTTCAGCGCACACGCGGCGTGCTCAAGCTCATGGCCAAGGTCATCTACCGTTTGTGGAAAGACGGCAACAATGATCCCTTGCTCATGCCCGGTAGCCTGCCGCTCTACGATGCTGATGTGCGCAACGAAATGGTCTACTACCTGCCCAATGGCTGGGATCCCGTCATTGAGCGTGATATTGACGGTGACAGGGCGGAAACCGCTGCATTAGAATTGCAGGATACGCGCTTGGGTAGTGTGCAAACTTGTCGCCGGGTTGCGCGGGCCATTTTTTTGGGCAGCGCTCCGGGGTCTGGTTTGTTGTCCTCAGGAGTGGGCATTCGTGGCATTGAGCAGCAGCGCATTATGCTCGGAACAGCCATGCCGGGACAGCAGGTGGGCCTGTTCTGTGACGCCTTGCGCCGCATCACGCATAGTCTGCATTATATCAACTCGGCCGGCTCCCACTTTTGGTTTGATACGCGCCCCAACCTGCGCAGAGAGATGGAAGAACGCAAGCGCCGCTATCAGCGCGATGCCATTTTCCCTGTCATTCGCGGAAAATTGCAGGAAGCCATGCGTGGCAGCCTGTTTGGCGGGGTACATGTGTTTACGCCCAGCCAGGATATTCCCGATGACGAAAATCTGCGCATGGTCATCCTTGATCCAGCACAGGCATACAGCCGAAATGGCAACAACATGGCCTATAGGGCGGCGCTTGATGTACTGAAAAAGCGTGGCGAGCAGCCGCGTGTGAATCAGAATCGTTTGCTCTTTCTTGCCCCTGACTACGACGGCGCGAGTCGTTTGCTGGACCAAGTAAGTACGGTGCTTGCCTGGAAGTCTATTGATGAAGACATTAAGGACATGCGCCTTAATCTGGATCAATATCAGGCAAAACAGGCACGGCAAAGTCATGCCACTGCTCAGGCAGCTTTGGAGCGCATGATTTCTGAAGTGTACAAATGGCTTATTTCTCCCATGCAGACGGCCTCCAGCGGCAAGGTGAGCGATATTGAGTGGGAACCGTTCCAATTGAATACGGCAGCCCAGTCCATTCCCAGAGCGATGGAACAGATATTGCGCGACAATGAACTGGTTATTGACCAATGGTCACCCATTCATTTGCGTAGCTTGCTGCAACAATGGTTCTGGAAAGCAGAGCCACAAGAGATTCCCGCGCGCGAAGTGTGGCGGCAGATGTGCTGCCAACTGTACATGCCACGCCTGAAGTCAGAGGGTGTCTTTACCGCAACCATTCAGGCAGGCTCAACAAGCTGCGACTTTTTTGGTATTGCCCAAGGCAAAGAAGACAAGCGCTACCTTGGGTTCAGCTTTGGCGTTGCCGCCATGCCCTTTATGGATGGCAGCGCGCTGTTGCTCAGCCCCGAGGCGGCTTCCGCCTGGCAGGCTGTGTTGGAGGAAGAAAGGCGCAAACGGGAAGAGACAATTATCCGCCCCGGACAGCCTGAACCTCCAATGCCGGGCGGGACACATGTTGTGCCCCCTTCACCAAGTGCAACCGGCGCAACTACCGCGCCAAAGCTGCAAAAACGTTTTTATGCTTCCCTCGATATGGAGCCACACGGTGCAAAAATGCACTTTGGCGATGTTGTAGACAATATTATTCAACATCTTGCCGAGCGTTCCGATACCAGAGTAATAATAAACATAGAAATTCAGGCTGAAAGTGCCAACGGCTTTCAGGAAGATATTCAGCGTGTACTGAAGGAAAATGCCAATACGCTGAAATTCAGAAGTGCGGCTTTTGAGGAGTAGTGGGGAAATTGACTTCCGGTCGCATTATCCTACATCCGGAATGAATTCATGCCATACTGGCCAACGTAGAATGTATCTCCACCCATGAACATTGCCAGCGAGCAGGCCAGCCATCACACAAGCAGAAGGCGAATATGGGGGGCAGCTTCGCGGGGAAGAAAGTGACCGCGTCTAAATGCCATCGTGGCACCTAGAGAGGCTATTGTAACGGAATTTAGGAAGACCAAGTGGTTATAAAGGTGCTGCCATTCTTTTTGGCTCATTGCATGAAGCCAAAGAACTTATTCCAGATTGCAGTTACGACTCAACTTGGTTTCGTATTACTTTACTCAACAGAGGTATCACGTCTTATATTTTGTCAAAAAAGAGCAGGAAGCAGCCCTATGTTATGATAAAAACGATAACATACTTTTATTTTGCAAAACTGTTCTCGGCATATCATTCGGAGATGCACAGCGCATGGTCAGGTGCATTATTCGCGCAGAATTCTTGACCGTGTAGCTAGGAGTAGCTATGTTGACTACAACTACGGAGAAAACCGTCATGCAAGCACAAACGAGTCCTATCAGCATCCGTCTGCCAGCTGAGCTGAAAGCGCGAGTGCAGAGCCTTGCCTCCATGCGCCAGCGCTCCACTAATGCCTTGGTGGTCCAAGCTGTGGCGGCCTTTGTGGAGCGCGAGGAAAAACGCGAAGCCCTCCGGCAGGAATGCATCGCCGCCCATGACCACTACCGGCAAACGGGGCTGCACGTCACCCAGGCGGAGGTCAAAGACTGGATCGCCCGGCTTCGGCAGGATAAACAGGCGGATGCCCCCAAATGCCATATATGATCCGCTGGACAGCCAATGCATTGTCCGGGCTTGTGCGGGCGCATGCCTTTTTGGCAGAAGTGGATGCCGAGGCGGCGCAGAAAGCCCTGGATGCCATTGAGGCGGCCACGGATGTTCTGGAGCAGTTCCCCCATGCCGGGCGGCCCGCCGATGATCTGGAGCCGGATCACCGGGAACTGCTGATTCCCTTCGGCGGTTCCGGCTATGCCGTGTTTTACGAAGTGCAGGGAGAGGAAGTGCTTATTCTGGCCCTCAAACACCAGCGCGAGGCAGGCTATGGAGAATGAATATGTCCTGCCGAGAGCGTGGGTTGATGGACGGGAATGGACTCTCGCACGCAGGTTGCGATGCTATTCCAGGATTTCAATAGGTGTGTATAAAAGAGGGTATAAAATTTGAGTTTTGACGAAGTGTGGAATGAGATTAATACATCATTTTATATAATTAGTTTGTCAGGTTCGAATCCCACCCCCTCCGCCATCAGAAAGAATCAGGAAGGCTCTCAATGCCTCAAAAGGCTTGAGAGCCCTCACTTTTTGGGTTTTCAGGCGTCTCGCAATGACCATCGGAAATCTTGACAGCTCAAACACGTTGGGGGCATTTTGAAGGGGCATAAGCGAAATTTGCCCAAAAACAGAAAATTATGCCCCCAAAACAGGCTGTGCGAGGCGTCTTTTTATGCCCCACTTAACCGAAGCTGCGCTTAGAGCTATCAAGCCTTCCGGCAAGGTCGAGCGCTTTTACGACACACTCGGACTTTACCTTGAATTGAGCAAGGCGGGGGGCAAACTCTGGCGCTGGAAATACCGTTTTGAGGGAAAGGAAAAGCGCCTGTCCTTTGGCCCATGGCCGGACGTGAGTTTGAAAGAGGCGCGGGAAAAAAGGGATCGGGCGCGGAATATTTTGCGGGAAGGCGTCGATCCTGGCCTTGAAAACAAAAAAAGGCCGATTGTGCGGCCCGGCGGCAGAACTTTTGAAAGCGTCGCGCGGGAATGGGTAGCGGACAGATTGCCGGTATGGTCACAGCGCCACGCGGAAACGGTCGTTGATCGCCTGGTCGCCAACGTCTATCCCGAGATCGGGAACACCCCCATTGCCGCCCTGGAACCTGTCGATGTGCTGGGGCTGGTGAAAAAAATTGAAACGCGGGGAGCAAAAGAAGTCGCCAAGCGTGTTCTTGGCATATGCTCGCTGATTTTTCGCTATGCCGTCGCCATGCAGCTTGTTCCGTCCGATCCCTGCCGGGATTTATCCGGCGCGCTGGCCCCGCGCGTGAAATCGCATTTCGCGGCCCTGACAACGAGGGAAGATGCCGGAGAACTCCTGCGGCGCATTGACGACTACCAGGGAACGGCGGTCGTTCGGGCGGCGCTGGTGTTTTCCGCCCTGACGTTTTGTCGTCCCGGCCCGATTCGACATGCGGAATGGGGCGAGATTGATTTTCCCGGGCGGCAATGGATCATTCCGGCTGCAAAGATGAAGCTGACCAAGGAAATGAAGCTCCAGAAAGAGCCTCACCTTGTCCCGCTGGCGACGCAGGCCATGGAATTGCTTTCAAAGGTGCAGCACTTCACGGGGCGCGGGAGGTATATTTTCCCCAATCCGCGCAACAAAAATTTGCCCATGTCGGAAAATGCCGTCAATGTGGCGATCCGACGCATGGGCTACAGCAAGGAGCAAATGACTGCGCACGGTTTCCGGTCAATGGCCTCGACGCTGCTCAATGAAGCCGGATATCGCCTTGATGTGATCGAGGCGCAACTGGCTCATACGAGTGCCGATAAAATCCGGGCGATATACAACCGTGCGCAGTACATGGAAGAACGGCGGAAACTCATGCAGGATTGGGCAGACATGCTTGATTCTCTAAAGGCTGATGCCGCCGCAAAAGCTTGTCAGCGTACTCCCTGACTTTTGATTCTTCCCACAAAGAACAACGACCATCCTTCACAGGCGCGGGAAACTTGCCTTCCTGAATGCGCCTGTAGATAGTGGGCCGACTCAGGGGAACGATTTTTCGGACTTCTGCCATTCGCAGCAAATTGTCATTGTTCATTATACGCCTCCCTTATCCAACCGAAGTCTTTTGGTAGTCATCGTTTTGTTCCTCACAGCTTTTTGAAAATCGTACAGCCGCAGGCCGGGCATTTCTTTTTCTTGCTCACCAGCCCACACTTTGCGCACTCTTGTGTGCCCAAGATTTTGAAGAGTATGCGGGAGATTTGTGAGGAAATGGGGGTCGGCGCGAAAGTCGTGCGTCGTTGGGTGGCCTGTGGCGCTCCATTGCCGTGGAGGGAGACGGCACGAATGCGCGATACAGCGCGGAAACCGCTCGCCTGCAACTCTGGCGCGAGTCAATCAAAAAAGGCCGGGCCGGGGAATTGTCCCCCGATCCCTGAGCAATGTGAGCCTTGTTTAGTCCGCCAAGGCCGCCCGCACAGTGTCCGGCGCTTTTTCAATGACGCGGAGATACGCGCGGACGGCCGGGTCAGGTCTGCGTTTCCCCTGTTCCCAATTCCGCAATGTGCTTACAGAAAACCCAAACTGCTCGGCAAACACGGTTTGGGAAAGCCCCATGCGTCGCCGAATGGCCCGGATGTCCACATTTTGAACATTGATCGTATGCACGCGGTAGGTGGAAGGGTCGGCCTTGCCTTGGGCGATTTCCACAGCGCACTTCAATCCCTCGATGAGTTTCTGGCCAAGTTCGCTCATGATTATACCCCGTAACTCTGAACAGTCCCCAGTTTGTCCAATAAACTGGGGACGGTTCAGTCTACCCCGACAAAGGGTCTGTATACTGTGCAGACCCCCGGCGGAGGGGAAGGCTCATTCTTGCCGGAGTGGGTAGCCGAAAAAAGGGGGGGGCCGATACAAAATCACTCTTTATCTTCAAAATAGAACAAAAACAACAGGTTTTGCCTTACCGATTCAACTTATACCAACATTCATTATTACCCATTATCATCTTGTACCATCCTTTAGCTCTCAAACGCGGGATAAGAGCGGGATAAAATGGGCTGTAAACAAAAAAGGTGTCACGACAGATATCGTGACACCTTGAAATAAGTGGTGCGCCTGGAGAGATTCGAACTCCCGGCCTACAGGTTCGTAGCCTGGTGCTCTATCCAGCTGAGCTACAAGCGCACTGCGAGAATGGAAATTAGAGGAAGAGGCGGGCATCGTCAAGCTTTTTTTTAGTTCTGTGGAAAATTTTTTGTCGGCGTTTCAGGCTGCCGTGTTTTCCCCTTGCGTCATGCCGGGGGCAAGCCCTCCGGCGTGTCAGCGCAGGGAGCGCATTCCTTTATCCAGAGCCGGGCCATGCTCTGCGCTTCAGCGCACAGACGATCCCTGCGTTCCGGGCTGTCTGCCTCGAAGCGCAGGGACAGGCTGGGCGAGGTATTCGATGCCCGGATCAGGCCCCATGCGCCGCCGAAATCAATGCGCGCCCCGTCCAGATCGGAGACGGGAAAACGCTCGCTGTACCAGAGGCGGGCCTTTTCGGCCACATGGAACTTGAGCTGATCCGGGCAGGGCAGATTGAGTTCCGGCGTGCTCCAGGCGGGCGGCCAGTCCGGCAGGGCGGAAAGAGCCTTGCCGATACGGGAAAGAACGGCCAGAAGCCGGGCCGCGCAATATGTCGCGTCGTCGAAACCGTACCAGTTTTCCCGGTGGAAGATATGGCCGGAAAGTTCTCCGGCCAGCAGTGCGCCCTGATCGCGCATTGCGGCTCTGACCATGGAGTGCCCGCTGCGGCACATGCCGGGAGTTCCGCCGCGCGCGGCCACATCGTTGAACAGACGGTCGGAACATTTGACGTCCCCGAGCACAAGCGCCCCCGGCTCCCGAGTCAGTAAATCCCGCGCAAACAGGGCCAGAACTTCATCCCCCATAAGCAGGCGGCCTTTTTCATCCATGACGGCCAGTCTGTCGCCGTCTCCATCCAGGCCCAGGCCGAGATCCGCGTTGTTTTCCCGTACGGCGGAGCGCAGGGCCGTCAGGTTTTCTTCCCGCATGGGATCGGGTGGATGGTGGGGAAAATGCCCGTCCGGTTCGCAGAATAATTCCACCACGTTTGCGCCTGCCCTGCGCAGCGCCTGCGCGCAGATCTTCCCGGCTGCGCCGCTGCTTCCGTCCAGCACGATTCTGAAAGGAGGGCAGGGGCCCACGCGGCGGGCTATCTCTTCAATATAAAAAGGGATGATGTCAAAGGATGAAACCATGCCCGTTCCCTGCTCATAGTCGCCGCGCTCCAGAATATTCCGGATGGACAAGAGTTCCTTTTCCCCCACAGTGCCTTCCCCCATCCAGATTTTCATCCCGTTGTATTCCGGCGGGTTATGGCTTGCCGTCACCATGACGCCGGCAGACCTGCCGAGGTGGATCACGGCGAAATACAGGCAGGGCGAGGGGACAAGGCCGAGATCAATGACATGCAGTCCGGTGGAGCACAGCCCTTCAATCAGCGCGCGGTGAAAAGAAGGAGAACTGAGGCGGCAATCCCGGGCAACCGCAACGTCGCGGCAATCCCGCGCCATGCGCGCGCTCTCCCGCAGAAAATACGTGCCGCAGGCCCGGCCCATTTCACGGGCAAAGGCGGCGTCAAAACCCGGCCCCACCACGCCTCTGATGTCGTAGGCGCGAAAGGCTCTGTGCGCGGCGGGGGAAAGCGGCATGTTGTCTTCTCGTTGTTTCCGGGGGTGTATGGCATGCTTGCCGCATGTATCACTGCATTGTATGCGGGCAGGGGAGCGCGGGCGCTGGCCTTGCGAAGAAAGCTGTCCTTGACCGGGCTTACATCCTGCCTTAACCTGTAGCAATATGTGGAATTGAAACATCGGCCGGATCGTTTGTCAAACAAGTCGGGATTGAAAACGCTCTTGGAGAGGGGCTGTCATCAAAAATTCCTTTCCTCTCCCGCCTCCATGCCGCATGACCATGCGGCGGGGGGCGTCGCGCTGCTCTCGATTCCCGCAAGCTTCGAAGACTCGGCTGACGGGAACGCTGCGCGGCCTTCGGTTCGGCCTCCAGGATCGCTACGCTCGCGCCTCCCTCGGTCAAGGTTCTTTTCAACACGATTCTCCAGCAGAGCGGGAGGGAAAAGAGTAGTTGACAAGACAGCGAAGCCGATGAAATCCTTTTTCTCAAGATCTGCCTTGAGGGAGAGGCAATCCGCACGCCCCTTTCCGTCGGTTGCGGAGTCAGTCGGCGGAGAGGCCGATTGTGGATTGAAACATACGCAGAGGACACAGGATGAATTGGGATTGGGATAAACTTCAGGAAAAACGTCAGCGGCAGCAGCCGTGGCGTCCTGCCGGAAAACCGGAGCGTGACGAAGACGCCGCGCGGGACAAACCGCATGACAATGGTGAACGCTCTGGTGGAGAACGCAATGATGGAACCGGCGGCGATGCCGGTGGCTTTCGTTTTCTGAGCGGGCGCAAAGGGGACAACGCGGGAAAAGGCTCTTCCGGGTGGTCGGGCGGTTCAGGCGATGGCGGCGATCCGCGCAATGTTGTCGCCTCCTTCTCTGTGCCGGGGGCGAAATGGCTGGCCCTTGGTGTGGCCGCCGTATGGCTGGCTTCCGGCATTTATATTGTGCAACCCGATGAGGCCGGGGTGGTGCTCCGTTTCGGAGCGTACAACCGCTCTGTGGACCCGGGGCCTCACTATCATTTGCCCTGGCCCATCGAGGAAGTCTACCGGCCCAAGGTTACGCAGGTGCGCCAGGCTGAGGTGGGGTATCGCTCCCGTTCTTCCGGCGGCGTATTTCAGCAGGGCCAGGTGCAGGCCGTGGATGAGGAAGCGGCCATGCTCACCGGCGACGAGAACGTGGTCAATGTTCAGTTCAATATTCAATATCATATCAAGCCGGGCGACGGCGCGGTGGATTACCTGTTCAACGTCACGCAGCCTGACGCGGTGGTCAAAAAGGCGGCGGAAGCGGCCATGCGCGAAGTTATCGGCAAAACTACCCTGGAGACGGCGCTGACTGAAGGCCGCGTAAAGGTGCAGGACGAAGTGACGGAGCTGTTGCAGGATATTCTTGACCGCTATCGCGTGGGTGTGCAGGTGGTAGCCGTACAGATGCAGGCCGTGCAACCCCCCAGCGAAGTGAGTGAAGCGTTCAAGGACGTTGCCAGTGCCCGTGAGGACAAGCAGCGCCTCGCCAACGAGGCTGAAGCCTACCGCCGGGATATCCTGCCCAAGGCGCAGGGCGATGCGGCGGAGATCCGCAACAAGGCCGAAGCCTACAAGCAGACCCGTATCAACGACGCTCAGGGCGAAGCCCAACGTTTCCTCTCCGTGCTCAGGGAATATGAGAAGGCCGAAGATGTAACGAAAAAGCGCATGCTGTTTGAAACCCTGGAAGACATCATGAGCCGGCCCGGTATGGAAAAGCTGGTGCTTCCCGCGGATGCCGCTTCCCGTGTGCTTCCTCTTCTGCCGTTGGGAGAGGGGGGCTCCGGGACGGGTAAGCTTTTGCCGCAGAATGTTCCCGCTTCCGCCGTGACCGGGCGTTCCTCATCTGTCTCCGAACCGGCTTTGCCCCTTTCATCCTCTTCATCTGCTCCCGTCAATGCTTCAGCCGGTGCTTCAGACAGAAGCGGGCAGACCTCGCCGCGTTTCTCCCGCCAGGAGGGCAGCGCTTACAAGGGGGCAATGTAATGAACAAATCCTTTCTTTCCATTGGCGGCGTGCTTGTCGTCATGCTTGCTCTGCTCGGGTGGCAAGGGCTGTTTGTGGTGCATCAAAGCCAGCAGGCTATTCTGCTCCAGTTGGGTAAACCTTTGGATCGGGTGTATGGCCCCGGCCTGCATGTCAAGGTTCCTTTCCTCCAGAACGTTGTGCTGTTTGATGCGCGTATTCTTGACTATGACGCCCGCCCGGCGGAGGCGCTGACCAGCGACCTCAAAACCATAGTGCTGGACAACTACGCCCGGTGGCGCATTGTGAACCCCTTGGTTTTCTACCGCACGGTGCGCACGGTGCCCAATGCCCAGGCCAAGCTGGACGCTGTGGTCTATTCGCAGATGCGCGCCTATGTGGCCCGCCACACCTTGACGGAAGTGGTGGACAGCGCGCGATCCAGCATTATGGATTCGGTGACAAGGCAGGCTTCCGCCCAGATGAAGGAATTCGGCATTGAAGTTGTGGACGCCCGCATCAAGCGCACCGACCTTCCGGCGGAAAACCTGCGCGCCATATTTGAGCGCATGCGGGCGGAACGCGAGCGCCAGGCACGGCAATACCGTTCCGAAGGCGCGGAAGAGTCCACCAAAATTCGCTCTACTGCGGACAAGGAGCGGGCGCTCATTCTGGCGGAAGCCAATCGTGACGCCCAAATCCTGCGCGGTGAGGGCGATGCCGAGGCCGCGCGCATTTTTGCCGAGGCATTTACCAACTCTCCGGAATTTTTCACCTTCCAGCGTGGTCTGGAGGCCATGAAGAAGTCCCTGCGAGATAATACGCGTATCATTCTGACGCCGGACAGTCCTTTGCTCCGGCCCTTGCAACAGTAACGTCGGCTCGTCGGGGCGGGGAATCTGCCCCGGCGGGATTCAGCATAATAAGGAGTCGTATGGGAGGGGTGCGGAAGTCCGGGAACAAGCCGGATGAAGCTTTGTCGGAAAATGGGAGTGAAGCGAAACGGAAAGGAGGGGGCAGAGCAAAGCGCCGGGCGGCCTCACGGCCTGGAGCTCCGGACGGATTGGATTGTGAAGCGCTGCGTATGACGCAGGAGCGGGATTTCGACCAGTTTATGGAGCAGGTGAAGGAATCATTCGGAGAAGTCACGCAGCAGGATCTCGCGGAACTTCTGGGGGTAAAGCAGCCCACTGTCTCTGCCGCAAAGCAGCGCGGAAGAGTGCCCCTTTCCTGGATTATTCGCTTGAGGCGGCTTTTAGGCAACGAACAATGGCCCGCCCCCCCGCCGGAAGATGACTCCTTTCCCGGATTGCTTGGCGAATCCACGAAAAAGGACTACGCGCGCCTGCGGGAGCACACCGGAAAGCCCGTGCGGATCTACGGCACGAAATGCGAGTGGCCTTTGGGGCGTAAAACGCCCATGTTTCCGATAGTCGGGTATGAGACGCTTTCCCGGCATTTTGCGGGTGAAGGGATATTGGTATTTCGGGTGGAAGGCCCGGCCATGTACGCGACCCTTGGTTCCTGTTCTCTGGTAGGGGTGGATTCCGGGAATCATATTCCTGTTTCCGGCGCGTTGTTCGCGGTGCATGTGCCCGGTGAAGGCGTGATTGTGCGACGCTTTTCCCACGCGGGGAGCAAGGTTTTGCTGTGTGCGGATCAGGAGTCGCTTCCGCCTTTTGAAATGTCGGAGAAAGAGCTTGAAAAACATATGGTGGGGCGTTGCCTGTGGGCTATACGGGAGTTGTAGTGCTGTTTGCGAGAACGCGCAGAGCGGCGAAGCGGGTGGCCTCTTGAAGAACGGATGAAATGCAGCGTGAAAACTCTCTGCGCATGGAGTCGAGCGTGGGCAGCGGTGCACACTCCGGCTTCAGGCCGGAAGGATGCGGGCCGGAACACAGTGTCCCGGCATGCATGATTTCAATGGTAAACTGCTCTGGGAAGGTTGAGCCGATTGATGAAAGGTGAAGATATGACGCGAGGATCCTGGTTCCGCCTGTTTCTGGTTCTGCCGTTGTGCCTCGTGGCGGGCTCCTGTTCGCGCGCGGGTGAGGCGGGGCCGGAGGAAGCGGCTCCGCCGCCTCCCGCGCTGGAAAGGAAACTTGAAAGCGTGACCATTACGCTGGAAAATGTGCCGGAAGTATGGCGTCCCCTGCTTGTCCGACTTGAAGCGGACGGCATCTCCGGGCAGGAGATTTCATGGCTTTTTGTGCGTTTGGGGGAGCAATTGTCGCAGGACCCCATGGGGCACAAGGTGCATGAGTTGTATAACAGTAAATATTTCCCCAAACCCCGGAGCAAGGAACAGGCTCCCGCCGTGGAGGGGGGCGAGCCCATTCCCAAGCCCTGGTACAAGGGCGTGGTGACGGATGCCAATGCCCGCCGCTGCCGCTCCTTCATCAATATGTATGCTCCGGCCTTTCATGCTGCGGAAGAGACATACGGCGTGCCTACGGAAGTGGCGGCGGCCCTGCTTTTTGTGGAAACCCGCCTGGGCGATTACCTGGGGGATCAGAACGCGTTCGTCACGCTGGCGAGCATGGCGGCCTCTCGCAGCCCGGAGGCCATTCCGGACTGGGTGGCCGCGCTCCCTGATCAGGCTCCGGAAAAACTGGAATGGATCAGCAGGCGCATGGAGGACAAGGCAGACTGGGCCTATGCCGAACTTCGGCACCTGCTGCAATACAGCCTCAAGAACGGCGTGGATCCGTTTGAAATTCCCAGTTCGCGTTACGGGGCGGTGGGCTTGTGCCAGTTCATGCCGTCCAGCGTCACCATGTTCGCGCAGGACGGCAACGGCGACGGCATCATCGATCTTTTTGATCCGGCGGATGCCGTGGCCAGCCTGAGCAATTATCTGACCAGGCACGGCTGGAAAAAGGACTCGTCCATAGCTCAGAAGATCAAGGCATTGCGACGGTATAACAATCTTGCCATTTACGCTAACACCATTCTCGCGCTCTCTGAGAAAATCCGCGAAATCCCCGGCCGCCCCGCGGTCAACCGCCCGCTTCCCAAACCTTCCTCCGTTATTTCACAGAGGTAACATCATGCTTGTTTCTCTGGGAGCACAGCCTTTCTGCCTGCCCCTGCCGGTACTGCTGGTAGGTACATACGACGGATCCGGGCGGGCCAATCTGGCCACGGCGGTATATGGGGGCATCTGTTCCCTTCAGCCGCCGAGTTTCTGCGTGTCCATGTCGCGCGGGAGCTGGACGCGCAGATCCATTGCGGAACGCGGAGCGTTCAGCGTGGGGCTTCCGTCGCGTTCCATGGCCGCGCAGGCCGATTTTGCAGGGCTGGTGTCGGGTCGGCAGGAAGACAAGTTTGCCGCCCTGGGATTGACCGCTGTGGCAGGGCAGCATGTGGATGCGCCCTTTGCGGCTGAATGCCCCGTGGTACTGGAGCTGGCCTTGACGCATACGCATGAGCTGGGATCGCATACCCTGTTTGTCGGGGAAATTATGGATCTCAAGGTCGAGAAAGGGGCACTGCGCGAGGACGGCGTGCCGAATCCCGAGCGTCTGGATACCCTGGCATACGCGCCTCTGGCCGGGGAATACCTTGCCATGGGCGATTTTGTGGCCCGTGCGCATGCCGTGGGCAGGACGGCGCGCAGAATGCGGCCGGAGGAATGACGCAGCCGGATGCCGGGGGTTCAGATGCCGGCATTCTCGATAAGTTCATACATCTTGTCGCTGATGGCCTGCAAATCCGGCTTGGCGAACTGCGCATCCGCGCCGACGCTTTCACATTTCCGGGCCAGCGGTTTGGAAATGAGCGAGGAAAATATGGCGACGGGAATAACCCGCAGAACAGGATCTTCCTTGATGAGGCGGCACAGGGTGAGCCCGTCCAGATTGGGCATTTCGATATCGCTGATAACGCCCTGTACAAGCTGCGTCACCGGCACATTTCTTTCCTCGGCTTCCTTTTTATACTGCGTCAGAAGCTCCAGGGCCTTTTCTCCGTCTTCGGTCTGCGTGATTTCAAAGCGGCCTTCCTTCTCCAGTTCGGCATACACAAGATGACGGATGCTGGCGGAGTCGTCGGCATGGATGATATGGTAGGTATGTTCGGGCTTTGTTCCATCCCGGGATTCGTCCATCCGGATGGACAGGGTCGGGTTCATCGCGGCGACAATGGCTTCCACATCCAGCACAAAAAGTACACGGCCTTCCAGACGTACCACAGCGGTAATCGAGTTGCGGCTCATTTGCAGAAGAAGCGGCGAGGGGGCTTCCACCTGTTTCCAGCTGATGCGGTGGATGCGTGTCACGCCGGAAACCAGAAATGCCGTGCGTGTCTTGTTGAATTCAGTGATGATCACCCGGCTGTCGCTGTTTCCTATACCGCCTTTGTCCAGAAATTTGCTTGTGTCGATCAGCGGCACCACTCTTCCGTCCCGGTAAGGAAAGGCGCCCAGTATGGCAGGATGGCGCATATGCGGCATGGCGGTAACAGTCTGGGAACGGGAGATCTCGATAACCTTGGATACGTTAATACCGTAATAGCCCCGGTAGCCATTCGCTTCGTCGATATAAAACTCGACAATTTCCAGTTCATTGGTTCCGGCTTCCAGCAGAATTCCTGTCTGGGACATGTGAAAGATTCCTTTTCTTATCCTGTTATCCAGCGGTGAGGGCCATTATTCTTTCTGTCCGCCGGCTATGTTCCGGGAGGCAGGGAGGACATCGGTCGAGGAAAGCGTAATGTCTCCCGCTGCCCGGCGCTTCAATTCACAGTGGCCCCATCCGCCGACTGACTCCGCGGCCGACGGGTAGGGGTCGCGCGGCTTGCCTCTCCCTCTACGGAGAGGTTACGGAAAAGGATTTCATCGGTTTCGCCGTCTTGCAACAACTCTTCCCCCTGAAGGGAGAGGGTTCAAACCATAAGGGAATTTTGGATGAAAAGTGGGGGGGAAGCATCGCTTCCCCCTTTCGGCCTCTCAACGGAAGAAGCGAACTCCCGTGTTCCCTTAGCGCGGCTGCAAGAGAGGGGATGCCGCGCCGGGAAAAAACCGCATACTTGCACAAACGAATGCTATGCGCGTTTCATATCGTCGATGAGCCCACTGAGCACATTGGCCTGATGCGCAAGCTCGGCAACGGCCTGTGCCGCTTCCCGCATGGCGGAGGCCGTTTCCCCGGCGATGGAGTTGACTTCCGCGATGGATCTGTTGATTTCTTCGGAAGAGGCGGACTGCTCCTCGGAGGCGGCGGCTATGCCCCGCACCTGATCCGCCGTATTATCCACCATGCTCACAATTTCATGCAGGGCTTCACCGGAGTGGATGGCCAACTCTGTGACCTTTCCGATATTGTTCACCGTGAGATCCACCTGTTCCATGCTTTTGGCCGTACTGGACTGAATGGCCTTGATCGCGTTGCCGACGTCGGTGGTGGAGGCCATGGTCTTTTCGGCCAGCTTGCGCACTTCATCCGCTACCACGGCGAAACCTCTCCCGGCTTCACCGGCCCTGGCGGCCTCAATGGCGGCATTGAGGGCCAGCAGATTAGTCTGATCCGCGATATCGGAAATGACGGCCATAATCCGGCTGATGGCCTGGGCGTTTTCCGTCAGTTTTCCCATATCGCCCTTGAGCGCGAGAGATGTCTCCTGCACGGTCCGAATGCCGGCGACCACTTCCTGCACTGCCTGCGCGCCCTGTTCGGCCCTTTCGCGAGTGGCGGAGGACACTTCGGAAGCCGCCCCCGCATTTCTGGCCACTTCCAGTACGGTGGAGTTCATTTCCTCCATGGCGGTAGCGGTTTCCGTGACGCGGGCGGCCTGTTCGGCCGCTCCCTGTTCGGACAGCTCAATCTGTGAAGAAAGTTCGGTGGACGCGGAGGAAACGAT
>CAJTSU010000002.1:0-36479 GCA_910579055.1 uncultured Mailhella sp. | reverse complement strand
CCGCCACTTCCTCCAGGCGAACCGCGGCCTTCAGCATGCCGTCACGCTTGGCCTGTGCGTCTTTGCTCGCCTCGTCGGCCTGCCGCAGGGCTTCCTGCGCCCGGCTTGATTCCTCTTGTGCCCGCTCGGACTCCTTATGCGCGTTTTCGATATTCTTTTTCAGGCTTTCCACCATGGTGAGGATTTCCGCGTACACGCCCACCGCATTCGGATCCCTCTCAATATCCAGCCTGCCGCCCGCCACTTCCGCGGCGAGTTCCCCGAGTTCGCCGGGTTCCTTGCCGAGCTGGCGCAAGGTATTGCGCACGATGACCACATTGATCCCCACGGCCACGACAACCGCAATGGCGATAAGCGCAAACACGGCAAAGCGGGAAGTATCGTAGGCGGAGGAAGCCGTCGCGCTGGCGCTTTCCGCGCCGGAGGTGGCCATTTCGGACACCACGGATAACTGGTCGTTGATGGTCAGGAATTTTTTCCTGGCTTCTCCGGTGAGCAGGGGCATTGCTTCATCTCCCCTCTTTTGCTCCGACAGATGAAGAATCTCCACGGCGTCCTTTCTGTAGCCGGACCATAATGTTTCCACCTCGCTTATCAGCCGCCTTGCCTCGGGCATGTCCATGGCAGCTTTAAGCTGTTCCAGCCTTTCATTGAAATTATTGGCAATTTTTGTGAGTTCCTTTGTTATTCCCGCCATCTCTTCAGGCGTTCGGGCAATGAGATGACGCATCTGCTCCCTGCGGTAACTGTCGGCGTCCAGGCGCAGATTTTCCGCCAGGATGATGCGCGGTATCCATTCGTTGGAAATTGCCGTGGTGAAACCGTTGATGCTCGCCATCTGCATCAGGCAGAAAACGCCCAGCCCTACCATCTGCACGGCGAATATCCCGAGAGAGAGTGAAAGTTTGGTTGCCAGTTTCATGGTGATCCTTACCTTTTACTGATGTTTCAAGGATGAATGGTTTTGGCTGGCGGGATACAATTATTCATATAATCATGACCCTGCACGGATTTTTGACCATACCATTTTTGCTGTGAAAATGCATCAATTTTTTTTCCCGAAAAAAGAATACCCTGCGTACTACCGCCCGGCGGAGGGTGGGGAAAAAAATCAAGGATCCATTATCGCGTGGTGTTGATAATAACCTTGACCGCCGGAGGCACGCCGCGTCAGCGGCGTATGGAGGCCGCGCAGCGTTCCCGTCAGCCGAGTCTTCGAGGCTTTTGCGGGAATCGAGAGCATCGCGCCCCCCCGCATGGTCATGCGGCATGGAGGGGGCACGGAGTGCGAGTATCGGCAGAGCCGATCGAGCGTCATCAGAAGGAGCGGTCAAATGCCACGCGGAGCGGAGCCTTTGCGGCGAAGCCACTCAAAGCACAGGTCACGCACAGGGCCATCAACACGGTTCTCCTGCTGATCCAGCATATTGGCGGCCCATGAGAAAGCCCCCGGAACCATATGGTTCCGGGGGCTTTCTGAGGCTGCTGACAAAGTCAGCAGCCCCGATTGCATCAGTGTCAGCCGCGAATCTGCTCGCGGTAGTGGGTGTGCAGGAGCTGATGGGCCTTGTGGCCGTTGGGTTCGCCGAGGAATTCCTTGTACAGGGCCTGAACCTCGGGGTTTTCGTGGCTCTTGCGGATGGGCAGGTTGCGGTCGTCGGTGTAAAGCGCTTCCTGACGTTTGACAGGCGTATCCATTTCCAGGCTGATGGGCTGGCCGCCGCCGTTAATGCAGCCGCCGGGGCAGGCCATGATTTCAATGAAGTGCCAGCCGTGCGGATTTCCGGCCTTGATGGCTTCGCATACCTTGCGGGCGTTGGTCAGGTTGTGGGCCACCGCTACCTTGACCTTGGTCTTGCCGATGGTCAGCGTGGCTTCCTTGATGCCTTCCATGCCGCGCACCGGCTCAAGTTCCAGCGGATCAAGCCCCTTGCCGGTCAGCAGTTCGTACGCGGTGCGCACGGCCGCTTCCATCACGCCGCCGGTGGTGCCGAAGATGGTGCCCGCGCCCGAACCGATGCCCATGAGCGGATCGAACTGTTCATCGGGCAGGGCCTGGAAGTTCAGGCCCGCCTCGCGGATCATCTGGCCCAGTTCCACTGTGGTCAGCACCACGTCCACATCGCGGAAGCCGCTGGCCGAGAGTTCGGGGCGCTGGGCCTCGAACTTCTTGGCCGTGCACGGCATGACGGATACGGACACGATTTTGGCCGGGTCAATATTCATCTTCTGCGCGTAGTAGGTTTTCAGCATGGTGCCGAACATGGCCTGCGGGCTTTTGGCTGTGGAGAAATGCGGAATGAGTTCGGGATAGAACATTTCCATGTAGTTTACCCAGCCGGGCGAACAGCTGGTGATCATGGGCATGACGCCGCCGTCCTTGAGGCGGTGGATGAACTCGGTTCCTTCCTCCATGATGGTGAGGTCGGCCGACCAGTTGGTATCGAACACCTTGTCAAAGCCAAGCTGACGCAGAGCCGCAACCATCTTGCCGGTGACGATATCGCCCGGCTTGCCGCCCAGGGCTTCGGAAAGCCCCACGCGGACGGAAGGCGCGGTCTGAACCATGACGATCTTTTCCGGATCGCGCAGAGCCGCCCATACCTTGTCGGTATCATTGTGAATGGTAATGGCCCCGGTGGGGCAGACCTTGGCGCACTGGCCGCAGTAGGTGCAGGTAGCCTTGTCCAGCGGCAGGTCAAAGGCCGGGGAAACGCGGGAATTGATGCCGCGCCAGGTGAAGCCGTACACGCCGATGCCCTGCACTTCCGAGCACATGCGCACGCAGCGTCCGCACAGAATGCATTTGGCCGGGTCGCGCGTGATGGAAGGGTTGCCCTCATCCTTTTTCATGGGCGGGCGATTGTAGTTATAGGGAATCTTGCGGATGCCCATGTCCGCGGCAATCTTCTGAAGTTCGCAGTTGCCGGAACGCGCGCAGGAGAGGCAGTCGCGCGGGTGATTGGCAAGCAGAAGCTCCACGATGTTCTTGCGCACGGCGAGAACTTCCGGCGTGTGGGTGGAAACCTCCATGCCGTCGGCCACCTTGGTCACGCAGGAGGCAGAAAGATTGCGCGCGCCCTTGACCTTGACCACACACACCCGGCAGGAGCCTTCGGGGCGCAGGGCGGGATGGTGGCAAAGATTGGGGATATTGATGCCTACCTGATGCGCGGCTTCCCAGATGGAATAGCCGGCGGGCACGGTGAGGGTCTGGCCATCTATGGTAAGAGTAACGGTTTTACTCATGTTCGTATTCTCCTTGACCGGCTATCGGCGGGTAACGGCCTGCACCTTGCATTTGGTGATGCAGGTGCCGCACTTGATGCACTTTTTGGTGTCAATCACATGGGGCTGGCGCTTTTCGCCGCTGATGGCGTTCACCGGGCAGGCCCGGGCGCACATGCCGCAGCCGATGCACTTTTCCGGATCAATCCAGTATTCCATGAGATTGGTGCAGGCCTTGGCCGGACACTTCTTGTCATGAATGTGCGCTTCATACTCATGCCGGAAGAAACGCAGGGTGGAGAGCACGGGGTTGGGCGCGGTCTGGCCGAGCGCGCACAGGGCGGATTGCTGCATGGTGTGGGCCAGGTGCTCAAGCTCCTCAATGTCGCCTTCCTTGCCGCGTCCGTCACAGATGCGTTCCAGAATTTCCAGCATGCGCTTGCTGCCTTCACGGCAGGGAGTGCATTTGCCGCAGCTTTCCGCCTGGGTGAAGGTCAGGAAGAAGCGGGCCAGATCCACCATGCAGGTGTCTTCGTCCACCACCACCAGACCGCCGGAACCCATCATGGCCCCCGCCGCGGTAAGGGAGTCGTAGTCCACCGGGCTGTCCAGCAGCGATTCCGGCAGGCACGCGCCGGAGGGACCGCCGATCTGCACGGCCTTGAACTTCTTTCCGTCCTTGATGCCCGCGCCGATGTCAAAGATGATCTGGCGCATGGAAGTGCCCATGGGCACTTCCACCAGGCCGGTATTGGTGACTTTGCCGGTCAGGGCGAAAACCTTGGTGCCGGGGGACTTTTCCGTCCCCAGCGAGGTGTAGGCCGCCGCGCCTTCAGTAATGATGCGGGCCACGTTGGCGAAGGTTTCCACATTGTTGAGCACGGTGGGTTTGCCCCACACGCCGGACTGCGCCGGGAAGGGCGGGCGCGGGCGCGGCATGCCGCGCTTGCCTTCAATGGACTGGAGCAGGGCGGTTTCTTCGCCGCACACGAACGCGCCGGCACCTTCCTTGATTTTCAGGTGGAAGCAGAAGTTCGTGCCCAGAATGTTGTCGCCCAGCAAGCCCATTTCCTCGGCCTGCTTCATGGCTACCTGAAGGCGGTAAATGGCCAGCGGGTATTCCGCGCGCACATACACATAGCCTTCGGTTGCGCCCACGGCCCACGCGCCGATGAGCATGCCTTCCAGCACGGCATGGGGGTCGCCTTCCAGCACGGAGCGATCCATGAACGCGCCGGGGTCGCCTTCGTCGGCGTTGCAGCACATGTATTTGGGGCTGCCTTCGGCCATGCGGGTGAATTCCCACTTGCGCCCGGTGGGGAAGCCCGCGCCGCCCCGGCCGCGCAGACCGGAAGCCTTCACTTCCTCAAGGGTTTTTTCCGGGCCCATTTCCAGAGCCTTGACCAGCCCCTCATATCCGCCGCTGGCGATATATTCCTCAATATCTTCGGGGTCGATACGCCCGCAGTTGCGCAGCACCAGACGGTTCTGAAGATTGTAAAACGCGATTTCCTTATAGGTCTTGCGCGGCGTCTTGCCGCTGTGGCCCTGGAAGAGCAGGCGTTCCACCAGCTTGCCTTCCATGATGGTGGAGGTGATGATTTCCTCGCAGTCCTCGGCCTTTACACGCACGTAGAAATTGCCGCCGGGGTAGACAATCACCAGCGGGCCGAGTTCACAGAAGCCGTGACAGCCGGTGGTGACGACTTCACAGGAATGTTCCAGCCCGTGTTTTTTGAGCGATTCCTCAAAGGCCGCCCGTACGGAATTGCTGCCCGAGGAAGTGCAGCCCGTGCCTCCGCACACGAGAATCTGGAATTTTTTATCTGAAGGCTGACGGTCATAACGACGCAGAATGATTTTATGCTTGGCGCCTTCCCGAACCTTCCGAAGGTCGGCGGCGGAAGCAAGACGAGCGTATTTGGTCATGGTAACCTCTCTTGCGACGGGAACCGTTTCCTGTTGAAAACGTTCCGGCGGCAGTAAACGGACGGCCGCCTCCTGCTGGGGCACCGCGCGGCGGTACATGCGGGCGGCGGAGCAGGCGTGTCTTTTGAGTTGAGCGTTGAGAAAGGGGAGGCCGGAGCCCGTCAGGACAGATAGCTGTCGAGAATGCCCGGGATATCAAGCGGAGTCAGACGACCGTGGGTATTGTCGTCCACCATCATGACCGGGGCAAGGCCGCAGGCGCCAAGGCAGGCCACGGTTTCCAGCGTGAATTCAAGATCGCGCGTGGTTTCGCCGGGTTTGACTTTAAGATGTTCGGAGACGGCTTCAAGAATTTTTGCCCCCCCGCGCACATGGCAGGCGGTTCCCTGGCAGACGCGGATGATGTGCTTGCCGCGCGGGTTCAAGTGGAACTGAGCATAGAAGGTCACCACGCCGAAAACTTCCGCCGTTGTGAGCCGAAGCTCTTTGGCGATGGTTTCCAGCACGGGTTTCGGCAGATAGCCGTATACGCCCTGGGCCTTTTGCAGCACGGGAATAAGCGCCCCTTTGGGATTATCTTTGTACTCGCTCAGGATTTCCATGAGCGGTGCAAGATCAAATTCGCCCGTGGCGGAGCATTGACACGCCATACTTGTATCCTCCTCGATACATGACCATTACCTCGACGGGACAGTCCCGTCCGGGCCGCCGCGACGGGCGGAGACCCTGAAATATGCATTCGCCCGGAGCCTTGACGGACACGCCCCGAACGCATGAAAAACTGTTACTCAGGCGGAGTCGCGGGCGTTTTTTGCATGCCCAGCTCGCCCAGGATATTTCCTTCCTGTGCCCAGGCTTCACGCAGGAAAGCGTTTGTTTCGGCGCGTCCGCGCAGGGTGGGCGTGACGGAATATGCCTCCACGATGTTGCGGAATGTCTGGCTTTGGCCAGCTTCCATAAAGGCCTTTTCCAGACGCTCCAGCACAGTTTCCGGCGTCCCCGCGGGCGCGAGCAGCAGAAAGGTGGAATCGCCTCTGCCCGGGTCGTCAAAGCCCTTGTCGGAGAGAGACGGAAGATCCGGCATGGCGGGCAGACGTTCGCCGGAAAGAGCAAGCAGACCGCGCATCTGGCCCTGTTTTACTCTGGCCAGCGCGCCGCTGGCGGCGGCGTCGACATGTCCGCCCAGGAGCGCGGCCTCAGCTTCTCCGGGGCCGTTGAAGGGGACAAAGCGCCATTTCAGCGAGGGATCCTTTTTGGCCATCATGGCCAGCGCTGTGTGTGAAGGCGTACCCAGGCCGGGCACTCCGATGCGTATTCCCCCCGGATTTTGGCGCGCGGCGGCGAAAAATTCATCCAGATTGCGCCAGGGCGCGTCAGGAGCTGTTACCAGAAGCGGAGCGGCCTGGCCGAAGGACAGGATGGGAGTTACATCGCGCAAGGGGCGGTAGGGAACAGTATTTTTGTACGGCAGAAAAATAAGCGCGTTGGAAACGCAGGCCGCCAGATGGTATCCGTCCGGCGCGGACTTCGCCAGTTTAGCCACGGCGGGTACGCCGCCGCTGCCCGGCATGTTGAACACGGTCACGGGGCGGCCGAGGTTTTGTTCCGCACCCCGGATCAACGCGCGCATGGCGGCATCCAGTGCTCCCCCCGGAGGGAAGGCGATGGATATTTCTACGGAACGGGCGGGATAGGCCGGGTCCGCGGCGAACCCCTGCGAGGGGAATGCGGAAAGGCTCAGAAAGACAAAAAGGACAAGAAACGCCCCCCGGTGAAGATAGCCGGGAAAACGGAAGGAAGAGACGAAGGAAAGGTAACGATCCGGTTTCATGTTACACACTATGCAGGGCAAGTGTGAATATGGCAAGGAAAAATTTTTTTTCACATGAAACAGTGTATTATTTGAATAAACAAACAGTATTCAAAGAGGCTTTTGCCTCCCGCTCTGTTGAGAATTGTGCTGAAACTGTCCCTGAGCGCCGCAGGCGCAAGCAGCGAGCGTTGAGGCCGAGCCGCAGGCCGCGCGGCGTTTTCCGTTAGCCGAGTCTTCGGGCTTACGGGAATCAAGAGCAGCGCGACGAAGCCTCGCCGCATGGTAATGCGGCATGGAGTGCGAGCGCGGCGTTTTCCACGCAGCGCTGTCAACACGGTTCTGTGACAGAGCCTTCCTTAAAAAAGCCCGCCCGAAATCATCTGCACAAGGCCGCTTTCCAGACGCGGCCCGAGCACGAAGGCCAATACGAGAGGCGCGGGAGAAAAGCCGCCGCACCGCAGAAGGAGGGAGATGATTCCGAAAATGACGCATTGTATGGGCCCTTCCATACCGCCCGCGCCCATATAGGAACCGACCAGGCAGAGCAGCAACACGCAAGGCCAGACCAGCCGCCAGGGCAGGCGGGCCAGGGCCGCCCAAACCCGCGCGAGGCCGAGCCCGAGGACGAGCAGCAGAAGATTGCCGAGAGCCAGGCTGAACATCAGCCCCCAATAAAATTCCCCCTGTTCCAGGGGCAGGCGCGGGCCGGGAACGATGCCGCCCACGGTCAGCGCTCCGAGCAGGGCGGCCATGATCGGATTGGTGGGCAGGCCCAGCAGAAGAAGGGGCGCGAAGGAGGCCACCGCTGCCGCGTTGTTCGATGCCTCAGGGCCGGTCAGCCCCGCCCACGCTCCCCGGCCGAAACTCTTCGGCCTGCGGGAAAGTTTCTTTTCCAGCGCGTACGAGGCGAAACTTGCCGTGACGCCGGCGCCGCAGGGGACAAGCCCGGTGGCGAAGCCCAGCAAACTGCCGCGCAGCGCGGCGAAAAAGGCATTCAGCCTGCTTCCGCGATTGACGGAACTGTCGTGTTTCGCTTCGCAGCCGGCGTGTCCCGTGTCTTCAGCCCGGGCAGGATGCAGCAGATTGTCCAGAATATCTCCGATGCCGAACAGCCCGAGCAACATGGACGTGAGTTCCACGCCTCCCCACAGATGTCCTCCCAGGGTCATTCTCTCCGTGCCGTGCACCGGATCCATGCCGGGCAGAGCAAGGATGAGGCCGAAAAATACCATTGCCGCATTGCGGCGGACATTACCGGGACTGAGCAGGGCGACCAGCGCCAGCGCCGCGATCATCAGTATGAAGCGGCCGGCCGGGCCGAGATACAGGGCCGCCTGGGCGAGAACGGGCGCGAGCGCGGCCATGCCAAGCACAGCCGTCATGCCGCCGCAGAAGGAGGCCAGCGTTGCAGCGGCGAGGGCCTGCCGTGCCTTGCCTGCCCGGGCCAGCGGATGCCCCTCGAACAGGGTGGCGACAGCGTCGGTTTCGCCGGGAATTCCAAGCAAGATGGACGTCACTGCACCGCCGTATTTTGCTCCGTAGAAAATGCCCGCCAGCATGGCGATGCCGGGCAGGGGCCGCATGACATATGTCAGAGGAAACAGCAGAGCCATGGCGGCGGGCGGCCCGAAGCCGGGCAATACGCCCACCACCATGCCCAGCAAGGTGCCTGCCGTCACCAGCAGCCACAGCAAAGGATCGCCGCAGACGGTGAAAAATCCCGCGTAGACAGCTTGCATGGCGTCAGAGGCAAACCATTCGGTCATAACAGGCTCCGAAGCAGCCCTTCGGGCAGGGGCCAGCCCAGGCCCCGGACAATGGCAAGGTGCAGCAGCACCGGAAAGATAACGGCCATGAGCGCGGATGTTTTCCAGTGGTTGCCCGCCGTGCGGGCCGCAAGGCAGAGCGTCGCCGCTGTGGCTGCAAACCAGCCGAGCAGCGGCGTCAGGCAGAGCCATGCCGGACAGGCCAGCGCAAGACCGATCAGGCTTGCGCGCAAGGTACGCCGTTCATGGTCATTGAGACAGGGCGGAAACAGTGAAGGCCGCGCGTTTCGGAGGGATGGCAGGCACAAGGCCGCCGCACAGAGCAGCAAGCCTGTTCCGGCCAGGGCGGGCCACAGGCCGGGGCCGGGAAACGGCATGTTCCCATCATTAATGATAAGCCCCAGACGAACGCCCGCCAGCAAAGCCCAGCAGGCCATGCAGAGAAAAGGAACGGCGGCGAAGATACGGGGCGACATGGGGGAACCTTGCAGTTTGTTTGTTCCATGAGGCATTGCCGGATAACGGAAGATGTGCAGGAAATATAAGAATTTATAGTGGTTATGAAATTAAAGTCAAGATGTCGCAAGATAGCGCTCTGTAACGGAACCGTATTGATGGCGCTGTGCGTGATGTATGCCTTTGCTCCGGCACGGGCGGCAACGTTTGTTGCCGCAAAGCGGCCTGTGTTCCACACGGGCAAAAGGCAACATGGAGCTACGGCTGACTTGCTTGCGCCGTTGTGAAGCCGCGCTTCACCGGGGCTGTTCAGCAGCGGGCACGGCCTCTGCCGGGCCGCCGTCTGGTCGGCTTCAAAGCTCGTTGCGCTCGCGCCTCCGGCGGTCACGGATATTTTCAGAGCTACTTTATAACGAGGTATAAGACAAGAAAAATGGAGTTGATATTTCAAAAATACATATTTTTTATAATAAAATATAGGTGCATAATGTTGCATATAATGAATATAACAAACGTATGACAGATAACATTTTCAGATTATGGAGCATTGGTACAGGGTGTATAAAAAATTCAACATTTTTATGATTTTTAAAAATATAAAATTTTGTGCATACAAATATTATAGCCCATATTAAGCTTGTCATTCTGATTCTCTTGTGCTAGCCCTACTGAAAACAGTACCCAATAAGGCGGCAAACCGAGTGTTCTCTCTCTCTCTCTCTCTCTCTCTCTCTCTCTCTCTCAGTAGATAGCTTCTTCTATTCAGGCTTCGTATCGTTATGCTCCGCCCGCGGTATTTCCGCAGACGGAGTTTCCTGTTTTAAATCAATCAGAAATGGGCTGGAGGGGTGAGGCTATGCCTCTTTTGACTTCCAGTTCCTCAAATGATTTGTGCTTTGCCGGGGATTTTCTGCGGCGGCAAGCGCAGACTCTGCGTCTGATGGCGGCGTCACTGGGCGTATCTTTTACGCAATGTATTGAAATAATGAGCGCAGTAAAGGGCAAGGTGGGAGTGTTTGGAGCCGGAGGCAAGCGGTATCTGGCTCACCGGCTTGCAAACCGGTTTTCAGCCACGGGAACACCATCTTTTTATCTTGCTCCGGAAGATATCAATTTTGGGAACAGCTTTCCCCTTGCCAAAGATGATATAATGGTCTGTCTGTTTAATGACGGAGATATGGACAGGTATGCTGACGATATTTTTAATGTCGCGCGAAAGAACATACAAATATTAACCATCGCAAATCGCGCCGATGAGTGGATACATAACATTTCCACCGTGTTGATTGCATTGCCGGGAAAATTTGAATCAGAGCATGATGTTGAAACAGATTCATATGAAGACCAGCTGTTTCTTGCCATAGGGGATATGCTTGCCTTGTCTCTTATGAATAAAAGAAATGCATCGCGGCATGCACAGGAAGTTTCTGAAAAGAAAGCAACAAGAGGACGCCGCGTTCAGGATGTCATGAGCTCGTCTTCTCCTCCTCTTTTACCCAGAGGAGAGACGGTGCGCACGGCAAGAATGCTGCTGCGCCGGCATGCGCCCTGCGTGGTGGGCGTCATGCATAAGGAGCGTTTGGTCGGAATCGTGTCTGACTCTGATTTTCGCCGTGTACGCGGCAGGATTGATTTGGACATGCCGGTGGAGCGCATCATGCGTGCCCCGAAAACCATAGCGGCCGAGGCGTCCCTGGCCGAAGCTGTGCTGCTGTTCAAGCAAAGCGGCGATTCGGCCCTGCTTGTCACCAGAGATAAAAGCCCCGTTGGGCTTCTTGCGGCGCTTGACTGTCTCAAGGCGTAGCCGGCGGATCAGGAAACGGCAGCCGGCAAGAGTTTCAAGCGCTCTGAGAGATGGAATCAGCGAGGGAATTTTCATGGTACGGAATGTCATAGTCGGTTGCGGAATTTCAGGAGCCGTTACCGCCCGTATTCTGGCCGAACAGTTCGGGGAAAGTTCTCTGCTCATTGACGCGCGGCCGCATATAGGCGGCAACTGTTATGATTTTTATGATCATAACCATATTTGCATCCACAAGTACGGCGCTCATATTTTTCATACGGATTTGCGGCGGGTGTGGGAATATCTCAGCCGTTTTACGCAATGGTATCCTTATATGCACAAGGTCTTGGGATTCATAGACGGGCAGTTTGTGCCCATTCCCTTTAATCTCAACTCCATTCGCATGACCTTCCCGGAGTTTCTGGCCCGCCGCCTTGAGGAAAAGCTGGTGATCCGCTTCGGTTTCGGCAGCAGGATATCCATTCAGGAACTGCGCAAAAGCGAAGAAAAGGATCTCGTTTTCCTGGCAAACCATATCTATACGAAAGTTTTTCTCGGTTATACGCAAAAGCAGTGGGGCGTGACGCCGGACAAGCTTGATCCGGCGGTTCTGGAGCGCGTGCCCGTGTATGTAAGCCGCGACGACCGCTATTTCCGGAACCGATGGCAGGGGATCCCCCGGCATGGCTATACCGCCATGATTGCGTCCATGCTTGAACATCCGCGTATCACGGTAAAGACGGATACGTCATGGAATGACGTGAAAGAAGAGTTCAGGGGCAGTGATGTTCGGATTTTTTATACCGGGCCTGTGGATGAACTGCTGGACTGGCGCTTTGGAGAGCTTCCCTACCGCAGCGTGAGACAGGATTTTCATGAGTTCGACAGGGAATTCTTCCAGCCCGCCGCAGTGGTGAATTACCCGGAAAATCACGATTTCACCCGTATCAGTGAATACAAGTATTTTCTTGCTGATCAAGCTTCGCGCACGGTGGTTTCCTTTGAATATCCATCCGCCTGGAAGCGGGGGGAAAATGAGCCCGCGTACCCCGTTGCCGGAGAGGACAGTCACAGATTGCACCGCCAATATGTGGAGGCGGCCAGGGAAGAATATGGACATATTCATTTCCTCGGTCGTCTTGGAGACTACAGATACTACGATATGGACAAGGCCGTGGCCCGCGTCTTCTCCGTGACGGAGGCGCTGTAAGCCATGAATGCCGCCGTTTCCGTACTCATCCCCTGTTTCAATGTGGAGAACTATCTCCGTCAGTGCCTGGATTCCGTGGTGAATCAGACCCTGCGGGATTTGGAGATTATCTGCATCAATGACGGCTCTACCGACAGTACGCCGGATATTCTGCGGGAATATGCCGCGCGTGATCCGCGCATCAGGATTATCGACAAGGAGAATACCGGCTACGGTGACAGCATGAACAGGGCGCTGGACATGGCCGGCGGTGAGTATGTCGGAATTGTTGAATCCGATGACTGGGCGGAAGCGGACATGTTCGAGCGGCTGTATGCGGCGGCGAAAGAACATGATTGCGATTTGGTCAAGAGCAATTTTTATGACTATGGCGGGGGCGTTTCCACGCTGAACGAGATCATTCCCCCGGAAGATGCGGGACAGGTGATCGCGCCGAGAGTGCGAACCGCGATTTTTACGCGGACCTGCTATATCTGGACAGCCATTTATCGCCGCTCCTGGCTTGAGCGGGAGCGGATACGCTTTTTGCCGACGCCGGGCGCATCGTACCAGGATACCTCTTTCAATTTCAAGGCACTGGCGTGTGCGGAAAGAGCATGGTTTATGCGGGATGCCTTTCTGCACTACCGCAGGGATAATGAAAATTCTTCAATATACAGTTCCGGAAAGGTCTATTGCGTATGTGATGAATATGCAGAAATAGAAAGATTTATTCAAAAAAATAAAAAATATCTTTCACTCTCTCCCATTGCGCAGAAAATGAAATACCAGTCATATTACTGGAATTTCAGAAGGCTTTCCTTGCCAGTTGATAGGGAATTCGGGATCCGGGCCTCTTCTGAATTTGCTGAAGCGTTCCGGCTGGATCTGATAGACAGCACGCTTTTTAAGCCGAAACACTACAGGCGGCTTTACACATGGGCGCACCACCCCAGGCTTTTTTTCCTGCGGGAGATGATGCGGTCCAATGGCCGCCGCAAGATTTGGCGCTCTGTGAAGCAGCGCTTTCAGAAGGAGAATTGATATGCCTTCCTCTGTCAATTTCTTCGATGGCGCTGCGCACAAGATACAGAAACTGAGAAAAAGACGGCCTTTTTCTCCACGAAAAGCCGCGCTTTTGCTGGCGTTGTGGTCACTGGAAAAAACTGTTCTGGGGCATGTGACAGGTGACTGTCAGGAGATTGAGTCTGAACATGATGACCACATATTGCATGTTGCCGCCTGCGTGAGAGGCGGGATCGGGGACAATATTCTATCTTTGGCCTTTTTGCATGCCTTTGCCGATTACGCGGAGTGTCCTGTTGTTTTTGATATTTACACTTCTGTCGAAGACTCTGCCATTCGCTCCCTTTGTTATGGGCAGCAGCGTATTTCCCATACCCACAGCATAAAAATGCCTCTCCGGAAAAAGTATGATTTGGTTGCGGACATCACCCGCATGGTTTGGTTTCCGCAAATGAACAGTCGAAAGATTCGTCATATGTCGGAACAACTCTGGACTTTTATAAAAAGTTGCAATGATTTCCGCCAGGAAAATCTCGTTTCGTTTTCCCATGAAGGGCAGCGCATAGGCATTGATTATGCTGACATCAGAGGAAGCCGTCGCCCTTCTCAAATGGATATATCAGACGTGTTGCAGCTGGAAAAACGCGAATTCCTCTTGCAGTGCGAAGAGCCGGAAGATGTTGTGTGCGCGAGATTCGGCATATCCCGTCCTTTTATTACTCTTCACAGGGAATCCGGCGATGCGGGATCTTCTTCCCTGAAACTTTGGCCCGAAGAAAATTACCGGGCGCTGGTGGAGGCGCTGCGCCACAGATACGCCGAAGTCATGCTGATTTTTCTTGGTTCGGAAAAGGACTGCGAAATGCCGGGATGCCTGGATCTGCGCGGGAGAACCAGTTTTCCCGAACTGAAGGCTCTGATGAAGGGGGCTTCTCTGCATATCGGCGGGGAAGGACTTCTTCCCCATCTCAGACATTTTCTTCATGGCGGGCCTTCAGTCGTTCTGTTCGGCCCCACTTCGAGCCGCCATTACGGCCACCCGGAGAATATCAATATTCAGGGAAAGGAATGCCCTGAAGGGTGTGAATGGATAACTCAGACGTGGCAGAGCAAATGCGTCAAGGGGTATGATTATTGCCGATGTATGGCCGGTATTTCCGTAGATATGGTCATGCAGGAAATCTCGATGCAGAAGAAGGCGTAAAGCAGATGTTGTGTATCAGGAGAAGGACAATGAAAGTTGCGATTCTGGCAGGTGGGCTCGGTACGCGCCTTGGCGAAGAGACAAGCATTCGCCCCAAGCCCATGGTGGAGATCGGCGGCAAGCCCATACTCTGGCACATCATGAAAATCTATTCCCATTATGGATTTAATGATTTCGTGGTGCTGTGCGGCTACAAGCATGAAACCATCAAGGAATATTTCATGAATTATTTCATGGATAATTCTGATGTTACGTTTGATCTGGCCCATAATGAAGTTCATGTGCATGAAAAGCGCGTGGAACCGTGGAAAGTCACGCTGCTGGATACCGGCCTGAACACATTGACCGGAGGCCGCATCAAGCGCGCGCAGGAAATCATCGGCAGCGAGCCGTTCATGCTCACCTACGGCGACGGCGTTTCCGACGTGAACATCACGGAGCTTGTCGAACACCATAAAAGGAGCGGCAGACTTGCCACGCTCACAGCCGTGCAGCCGCAGGGGCGCTTCGGCGTGCTGGATATGGATGAAAACGGCGTCATACACAGTTTTCAGGAGAAGCCGAAACAGGGGGGAAGCTGGATAAACGGCGGCTTCTTTGTGCTGGAGCCGCAGGTGTTCGACTACATTCCGCCCCGCGATGACGCTGTATGGGAGCAGGAGCCGATGCTCCGGCTGGCGCATGACGGTCAGCTTTCCGCCTACAGGCATGAAGGGTTCTGGCGTCCCATGGATATGTTCAAGGACAAGGTGGAGCTGAACAGGATATGGGATACAGGGCAGGCACCGTGGAAGGTGTGGGATGAAGCCTGATCTCGCCTTTTTTCGCGACAAAAAGGTCTTTGTGACCGGGCATACCGGCTTCAAGGGCAGCTGGATGTGCCGTGTTCTTGTCGGCGCGGGAGCGGAGGTCACGGGCTACAGTCTGCCCGCGCCCACCAGGCCCAACCTGTTCCGCCTGGCCGGACTGGAAGGAAGAATAACCAGCGTTATCGGCGATATTCGGGATTATGCGGCGTTGAAAAACGCCTTTGACGCGACCGGGCCGGAAATCGTCCTTCATCTGGCCGCGCAGCCCCTTGTGCGCGATTCCTACAAAGAACCGCGTTACACCTATGAAACCAACGTGATGGGGACGGTAAACCTGCTGGAGTGTGTGCGCCTTTCCTCCTGCGTGAAGAGCGTTCTCAACGTCACGACCGACAAGGTGTACCACAATAAGGAATGGGTATGGGGATATCGTGAGGATGAGCCTCTGGATGGTTTCGATCCGTATTCCAATTCCAAAAGCTGCTCGGAACTGGTGACGCACAGTTACAGGAACAGTTTTTTTGCCGACGGGATGCCGCCCGTCAGCACGGCGCGCGCGGGCAACGTGATAGGCGGCGGCGATTTTGCCCATGACCGCATTATTCCCGACTGCGTACGCGCGCAACAGGCGGGAAAGGTCATTGGCGTGCGCAATCCTCTTTCCACCCGCCCGTATCAGCATGTGCTGGATCCGATCATGGCCTACCTGATGATTGTGGAAGCCCAATGGAAGAACCCGTCTCTTGCGGGCTGGTACAACGTGGGGCCGGATGACTGCGACTGTGTAACGACCGGACAGCTCGCGGATCTGTTCTGCGCGTGCTGGGGCGAACCGGCACGCTGGGAAAATCAGGCCGAGGCCAACGCCCCGCATGAGGCCAACTTCCTCAAGCTGGACTGCACAAAGTTGAAGGCGACATTTGGCTGGTCACCCCGCTGGCATATCGCGGAAGCGGTGGAAAAGACCTGTGAATGGTCGAAGGCGTGGCTGAACGGAGGGGATATCCCCGCCGTGATGGACGGGCAGATTGCGGAGTTTACCGATACTGACGCGGTACATTGTACCATAGAAAAACAATAGGGCAAATGGAGCTTGGTGTTATGCGCACATGCAGAAAGTGCTTTGAGTATGCGTATGTTTTTGTGGGGGGAGATGTTCGGTGCTGTCCCTGGAATGGCATCGTTATCGGGAATCTTCTGGAAAATACCCTTGAAGAAATCTGGCAGGGGCAAAAAATAGAGGAAATTCGTCAAGCTTTCATGCGCGGTGAACTTTTAGGCTGCAATGAACAATACTGTCCTGATTGCATTAATGATACTGATGCTATAAAAATATCAAAAGAAGAAATGCAAAAATTATATGACAAACATTCTATGGGTCCAGAGTATATTAGCTTGGCGTATGATGAAAGATGTAATCATGCTTGTCCAAGTTGCAGGCATGAATTTTTTCATCCAGATAAAAAATATGTAGATATACTGCACAAAGTTACAAAAAATATTGAACCATATCTTGGAACGGTTAGTCATATAGCTACCAATGGCATTGGAGATTTGTTTGTATCCAAAGAAATATTGGATATGATATCCAGGTTTAAGCCAGTTCGATCGGATTTTAGTATATTTATAGAAACAAATGGCGTGCTCTTCAAGGATAACTGGCACAAGCTGGAGCATTTGGCAAAATATCCCATAACGGTGTCTGTCACTCCGAATAGCTTTGATCGTGAGACATACAAATATCTTGCCGGAAGAGACGATTTGGCAAAATTTGAAGAGAGCATGTCGTTTATAAGCGATTTGAAGCATGCGGGAAAAGTTCGCAGAATCCGGATGATCATGGTCATTCAGGACAGCAATTTCCGCCAGATTCCTGATTTTATTGCAAGATGTATTGACTACGATGCGGACGACATCGTGCTGCGCCCCATATATCACTGGTTTGGCTCATCGGAGGATGATATCCTGTACAAAAATGTGCTCAATCCATGCCATCCCTATCACAAGGAATATTGCGAGATACTGGAAAACCCGCTTTGCAGGGATCCGAGAGTTTTTAACTGGGGTTTTAATGTTCCTCAGGAAGCGGTGCCGTTTCCAACTTTGGCCATGAAGAGGCGCCTCGAGAGATATGATGAAGCCTTAAACCGTATAGACTACAGGCTAGATGAAACATTAAACCATATAGGTTGCAGGCTGAATGAAACATTAAGTCATGTAGATTGCAGACTGGATGAAATGAAAAATTCGATAGACAGGCTATCGCGTTACCCCAAGTGGCTTGTCAACCTTGCGGCTTGCTTTATTCCAAAAAAGAAAAACAGGGCTCACCTCAGAAAGAAGTATTCTCGCTAGCTTTGTGAAAGGAGTGGTTGGAGTGCAGGATTTTCCCGCTTGAGTGTGTACGGAGTGACGGACAGATCATGGCAGGAGGAAAGGACAGGAGATGAGCGAGCTTTCGCATGAGCTGCAACATGCAGTCGAGAGTTTGCGCTGCGCGCATGTGGATGGGCGCCAAGGGTTGCCGGAAACATTGTTTCTTCTGGTCTCCTCGCTGGTGCCGCTCCCCAACGTCGATTTGCTGATAACGGACAAAGCCGGAAGGCTGCTGCTCGCGCGCCGAAACGACCGTTTTTTTGGAACAAGCTGGCACATTCCGGGGGGCTGTATGCGTTATGGCGAAACGCTGGAACATTGCCTGCAACGAACGGCGCGACGTGAGATCGGATGCGAGGTGCTGTTTGAGAGAGAGCCCGTGGCTGTGCGTAGTGTCTTTCGTGGCCCGAATCCTGATTTGCCGCATCCGAACGAACGTGGCCACAATATCGCGGTATTGTATCGCTGTGCGCTTCCTGATTCCTTCTTGCCGGATAACGGGAGGCTCGACGAAGCGGACGACGGGTATTTGCAATGGTTTTCCTCGCTGCCCCGCGATTTCATGGAAATCCAGCATGTGTATGATGATGTTTTAAAACGCTGGATATAGGAATTCAGGAGTAGGCTTATGGCACACTGGAAAAATGAAGAAGAAGCCCGCCGTGAAATCAAGAATATGGTTGCACAGTATTATCATGATTTTAAGGAAACCAAGAAGTCTTTTGTTCCTGGAGATCGCATCAGCTATGCGTCACGCGTTTTTGATGAAAAGGAAATGTGTGCGTTGACGGATGCCACCCTTGATTTCTGGCTGACCACAGGGCGTTTTGCCGATACATTTGAAAAGGAATTTGCTGAATGGCTTGGCGTTCGCTTCGCCAGTCTGGTCAACAGCGGATCCTCCGCCAATCTGATTGCGTTTATGGCCCTCACTGCGCCGGAATTGGGAGAGCGCCGAATCAAGCCGGGCGATGAGGTTATCACCGTGGCCTGCGCGTTTCCCACCACCGTTACGCCCATTCTTCAATATGGCGCTGTGCCTGTCTTCGTGGACGTGACCATACCCCAGTACAATATTGACGTTACGCAACTGGAAGCTGCGCTGAGTGAAAAGACGAAGGCCGTGATGGTTGCCCATACACTGGGTAATCCTTTCGACTTGGCTACAGTCAAAGCATTTTGCGAAAAGTATGGCTTATGGCTGGTGGAAGACAACTGCGACGCTCTTGGTTCGCAATATATTCTTAATGGAGAACCCCGTTTTACCGGGACATGGGGAGATATCGGAACTTCCAGCTTTTACCCTCCTCACCACATGACCATGGGAGAAGGCGGCTGTGTTTACACGAACAATCCTCGCCTCAACCGGCTGATTCTCAGTTACAGAGACTGGGGGCGTGACTGTATCTGTCCTTCCGGCCAGGACAACGTCTGCAAACATCGTTTCAACGGCCAGTATGGCGATCTGCCCTATGGCTACGATCACAAGTATGTGTACAGCCATTTCGGCTATAATCTGAAAGTCACCGACATGCAGGCCGCTGTGGGCTGTGAGCAGCTCAAAAAATTCCCCTCATTCATCGAACGCCGCCGCCATAACTGGGAGCGCCTGCGCAAGGCTCTGGAGCCTGCCGCCGCTTTGCTGATACTGCCGGAAGCCGCTCCGCACAGCCTGCCTTCATGGTTTGGTTTTGTCATTTCCACACGCTCGGAAAGTGGTGTGGAGCGCAACAGGATAACCGCTCACCTGGAAGCACACAATGTCCAGACCCGCCTTTTGTTCAGCGGAAACCTGATCAAGCATCCCTGCTTTGACGCGATCCGTGGAACGGATACGTATCGCGTGGTCGGCGGCTTGAGCAACACGGATTATGTCATGAACAATACGTTCTGGATCGGCGTCTATCCCGGCATGACCGATGACATGATCGATTATATGGCAAGAACCGTTTTGGAGGCCGTGGAGGACGGGAAAAAATGATACTGAGCGACAGAGTGAAACTTGAGCAGGCGGCGCTGAAGATACGTCTGGGGATCATCCGGGCAATCTCGTCCAATCACGGCGGGCATATCGGCGGCTCTCTGGATTTGGCGGATATGCTGGCCGTTGTCTATTCGGATTTCATGCGTGTGCGGCCCGAACAACCCTTGTGGGACGACAGGGATTTCATGATCTTTTCCAAGGGCCACGCAGGCCCCGCCCTCTATGCAACGCTGGCATGGCGGGGCTTCTTTCCTCATGAGCGGCTGGATCATCTGAACAATCCCGATTCGCTGTTGCCGGGCCATTGCGACCGCAAGATCCCCGGCGTGGACGCGACAACGGGCAGTCTCGGCCAGGGGCTTTCCATCGCCTGCGGAGTAGCCGAAGGAGCCCGGCTCGCGGGCAGGGATCAACGCGTGTTTTGCGTTACCGGTGACGGCGAATCGGCGGAAGGCCAAATATGGGAGGCCACGCAGTTTGCGGCTCATTATTGTCTGGACAATCTGATCGCCTTTCTGGACTGGAACAAGATGCAGATAGACGGCAGCAATGACGAAGTGATGCGCCTGGGCGACCCTGTACTCAAATATCAGGCATTCGGCTGGAATGCCTGCCTTGTGAAAGGGAATGACGTCATGGCCATTCAGCGTGCCGTGCGCCGGGCTGTGGAGGAGCCGAACGGCAAGCCCTCCATGATTGTGCTGGATACGGTAAAGGGAGAGGGCGCGCGCTGCGTTATGGAGATGGCAAATAACCACTGCATAGGGTTCTCTGATGAATTATGCGGCAAGGTTATGGAGGAACTGCGGGAACAGGGGCGGAAGCTCGGTATGGAGGTGGAATAAGATGAAGATCCGTTATACCGGGCAGAAGGCCGAAAAAGAGGTCTTTCAGGTTTTTAATGAAACCATGCGGCATCTGATCGAGCAGGATGCAAGAGTCGTTTACCTGGATGCCGATCTCATGGGCTCGCTGAAAACCCAGGAACTCTGGAGACGTTATCCCGGGAATGTCCTGAACACAGGCATCCAGGAAGCCAATATGATTGGCGTGGCCTGCGGGCTTTATCTGAATGGTTTCAAGCCCTATGTGCACAGCTTTTCTCCCTTTGCCAGCCGCCGCGTGTTTGATCAGGTTTTTCTCAGTGTGGGGTATGGCCGGAAGAGTGTGCGCGTGATCGGGTCGGATGCGGGCATCATGGCCACGCACAATGGCGGCACACACATGTGTTTTGAAGATATCGCCATGATGAGGACGGTACCGGGCGCTTGCGTGGTTGACGTCAGCGATCCGGTCATGTGCGGGGCATTCCTGAAAATGACAAAGGAACGTCCCGGTCTGACCTATATCCGTATGCCGCGCCGTGATTTGCCGGATATCTATCCGCCGGAAACGGAGTTCGCCGAAGGCAGGGGAATCCTGCTTCGGGAAGGTGCGGATATCACTCTTATCGGCTGCGGCATCATGGTCGCCACCTGCCTTCAGGCTGCGGAACTTCTTGCGGCTGAAGGCATAGAGTCTCGCGTCATAGATATTGTTACCGTGAAGCCTCTGGATGAGGAATTGCTTCTGGACAGCGCAGAAAAGACCGGCGCTGTGGTCTCTGCCGAGAACGCAAGCGTCGTGGGCGGACTGGGCAGCGCTGTCGCGGAATGCCTTTCTTCTGTTCATCCTGTTCCTGTGCTGAAAGTTGGAATTCAGGATTCTTTCGGCCGGGTAGGTACGGAACCTTTTCTGCGGGAAACGTACGGGCTCACGCCGGAGTCTGTGGCCTTGCGCGCAAGGGAAGCTCTGGAATTGAAAGAAACCATGAAACCTAAGGGATACAAGGGATAATTTCATGGGAACATTGAAACTTCTGGATTGCACATTGCGGGATGGCGGGTACGTTAATGACTGGAATTTTGGACAGCCCGCCATGGAAGATATGGTTCGCAAGCTTGAACAGACAAAAGTGGAGATACTTGAACTGGGATTTATCAAGGATGAACCCTATAACGAAGACCGCACCGTCTTTAATGATATAGGGCAGGTTAAGAAGCTTATTCCTCATAAGGTGGCGGGGATTGAATATGCCGTTATGGCCGAAGTTGTGAACCCGCTTCCGCTGGAAAAACTGGCTCCTGCCGATGCGGACGGGCCGGAGATCATCCGGGTTATCGTCTGGAAGCGGATGCTCAAGGAAGGTTTTGAATATTGCAAGGGGATTGTGGAAAAGGGCTACAAGCTCTGTGTGCAGCCCGCTCGCGTCAGCCAGTATTCCGATGACGAGTTTATAGAGATGGTCGAACTGTTTAATCGGCTCGATCCCATGGCTGTGTATGTGGTGGACAGTTGGGGCACCATGTATGCCGATGCGTTGCTTCACTATATGAAACTTGCGGATGAGCATCTGAAACCGGGAATCGCCATAGGATACCATGGCCATAACAATATGATGCAGGCCTTTGATGTGGCCTGCGCCTTTGCCCGGCAGGAAACCGACCGTGACGTCTTCATCGACGCCAGCGTTTACGGCATAGGCCGTGGGGCGGGCAATCTCAATCTGGAACTTTTTGCCAAATACCTGAACGATACCATGGGGAGGAACTACGATCTCGCCCCCATGATGCAGATTTATGATACCTATCTAAAGAAAATATATGAAGATCACCCGTGGGGATTTTCTCTGCCGTACTTCATTTCCGCAAAGTACAACTGCAATCCGAATTTTGCGGAGCATTACGTATCAAAAGGACTCAATGTAAGCCGGATAGAGGAAATTATATATTCCATGCCACAAGATAGAAGAATTATATTCTCAGTTGAGAATGCAGAAAAGTATTCTAGATACGGAGCCTATATATGAAAAATATTATTAACTATGAAGCAAATATTGATTGTTTCATGATGCATAAAAATGTGGAATTGAACGCTCTTTATGAGCGGCATTCCTCCAACTATGACGGAAAACCATGGATTACCGTTTTTATTCCGACATACAAAAGATTTGACCTGTTTAAAGAAGCGCTGGCAAGCGTGATAAATCAGAAACCTGTTGATTTTCAATGGGATATTCTGGTTGTGGATAATGAACCTTATGAAGGGATTCCCAATGACGTGGAAGGTTATATCAGAACGCTTTCCGATATAAATATTCGCTATTTTCGTAATGCGATAAATTTGCGTCCGGGAGATAATTTTAATCGGGGAATCTATTTGGCGCGGGGAGAATGGGTCATGATGCTTCATGATGATGATCTTCTCTTTCCCAATAGTCTTGAAAAAATGGGCAAGGCTGTATGCTTTCTGGAAAAGCAGGGAGAAAAGCCCTTGGGGGCGATAGCCGCGCAATATTATTGTTTCTTACATGATCCGGAACAGCCTCATGGAAATGACACGATGTTTAAACAGGTTGGAAACTGGGTATTACATGAGCCGATGTCGTGGAGGTTTTATAAATTGACGCACGCGAACGTCTTGTTCACCGGTCATCCTGGAGGAAATATCCCCAGTGTGGGAACAACATTCAAGAGAGATGCCGTACTTGATATCGGCGGATTCAACGATGATTTTGGAATTTCAGCCGATCTTATACTGTTTTATTGTCTGGAAAATAAGTTTTCAGTATATTCAACTTTGGAACCGTATGGTTTTTACAGGTTTGGAATAAATACGATGGCAAAGATCGAATCTGCGTATAAAACAATCAAGGCAGGTTTTGATTTTAGAGAATATGTTTATAATAAAAGTATATTTCATAAAGTGTGGGGCTGGTTATTCAGAGATTCACATTATTATTATTTTACGGAAGCTGTGCTTAATCAAAGAAAGATTGTGTCCAGAAAATTTGTACGCTTCAGCGATTATTCTTCAATTTATGATAAAAAACCAAATAATTTTTTTTATAAACGTATATACAAGCATGGAATACTGAGTGTATATAACAAGATAAAACATTGGGAAGTTAAACGCCTTGAAAAAAGGGCAAAACAGGAAGGAATGGAGCGCGAAATTGAAGAGTATTGCTCGTAATCTGCGCAAGGATGCTTTGTATCTGTCCCATAAATGCCAAGACGGCAATCTTCAGAGCGTGTTTTCCTGTCTGGATATCGTCTGGGTGCTGTATGACAGGATCATGAACTGGTCTCCGGAAAAGGCGCAGGACGCTGACCGTGACTTTTTCATCATCAGCAAGGGACAGGCGACGCTGGCGCTGTACCCGGTGCTGATTGAGAAAGGTTTCTTTGATAAGGAAGAAGTAGCCTCCGAAATCGGTATGTTTAGCAGCCGCTATTGCATTCAGACGGATGTCACCAAGTTCTCCGGCGGCGTGGAAAACAGCGCCGGATCGCTGGGGCATGGACTGCCGTTTGCCGTGGGTATTGCTCATGCCAACAAGATTAAGAAGTTGCCCTCTCAGACATTTGTGCTGTGCGGTGACGGCGAGTTCTGTGAAGGCGCCATGTGGGAATCCTGCCTTTTTGCTGCGGCAAAGAAGCTGGATAACCTGTGCGTGATCGTGGACGACAACGATTCCGTCGGAGCCATGATCGACATGGGCGACTTGCGCCTGAAGCTGGAAGCCTTCGGTTTCGAGGTCTTTTCCGTCAACGGGCATGATCCGGACGCGCTGGAAGCTGTGTTCCGCGAGGCGGGCGGGCTCAAAAACGGCAAGCCCAAGGCCGTGCTGGCCAAAACCGTGCGCGGATACGGCAGCCCGACCATGATGAAACACGACATCTGGTTCCACAAGGCTCCTGACGCCGAGGAACTGGCGCTGCTGGAGAAGGAGGTGGATGCGTTTTGAGGCGTGCATTTTTGAAACGCGTTGCGGACATGATCCGCAATGAGGCGGATACGGTCTTCCTTACTGTGGATATCGGCATGTGGGCCATACGGGACGTGCTGGCCGAATTTCCCGATCGCTGCATGAATGTGGGCATTTATGAGGACGGCATGTTCAGCATCGCGGCGGGTATGGCCAGTCGCGGACTGGCGCCGACCATTTTCGGCATTCAGCCCTACCTCATCGAGCGCACACTGGAACAGATCAAGATGGATCTGGCGTATCAGAAGCTGGGGGTCAATGTCGTGGGCACAGGGGCGGCTGTGGATTATTCCAAATATGGCTATTCCCACTACTGCGCCGAGGATGTGCAGCTGATCAAGATGCTGCCGGGCTGCGAGTTTGTGGCGCCGGGCACGGCAAAGCAGTTTCTCCAGCTTTTCAACGCCTCGTACCGGAACGGGAGCCCCACCTTTTTCCGGGTCAGCGATCACCCCAACATGCGGTATGACCCGGATGTTCGCTTCGGGAAGGCCGAGGTGATGAAGACGGGAAGTCGGGCCACGGTGCTGGCGGTTTCCGTCATGCTGGACGCGGTCATGGAAGCCTGCGCCGATGAAGATGTGACCGTATTGTATTACACAACCCTCGAACCTTTTGATCGCGAAATGCTGGCGGAGAACTGCCCTTCCGGCAAGCTGCTGATCGTCGAGCCGGAATATGAGGGGAGCCTGCTTCACGATGTGCACAAGGCCCTGCCGGGCCGCGCCCTGCGGGTGGAACATGTGGCATTTCCGCGCGAAATTTTCCGAAATTACGGAACCTATGACGAAAAGATGAGGCATTACGGGCTGGTCTCTTCAAATATCTCCGCGAAGTTGAGAGCATTGCGGGACTGAATCCGGGATGCGGGGGAACGTATGGAAAAGCTGAAAGGAAAGGTCGCCCTGGTGACCGGCGCAACATCCGGCATTGGCGAGGCGTGCGCAAAACTGTTTGCCGCTCATGGGGCCGGAGTCGTGCTCTCCGGACGGAACGAGGAAAGGGGCAGGGCCGTTGCACGGGATATTCGCGCGGCGGGAGGCGAGGCAACGTTCATTGCCTGCGACGTCAGCTCGGAAGAGCAGGTCAAGGCCCTGATCCATGATGCCGTTGCAAGCTACGCCGGACTGGACATTCTGTTCAATAATGCCGGCGTGATGCTGCCTTCCATGGAAATAGAGCGTATGCCCGTGGAAGAGTGGCGCGAAACGCTGGATACCAACCTGACAGGATATTTTCTGATCACACGGTACGCCAAGCCCTATTTGCTGGCCAGCCGCGGCGTCATCCTGAACAACGCCTCCATCGCGGGCCTTCAGCACTATGCCGCCGGGCGCTCCTACGCCTACAGTGCGGCAAAGGCCGCCGTCATCCAGTTTTCGCATCAAATGGCAAAAAACTATGGAGAAGAGGGCGTGCGGGTCAACTGCATTTGCCCCGGCATTATCCGGACGCCGATTCTGCACGGACGCGACCCCAAACTGTATGAAGACCGCATCCCGCTTGGACGGGTCGGAACGCCCGAGGATGTGGCAAAAGTCGCGTTGTTTCTTGTCTCGGATGAGGCCGCCTATCTGACAGGAGTCGTCCTGCCTGTGGATGGTGGGGCGTCGCTTTAATGTGATTCTTTTATGAAAATACTATCATTTGATCCAAATTGTATAGAAAAAGAGCATTATCGCGAGATAGATAGATTTTGCGATTCTTTTTCTATGACAGATTCTATAGTATCAGATTTGATGTATGGCATCATAGATAACAACATAGAGCCATGTATTTCTGTCGTTATCCCGACATTCAATAGAGGGGCTTCATTCCGAGAAGCCCTGGAAAGCGTTCTTTGTCAGCAATATCTTGATTTTAAATGGGAACTTCTGGTTGTTGATAACACTCCGTTGGATGAGAACGGCACGACGCCGGCCCTGCATCTTATACAGAAAATTAAGGACAGCCGTATTCAGTATTACCACAACAGGGAAAATATCGGTTCAGGCTACAACTGGAATCGCGGCGTGCAACTGGCACGGGGAAAATGGGTCTGCTTTCTGCATGACGACGATGTACTCTGTTCCGATGCGCTTTTCCATATCGGGAGTATTATCCGGCGCCATGAGAATCTGCGCAAGCCGCTGGGCTATATTCACGCCCGCCGTTTGGATTTTACAGGAAATTTTGACGAGAATGAGGCCAGAAAACACGACAAACCCTATGAACTGGAACTGACGCGTGCGGGCGCGCTCATTCACGGGCATACGCGCACCGGCGCCCCTTCCTGCGGAACAACTATTCTGAAGGAAGCCTATCTGCGCACGGGGGGGATCAATTACGGCTACGGCGGTACTGCGGATGCCGTGCTGGGCTACCAGATTATGCGGGATTATACCGTGCTGGAATCGGGAAAGGTGCTGGGTGGATATCGTTGGCAGGAGAATGCCACGCTGAGGGAGGAGACACTTCAGAATCTGGTTGAGGCGGATCTGCTGTTTGCGCGCTACCGCTATGGCCGGACACGTGCATCCCGGATTTTCGGTATGCTGTTCGAACGTGTGCAGCACAACATGAACGTGGATGGAAAGATCGCTCTGGCGAAAAAAGCTCACCTTGCGATGAGTGTACATGATTTTGATCAGATTCTTCCCTACAAAGAATCCAGCAGGTTCGTTTCCTTTTTATACAAGATGATACGGCAAGCCTATCACCAGATAGAAAAAGGCAACAGGTATTATATGAGGTGAACATGGCTGCCGCCATATTCGTTGAATACAAAGGAGGTGATAATGTTTCTGAAGAGCTGGCTGAATAAAATGAAGGGCAAATGCCTGCCTCCGTCAGCGCGTAAGGTTATGCGTATGGAAAATACGCTTCTTTGTCGTTTGGACGAGCTGTCGGGAAAGTTTGATCATCTCAATAGACGTTTGGATGAACTGTCAGGGCAGCACGGTTATCTTGATGGAAAAATTCAGGCGTTATCGGCAAGAAATGATCTGTTGTTCTGGTTTTCGCAAATGCGCGAAGGTGAAGGCCTTGCGCGAACCAAACGAAATTTTTTTGAAAAACTTGTCCCCGAAGAAGGCCTTATTCGGGGAACGCAGCTTGTCATGTTGAATTTATTGGACTTTATTGATGATGTTTGTACAGAAAACGGACTTACCTATTTTTTATCTCATAGCACGCTCATAGGCGCGGTCAGGCATAAGGGCTTTATACCATGGGATGATGATACTGATGTCAGCATGATGCGTGAAGACTTTTTAAAATTCAAGGATATAATAAAAAAGCAATCGCGATATCGTCTTGTGGATTATTATGAGGCGGGATGCAGAAAAGAAGCATGTGGGCGTTTTGCAAAGTTGGTAGATACAAATCTGCCTTTGCATGTTTTTGTTGATATATTTGCGTATGACTGGGAGAACACGAATAGTGACGATGAAGCAGTTCGGAAATACTATACGACAAGAACAGAATTATCTGAGAGAATATGGCAGACTGCGCAGAGATTGGGCTGCGCCGCAGAATCCCGTCCCATTGAAGACCCGGCCATTAAATCTCAAATTGATGCTGTTTTTGATGAGTATGTCTATCCTTATCCAAAAGAGGGAACAGGAATTCAGTGGGGAGTGGACTTGTTTTGGATGAAGAATATTTATTGCTTGAAGAAAGAAGATATCTTTCCTGTCAAACGCATGCCGTTTGAGGCAAATGTTCTTAGAGAGGACGAAAGAGGATCGGGTAAGAAAGAAAAGAAGAGAGAATTTTGTGTGCCACAGAATCCGGAAGTGCTTCTCTCTCTCTATTATGGTGATATAATGGAAATTCCAAATCGCTGCTATGCCTATTTTCATGCAAAGTATTTTGATTTCTTCGGCAAGGAAGATATTATAGATGAATATCTCAAAACAATGGGCTGCTCTGATCAAAAGGAACAATGTGTTTGATTGGTTAAATCCATGCTCACCTTACAGGATGACAAACTGAAATTCACCGCAGGGAAACACAATGGTTATCTGGATAATCGGACTGTCCGGGGCGGGAAAAACCACCCTGGCTGAAGAAGTTGTGCATCTTGCCAGGCAGAACGGCAAAACCGTGGCGCTGTTGGATGGCGATGTCATGCGCAGCGTGTGGGGCGACAGCCTTGGTCATACGCTGGATGGCCGCAAAAAAAACGCCGACCGTCTCCACAGGTTATGCCGGTACCTGGAAGGAGAAGGCGTGCATGTGGTGGCGCCGGTTCTGTCCATATTTCAGGAAACGCGGGACAACAACAGGCGGGAACTGCGCGATTACCATGAGGTATATATCAAATGCCCCATGGAAGCCCTGGTCTGCCGGGATTCCAAGGGACTGTATGCCCGGGCGGGGCGGGGAGAAATCGAGCTGCCTGGAGTCAACATGCGTTTTGAAGAACCATGCGCTCCCGATCTGGTTATTGAAAATACAGGCTCCCGTAACGAATTGCTCGGTTACGCCCCCATACTGGCCCAAAAGCTGATCCGGCCAGGAAAGACTGCCTATCCTTATACTGCGAGGGATTTATTGCGTGATCCGGAAAAGTATTTCTACGCGCCGTTTTGCGGCAAGGATTTTGTCAATGCGTGGAAGCGGTGCCGGGAAGAACACCTGGCTGTCTGGGCCGGATCGGATGCCATGCACCCCTGCCCCGGCGATTTGACGGAAACGGAGCGTGAATTGTGGCGCCTGGCTTCAACAGGCCAGAAACCGACCGGGAAGGACGCCGCCCTGATTGAAGGACTGCTCCGGCGTTTTGAGGTCAGTAAAAAACTGCCTGCCACTCTGGAGCCGCCCCGGTATTCCTGTGTGCGGGCGAGTGACCGTTTGACTCGTCCCCATGCCTACGCCTGCCTTGGGGCCATTCTGGCCTTGAGCGCGGCGGAAGAACCGGACATGCGCCCGCTCAACTGCCTTTTGAAAATCAATGACCTTCTTTGCTCGCTGTCCGGCCTTCCCTCCGAGCTTTTTCCCCTTGCCCGTCGATCCCTTGCCGGCGAGCTGGCTGTCGTTCAGGGCTGGGCACAAAGGAGCCGTACATGCAAATAAGCGATGTCGCGCTTGTATGCGCGGACAATGTTCGGGCGCGCTGCTATGTGCAGGCATTTATGGCGCGGAAGCTGTTGCCCTCATTCTGCCTGATATTGCCCGCTGCGGAATCGGGAAATCCGGCCCCGGAACGGGGGCTTCTGTCACCTGTGCAGGCTCCCTGGGGCGGATTTGATCCTGAGCGAGGTATCAGGGAGCTGTGTGCGGAAGCAGGCATTCCCTGTGAGTTTGCGCCGGTTCATGACATCAATGCGCCGGAGAATGTGCGGCGCATTGCCGAACTTGCGCAACAGGTCTGTGTGTATGCGGGATTTGGCGGCGTTATGTTACGGGCAAATCTTTTACACTGCGGGAAGAAATTCCTGCACGCGCATGGCGGTTGGCTTCCCGATTATAAAGGAAGCACCACAAATTATTACAGTGCGTTGCAGGAAAATTTCTGTGCCGCTTCCGTCATGTTCCTGAATGAAGAGATCGACCGAGGCGCTATTTTATGCCGTCGCCGCTTTGCTGTGCCCGCTGACATGTCTCTCATGGACTATGTGCATGACAATATTTTCCGGGCCGAAGTGCTGTGCGAAGTGTTGGCCGCGCATGTGGAAAGCAAGGGCTGGCCGGAGCCCGTTATCGAAAATACCCCGACCAATCCCTATTTCGTCATGCATCCGCTTTTAAGACATATGGCTATCCTTGGCAGTGAAGGAGCGGATTGGCCATGCGCATAACCTACCGAAAAAATGATTCGTTTGCTTACTGGACACAACGTTGGGCCGATGTTGAAGCGGACGAAGCGATGGAAAACCGCGCGTCATATCCCTTGAAATACGCTCTGGAGGCAGTGGCCCGCTCATTTGCGCCAAATGGTGGACGTATTTGCGAAGCCGGGTGCGGCAATGGACGGCTGGTACGCTATTTTATGCGCAACGGCTACCATATAAGAGGGTTTGATTTTATTCCCGAGGCCATCAGTAAAATTAAAAACGTCGAACCTGCTGCGGAAGTGGAAACAGGAGACATTCTCAATCTTTCCTATCCCGATGAATATTTTGATACCTTCCTTGCCTTTGGATTGTACCACAGTTTGCCGTATGAACTTCAGGAGCAGGCGATGCGGGAAACGTTCAGAGTTTTAAAACCTGGTGGCGTTTTGTGCGCATCATTCCGGGCGGACAACATATGTACGCGTATATCAGACTATCTGCGGCAATCTGCTCGGGAGAAGGAGAAAATGAAGTTCCACAAGCTTAATCTGACGCGTCGTGAATGGGAACATGTTTTGCTCCGCAACGGGTTTAATGTTGAAAAGATGGATTATGTTGTTAATATGCCCATACTCTACAAATTTAAATGTTTTCGCCACGTTGATCACAAAATTTTCGATGAGCATAAGGGGCGGCGTGAGGGATATTTACTGAACCAGCCAGGTGAATTGCTGTGGAAAATTTTTATGCGCATTTTTCCGGGGCAGGTATGTAACGTGTTTGTCGCTCAGGCTCGAAAACAAACAAGACCCGCATAAGCGTTATCTTTCTTGAGGCAATCATGAGCACACATGCCTTTTCTTTCTCCTCCAAGGCCGACACGCTGCTTGCTCTCTCTGTCCACGAAGACTTGCACATTCCGCCTGTGCATGTTTTTACCGTGGCGCAGTGGCAATCCGGGCAGGGGGCTGTCCTCCGCAAGCTGGCGGAGGCATTTCCCCCGGAGGCAGTGCTGGCTGTGCGCTCGTCCTGCCGCAGGGAGGATTCTGCCGCGTCTTCTGCCGCCGGAGCCTATCTCTCCATTCTCAATGTTCTCCTGTCGGATATCTGCGCCCTGCGGGGAGCCGTGGAACAGGTCATGGCCTCCTACGGCGGGGCGGAGCCCGATGATCAGGTGCTGTGCCAACCCATGATCCGGAATGCCACCGTCACCGGCGTTATCATGACCCGTGCGCTCAATGACGGCGCGCCGTATTACGTCATCAACTACGATGATGAATCGGGCCGGACAGACACCATCACGGGCGGACACAGCGTCAGCAAAACGGTTTCCGTGTACCGCGGGGTAAGCGACCGCGACTTTGATTCTCCCCGCCTGCGCAGTTTTGTAGCTCTGGCCCGCCGCCTGGAGGAGCTGTGCGGCAGCGACAGCCTGGACATCGAATTCTGTCAGGACGCGGACAATGTACTGCATCTGCTCCAGGTTCGGCCCATGTGCACACAGCGACACTGGCCGGAACAGAACGACTCCATCCGTGAGTTCATCGGGTATGGCGCGGACTTTATCGCGGCGCGAACCGGCCCATCCTCAAACCTGTTCGGACAGCGGGCCATTCTGGGTGTGATGCCGGACTGGAATCCGGCGGAGATAATCGGCATACTGCCGCACCCGCTGGCAAGCTCGCTGTACCGCAACCTGATCACCGCGCGGGTATGGAGCGAAGCGAGGGAACGCATGGGCTACCGCCCCTTGCCCGCCACGGAACTCATGGTTCTGCTGCTGGGCCGCCCCTATATTGACACCCGCGCAAGTTTCAATTCCTTTTTGCCGAACGGCCTTGATCCCGTTACCTGCGAAGCTCTGGTGTCTGCCTGGCTGGAACGGCTTGAGGCACAGCCCCAGTTGCACGACAAAATTGAGTTTGAAATCGCTCAGACGGTTCTGGATTTCTGCTTTGACGCCCATTTGGACGAGCGTTATCCGGGACTGCTCAGCTCCCAAAGACGCGAGGATTTCCGGGCCGGCCTTCGGCATCTGACAGTCCGTTGTCTGGACGAGTCTCCTTCCGGCTCCATGAATCTGGCCCTTGACGCCGTGACCGAGCTGCGCAACCGGCAGGCGGGCAGAGTTCAGGTCGGGCCGGAGCATCGCCTTCCCCTGTCCGCCGTCAACGCCCTGCTGGAAGAATGCCGCAGTTACGGCACCCTGCCCTTTTCCGTTCTGGCCCGCCATGCCTTCATGGCGGAAAGCCTGCTGCGCACGGCGGTGAAGCGGGGCGCGCTGCTGCCCGAGCGGATGCGGGCGTTCAAACTGTCCGTCAGAACCATTTCCGGGGAACTGTCCGCCGAATTTCTGGAGGTATGCAAGGGGCAGAGGGACGCTTTGGGCTTTATGCGCAAGTACGGCCATTTGCGGCCCGGCAGTTATGATATCCTTTCTCCCCGCTACGCGGATCGCGAAAATCTGTTCAGCGATGCGCAAGACCTTGTTGTCAGGGAACAGCCCAACGATGTTTTTGCACCCAGCCCGGAAGAACGGCGCGACCTTCAACGTCTGCTGACGGAAAGCGGCCTGCCTGTCACGCCGGACGGGCTGTTCCGTTATGCACGCCGGGCCATTGCGGGGCGGGAACTGGCCAAGTTTGTCTTCAGCCGAAATCTGTCGGACGTGCTGGAAATCGCGGCGCTGTGGGGCGCGGACATGGGGTTCAGCCGGGATGACGTGTCCTTCATGGATATACAGGCCATTCTGGATTCAATTACCCATGCTCTGCCCGAGACACCCAGGGAACATTTCGTCCGGCATATAGCGACCAACAGGGAAATCTTTGCCAAAAGCGAAAATATCAGACTCGGCTACCTGATCCGCTCCGTCAGAGATGTTTATATCGTTCCCCAGCACAGGGCCGCCCCCAACTACATCGGCGCGGGCCGGATAGAAGGGAGCCTCGCGCGGCTGTTTGCAGACAGCCCCTGCAACATGGAACTGGCGGGCAAAATTGTGTGCATTGAAAACGCCGATCCCGGCTTTGACTGGATATTCACGCGCCAGATTGCGGGGCTTGTCACCAAGTTTGGAGGGGCAAACTCCCATATGGCCATACGTTGCGCCGAATACGGCCTGCCCGCCGCCATCGGTGTGGGCGAGCAGCTCTTTCAGGCTCTGGCCGAGGCAAAAAGGGCGCTGCTTGCTCCTCAGACCGCCATACTCAAACCCTGCTGAAAAAAACATGACCATGATCGCCATAACCATGCGCATGATGCGCCACATCTACCCCGGCGGCACACAGGAAGTACGTGATGCCCTGGCCCAGGACTGGTGGAGTTTTCTGAACCGGGCCCTGCCGGGCGTGCCGGTACTGCCGCTGCCCAACATCGGCAGAGAAGCCGTGGCCCTGGCGCAGGCGCTTCCCGTGTCCGGCCTGATCCTCACCGGTGGGGATGACTGGGGGCTGTTTCCCCGGCGGGATGCCACGGAAGAAGCCCTGTTCCGTTGGGCGGAACGACAGGCTCTGCCCGTTCTCGGGGTGTGCCGGGGCGCGCAGATTATCAACCGTTTTATGGGTGGTCATACGGGCACAGGCTTTGGAGCAAAACATGCGGGCACCCGCCATGCGCTTCATGTCGTTCCCCGCGCCCGGGAACCGCAGTTTCCCAAAGGGTCTCTGGAGGTCAATTCCTGGCACAACGGCGGCATAAGACAGGACGATCTTGCTCCCGGTCTGAGCCCGTGGGCCTTTGCCCCTGACGGTAGCGTGGAAGCCTTTTGCAGCGCGGAAGGCGGAATAACGGGCATCATGTGGCACCCGGAGAGGGAACCAACGACACAGGCTCACGATATCCTCCTTTTTCAGGCCTTGAATCGGGGGAAAGCATGAAGGCAGCGGGAATCATTCTGGCGGCAGGGCGCGGCTCGCGCATGAGGAATCTGACGGAGGAGCGCCCCAAGTGCATGGTGGAGCTGGCGGGCAAGCCCCTGCTGCATTGGCAGCTGGGCGCCCTGCGGAGGGCGGGAATCAACCGCATTTTGGTCGTGCGCGGATATCTGGCCGGACGCATTCAGGCAAGCGCCGCCACGGGGGCTTTTGCAACTGCGGAAAACCCGCGCTGGGAACAAACGAACATGCTGTCCACGCTGCTGTGCGGGGACGAGTTCGCCTGTAAGAGCTTTGCCCTCGGTGTGGAGCGTCTGATCGTGTCCTATTCGGATATCGTCTATCACTGGGGTCATGTAGGCTCCTTGCTGTCGTGTCCCAACGATATCGCCATTACCTACGACACGGAATGGGAAGCCCTGTGGACATTGCGCTTCGGCGATCCGCTGCTGGACGCGGAAACCTTTCGTCAGGAACATGGCCTGTTGCGCGAAATCGGCGGTAAGCCGGGTTCCCTGGCGGATATACACGGCCAATACATGGGGCTTTTGAGTTTCAGTCAGACCGGATGGAACATAATGACGCAGCTGTGCGCGGAACTGGGCGAGGTGGTGGACAAAACGGATATGACCGGCTTTTTGCGCCTGCTGCTGTCCAAATCAATTGAGGTGGGCGCGGTGCCTGTGGCCGGAAAATGGTGCGAGGCAGACAGCGGCGCGGATTTACAGGTGTACGGAAAGGCGCTGGAACGGAGGGACTGGCCCCATGACTGGCGATAAAAGCAGACTGCTGTGAAACAGGGAAATTTTGCAAGCGCAATTTGCCTTTAGTTTGGCTTGGGTATATTCGTTCGAACGATACAGCCTCCTCACAAGTTCTTTAATTTCGCTTGCATCATATTTTATATACAATAAGGAAATGCTGATAAAGCGTTTCCTGAGGTTGCTGACAAATTCAGCAGCCACTGCTGATTTATTCGCAGAACAAATCAGCGGTTCCTTGCCCTCGTGGAAGCCGATCTGCGTTTCGCGCAATACCGGTACAGCCTGACTCCATGGTCCCGGCTTTTCGGACGGCTTTTCTGGCGAGTTCAGCATAATCTGAACATTGAAGGCAAGCTGGAACTTGCCCGCAAGGGGCATCATGTCATGGACTGGCATGATTTTGATCATATTGTCCCGTATAGGAAAAGCAGTCGTGTGATGCGCTTTTTGTATAAAATGATCCAGCAGATCTATCATCAGATAGAAAAGAGAGGACGTATCCATATTGGTAAAAAGAGAAACCTTCCGGATCAGCCGGAGGAATGACAACATTTGACAATCATGGGAAAAGCCTCCTTTTGTAATCCGGCAAAACAGAAAGGAGGCCTTGAATGAAACCGTAAGCGTGCGGCATCAGCGTGATGTCGTTTCCTGTACCCAACCCCTACGCCTTTGAGGTTTTTGAAGATACTTCCGCTCAATCAAATCTATGGATCGCTGAGACGGAATAGCGTGCTGTTCGTAGATTTTCGCAAAAATTGCCGGTAGCTTCTTCAGACGAAAATTCATGTCGTCCAGATCAAATTTTGCTAAATCCAAATCATCCACGCCGAGCCATTCGCAGTACTCTTTATACTCCGTGCCTCTTTTTTTCTTGAATGCCTGAGCCAAATCCGCGAGACCGTATATGCCGCCGCAGTCTTCCACTATGCCGAATCCCTCGCCTTCAAGGACGCGGGGGAGTTCCCTGGCGGACAGACCGGGTATGTCAAGTTTTTTTTCGAGTTTAACCACTACCCTCCAGTCATCGCCGAAGTCGTACCAGACCACCAGATGGGAGGGCGCTTCAAGATTCAGCTTCGATATTTTGGCTCTTGTCGCGTCTTCGCTCTCATCGTCTTCATAATCCATGGCGGGGTCAGGGAAGCCATACCGGCAAATCAATTCCATCCTTTTGCTCTGTCTGCCGGATGCGGTCAAAAATGGTCTTTCGTGTTCAATGGAAAGCAAATGGCTTGCCTTCATTTCATACATAGTCATGACAATATAGGCGAGCCTCGCAACGGATATATTTCCACTGACGTGAAAACGCCGCCAAATTTTGGGTTGGTAGTCCTCAAGTTCAGCAAAAAACTGATAAGCGATCATTCCGATGTCCTTGTGATTGTATACGAATATTTTGGCTGCGCATCCCGTTTGGGGAATCTGCTCTGGCCTGCCGGCAAAACACAGTGGTAAAAGGGGAAGGGCAAGCGTATCCGCCCATGACACACGCCAATGCCCGCAAGGGCTATGGGGTCAATGTGCATTTTGTCCATGAGCCATTTGCCTTCTGCCATAAAGAAGGCAATCGGCCTTGAGGAACCTTGTACTTCCTGAATAGCCTTCATTCACATCAATTATCAAGAAAAAATTTTGCCACAATGCTTCGTGTTTATAACATGGAGCGGCTTCTTGCGCCTGAGGGGAAGGCGGGGTATGCTTAAAC
>CAJTSU010000001.1:76321-87248 GCA_910579055.1 uncultured Mailhella sp. | reverse complement strand
CGTACAGGCATGGACAGCAGAGCAAGCTCCGGCTTCAGGCGTGAAACCTGCGCTCCAGAACATAGGATCCTGGCTGGCAGATACTTTCAATCGCAAAACGCTCTAAGAGGTGAAATGATATGACTTTGGAAAGAGGTTTGGGGAAGGGGCTGGATTCGTTGTTTCGTTCGACCCGGGATGCAGAACAGCCCGAACGCGATATAAAAAAACTGGCATTAACCCAACTTGTGCCGGGAGCCCATCAGCCGCGCAAGTATTTTGAGGAAACCAGCCTTTCCGAACTTTCTCTTTCAATCCGTAATCAAGGAGTTGTACAACCGCTCATTGTTCGCCCCAAAGCCGACAGCATTCCGCTGCTGTATGAAATCGTCGCTGGCGAGCGGCGCTGGCGAGCCGCAAAACTTGCGGGGCTGACGGAAGTTCCTGTGGTTATCACTGCGTACACTGACGCGGAGGCCATGACGGTAGCTCTGGTGGAAAATCTTCAGCGTGAAAATCTTAATCCGTTGGAAGAGGCTGAAGCTCTTTTTGCGCTCAAGGAAACCCACAGCCTGAGTCAGGAAGAGCTTGCTTCCAAACTTGGCAAAAGTCGATCAGCCGTGGCAAATGCTCTTCGGCTCCTTCAGCTTTCCGAAAGGGCCAGGCAGTCTCTGGGTTCGGGAGAAATCAGTGCGGGGCATGCCAGAGCATTGCTGGCCATAAGTGATGAGTGTGCTCAACGCGATTTGCTGACAGCACTGCTGAAACTTGATTTATCCGTGCGAGAATGTGAATCTGCCGCTGATTTTTGGAAGAAAAAAGGAACGCTGCCCCCTGAGCTGGAAGCCGTTTTGCACCAGGAAGAGAAAAGGACGGACGAAAGGGACAAAAAAGCGACAAAGCGTCCGCCGAAAACGGCATGGCTCAAGGATGTGCAAAAGAATCTGCGTTCGACGGTTATGCAGGGAGCCAGCATCAATGGTACGGAAGATAAAGGCCGCATTGCCCTGCCTTATTCTTCCCGGGGAGAACTTGAATTTTTACTGGATTTGCTTGGTTTGGGCAGCGCGGCGGAACATGCCACTTCTGAAGAAACCGAAACGCTGAATGTGGAAGAAGCCGGGAATGAGGGGGGAAAACTCGTGCCTGATGACGCTGATCCTGTCATTGCCCAGTTGATTGAAAACCTTGATCCTCCTGCCTGCCCTGAGCCTGTGACGGAAGGAAAAAACTCCCGTAAGGAGAAAAAGCATGCATAAGCAGTGCTCTCCCGCTGAGCTGCTGAACCGCTTGGATACTTTGGCTGGCAAGCGCGTTTTGGTGATCGGTGATGTCATGCTGGATACCTATCTGGTGGGAGACGCGCAGCGTATCTCTCCGGAGGCTCCGGTTCCGGTGGTAAAAATAGAGGAAGAGCGTCACCTTCTCGGCGGAGCGGGCAACGTCGCGCGCAATATTGTGGCCCTGGGCGGAGAAGCGTCTCTGATCGCCCTGTGTGGCTGTGATGCGGATGGTGAGCGTCTGCACAGCATGTTGCGTGATGCCGGGGTAACGCCTCATCTGGTCAGATGCAAAGAGCGTCCGACTACAATAAAAATCCGGGTACTGGCGCGTAATCAGCAGATGATCAGGCTGGACAAGGAAGACAGTTCTGCCGTGTCCACAGAGGCCGGACATGAAATACGCGAAGCTCTTGCGGGCCTGGTTCCGGGATTTGATGTGGTTGTGGTGTCCGATTACGGCAAGGGTATGGTTGACGCCACACTTTTGGCGGATATCCGTCGAGCCTCTCCGCAAGGGGATACACTGAAGATTCTGGTTGATCCCAAGCCGCAGAATATATCTTGCTACCACGGAGCGTATTTGCTCACTCCGAATACCAAGGAGACAAGCGAAGCGTCTCGTATGCCTGTGGAGGATAAAGAGCAAATTCTCGCGGCGGGGCGGGCACTGCGCCGCGAACTGGATGCAGATCATATTTTGACCACCCTTGGCGCGGATGGTATGGCCCTGTTCGGGCGGGAAGAGGAAGTCTGGCATGTGGCCACATCGGCGCGCCAGGTCTTTGATGTCACCGGCGCGGGAGATACTGTCATCGCTGCCACGGCGCTTGCCCTTGCTGCCGGTTTTCCGCTGTTGTCGGCGTGCGTATTCGCCAACTACGCGGCGGGTGTGGTTGTGGGCAAGGTTGGAGCTTCCACGGCGTCTGTTTCGGAAATTCAGGCTCAGATTGAGGCATTCCCGCCGGAGATGGATCGCTGGCGATAGTATTGAAGCTGTCCTTGACCGCCGGAGGCGCGAGCGTTAGCGAGCGATGGAGTCCGATCCGAAGGCCGCGCGGCGTTCCCGTGAGCCGAGTTTTCGAGGCTTAAGGAAATCGAGAGCAAACGCGACGCCCCCGCATGGTCATGTGGCATGGAGGGAGGCACGGAGTGCGAGCGCGGCGTTTTCCATGCACAACGCAAGCGAGAGCAAGTATCGACAGGGCCGATCGAGCGTCATTGAGCGGGAGCGGGATCAATGTTTCGCGGAGCGGAGCCGAAGGAAGCGCTGCTTCACTCGGCGCAAGCGAGCCGGACGTGGAGGCATGCTGCCGCCCGTGCCGCAGCAAAACCAAACGCTCCGCGCAACGCTATCAGCACGGTTCTATGACAGAGCCAGAATATTTCACGTGAAACACGTTGAGCACGGTTTTCGGCTGGAAATCTCTGTCTGCCAGACCTTATCCGCCTTGCAGCGGTTCTCCTCCACCAGAGCTTATATCGCAAGCGAACGGTGGCATGTCGTCTTTGCGCACAAAAGCATGGTAAAGGATATCCTGCCCTTCTTCCTCGGGCGCTACGGGCAGAACGAGTTCCTGCTCTTCCAGCCGGGCATCGCTGGTACGCGCGAGAAACGCGGCGATCTGCTCTTCGTTTTCGGTCCGGTTCACGGCGCAGGTGGCATACACCAGCAGCCCGCCCGGCCGGAGCGCCGTCCATGCCGCGCGTAGCAGTTCCCTTTGAAGCCTTGCGGCCGCGTCCAGTTTTTGTGGGCTCAGGCGCAGGCGCAGTTCGGGGTTGCGCGCCAGCGTGCCCGTGCCGCTGCATGGCGCGTCCAGCAGGATGCCGCTGAATGCCTGCGGATATGCGGAGGCAATGGTTTGTGCCTCTCCTGTGATGATTTCGAGCCTGTCCAGCCCAAGGCGTTCCGCATCGGCGCGCAGGAAGGCAAGCCGCCGTTCCGAGGGATCGGAACACAGCAGGGGGGCAATGCCGCGTTCGCGCAGGGCACAGCTTTTTCCTCCCCGGCCGCAGCAGGCGTCCCAGAACGGGCCGCTCATCATCCGCATTTTTTCCGCCGCGCTCACGGCCAGCCGCTGTGAGGCAAAGCCCTGACGTGAAGCAAGGCCTCTGCTGATCGCCTCAGTCACAAACAGCATCAAATCTTTGCTTCTGGGCGGTTCCGCTTGTTCCAGCGCTTCCGCGGGCGCATGAGGGTCTTTCATCGGGGAAGCGTTCACCAGAGGCAGAAAACAGCCCTCAGCACTGAAGAATTTTGCCCCCGCGTCTGTGAGGCTCGTACGCAGTTCGCTCAGACTCTTTTTGTCCCGGGTTGCGTTGAGACGCAGAGCGGGGCGTGGGCGCAGTGTGGAGAGCAGGGCAAGGCGCTGTGCTGTTTCCCCTCCGTACTGTTCCCGCCAGAGCCTTGCCAGCCAGAGCGGAAGAGAACCTGAGAGGGCGATATCCGCGTCCTGATCCGCATTGCGCCTGCCGGATTTCGCCAGAGCGTTTTGTGACGGGACAAAGGCTCCCGCGCGGCAGGCATTGCGCAGTACCGCGTTGACCAGCCCGGACAGCCCCCTGCCGAATGTTTTGCGGGCAAGTTCCACGGCCTGATCCAGCGTGGCGCGGGCGGGGATGCCGTGCAGCTCCGCCAGTTCAAAGGCCGCCATGGCCAGAATAAGCCGCAGGCGGAGCGGCAGCCCTTCCGGGCGTGCAAGAAAGGGGCGCAGGGCGGCGAAAAGACGCGCCTCCTTGCGCAATACGCCGTAGATGATTTCTGCCGCAAGAGCCGCGTCGCGTAAGGACAGCGTCTTTCCGGACTCTTCCAGCAGGGCGGGCAGCGGCGTCTGATCATCCGGTTTTTCGTGCAGACGGCTCAGAATACGGAACGCTGCCGTGCGGGCCGGGGAGATTTCAGCCATACCGCATCCCGTCCTACTTTTTTTCCGGTGCATTGAGCACGCCGTAAGGAGCATCCATATTTCTGAGTCTGCCGTTGAAGAAGTCCGCCGCACTCATTTCCTGCCTGCCTGCCGGTTTGAGTCGGGTGATGCGATATGCCCCTTCACCGCAGTTCACAATCAGCCCTCTGCCGTCAAATGCCGCCACGGAACCCGGCGCGGAATCAGCAGGGAGCTTCGTGTCTTTAACATCCACAATTTCTCCGGGGAGCAGGCGCAACGACAGTTCCTCTCCGTCTGCGCGGCGGAACAGGGTTTTCGCGCCGGGGAAGGGGGTAATGCCCCGGATATGGGCATGGATATCCCGCGCGCTTCCGCTCCAGTCCGGATACTCCTCGGCAGGCGAGATTTTGGCGGCGTAGGTAGCCAGTTCGTCATTCTGTGGCACGAAGGCCGCGCGCTGTTCCGCGATCATGCCCAGCGCGCCGACCATAAGCTTTGCGCCGTGTTCGGCCAGAAGTTCAAACAAAGACCCTGCCGTTTCATGTTCTTCCAGAGAAACAGCCTGCTGGAGCAGAACAGGGCCGGTGTCCAGCCCTTTTTCCATGCGCATGATGGTCACGCCGCTGATGTCGTCCCCTTCCATGATGGCCCTCTGGATGGGGGCCGCGCCTCTGTGCCGGGGCAGGAGTGAGGCGTGAACGTTATAGGCTCCGTATACCGGAATATCCAATACAGCCTGCGGCAGAATCAGTCCGTAGGCCGCCACTACCAGAACATCGGGCTTCAGGGCGGCCAGGGCGTCCCGATCCTTCTGTTCCCGGAAATTCAGCGGCTGAAGGACAGGAATGCCCAGTTCCCGCGCCGCGGCCTTGACGTCCGGCTCCCTGAGCCTGCGGCCGCGCCCGGCGGGGCGATCCGGCTGCGCATAGGCCGCCGTCACCTCTCCGCCTTCCCAGGCGGCAACGGCCCGGAGGATCTTCGCCGCAAAATCCGGCGTGCCCATGAAGACAATGCGAAGTTTGCTTGTGGTCATAACGGTGTGGGCGGGAGGAAAACGTTTCTCCCGCATCCTCCTTTTCAGATGTTCAGCGTGTTTGGTTATCGCGAAGAGCTGTTGGTCAGTCCCCCAGTTCCGGGATGCGGGTTTCACGCCCGAAGCCGGAGCCTTGCGCCGCAAGTGAACTCCGGCAACGCCGGATAGCGGGGATTTCGCGGCCTCCTCGGCTGTTGGCGTGAAGCGTTTTAAGATTTTTTCTCTCTTCTTGAGGTTAAGCTAACGCGCTGGAATTATGTATATCGAAAAGATTTCTCAAGTGATACCAGTACCGTACAACATTTTTATTTTCGGATACAAACTTTTTAATGTTACGCCCGCATGTTGTGCTGTGAACAGCGCTCTTTTTTAGCTGGCTACTGCGGGGACTCTGCGGTATCTTCCAATACTTGCTCAAGTATAGAACCATATTGGTACGAGACATTTTCTGAAAAAATATCAGCTTTTGTCTGAAAATCCTTCTTCTTTCTGAAGGTATATATAGACTAGCATTTCGACATATACCTTGCAAGAATTTTATCTATGGCGGCTGTGTTGTAGAATAGTGTTGAAAATAACCTTGACCGCCGGAGGCGCGAGCGTAGCGAGCTTGGAGCGGCGTAGCCGCACGAAGGCGCAAGCGAACCAGCCGTGGATACATGCTGACTTATCTCTGCTGTCGGCAGTCGCAAGGCTCCTTCGTCGCCTCACGACTGCCGCTGGCCCGTGTGGAACACGGGCTGACTTTGCGGCAACCGATGTTGCCGCCCGTGCCTTGGTAAAAATACACGTCTCGCGCAACGCTATCAACACTCTTCTGCAACAGAGCGAACAGCATTTATTTTTTGACAGAAAACGGCAAGTAGGGCTATGACTGCTCCTCAGGCAATGTATTTTCAAGCTTGAGAGTTTACATTTTTGTAAACTTGTTACCTCAGCCCCTTTCGGATCCGGAGTCAGCATTATGAACAAGGGCAGTTCCGACGCAGCCGGTGAACGCGTCACCCGCACAGAATCCATGCAACATCAGGCAAATTTCGGGGCAGGCTTCGATGCGGGCTCACCTCTGGAGCCTGACGATCAGGCTCTGGCCCAGGCTCTTGTGGAAGAAAAGGACAGTGAAAGCCGTACACGGGCTTACTCCGGCCCCTGGGCAACAATCATCTCCGCTCTGGCGTTGCTCTTCTCTCTGTTTCAGCTTGCCGCTTCCACCTTCTGGACGATGGATGCCATTACTCTGCGGGCGGTACACATCCTTTTTTTGCTTACCCTTTCCTTTCTGCTTTATCCCGCTCTGCGGCGGGAACAGCGACAGCGCCGCGCCCCCACGCTTTACGACGCCCTGTGCATCTGCGCCGGGCTGTTCTCCTTTGGCTATCTTATCCTCAACTATACGAACATCACGTTGCGCGGCGGCTGGTTTGAACCTGTTGATTATGTCGTGGCTTCCGTGGGGCTGCTTATCTGTTTTGAAATGGCCCGCAGGGTGGTGGGCAATCTCGCCGCCCTGGCGCTGGTATTCCTGGCCTACAATTTCTTCGGATATCTGATTCCCGGCGCATTCGGGCATCCCGGCTACAGCTGGAACCGGGTGGCCGAACACATGTTCTGGGGCAGCCAGGGCCTGCTTGGCGTGGGTGTAGGTGTTTCCGCAACCTATATCTTCCTGTTCGTGCTGTTCGGTGCCTTTCTGAAGCACAGCGGCTTCAGCGACTTTATCAATGATCTGGCGCTGACACTGGTGGGGCGCACGGCGGGAGGGCCGGCCAAGGTGTCGGTCATCGCCAGCGCGCTGATGGGCATGATCAACGGCAGCGCGCTGGCCAATGTGGCGACAACGGGCGCAATCACCATTCCGCTGATGAAGAAAACCGGATACAGGGCGGAGTTTGCCGGAGCCGTGGAAGCCGTGGCCTCCACCGGAGGCCAGTTCGCTCCGCCGATTATGGGCGCGGTGGGCTTCATTATGGCGGAATTTCTGGGCGTGCCTTACACCACAGTCATGCTGGCGGCAGCTGTTCCCGCTTTTCTTTATTACTTCACCCTGCTCATGGCCGTACATTTTGAAGCGCGCAAACTCGGCCTTAAAGGGCTTTCCCGGGAACACATACCCAACGCGGCAAAGGTGCTGAAGGAACGCGGCCACCTGCTGCTGCCGCTCGCTGCGCTCATGGCGCTGCTGTTCATGGGGTATACGCCGCTGTTCGCCGCGGCTGTTTCCATTGCGGTGACGGTTGCCGCCTCCTGGCTTTCCCCCCGCACTCGCATGAACCTTTCCGTCATTATGCGGGCCATGGAGGAAGGCGCGCGCGGCGCGGTGGGCGTGGGAGCGGCCTGCGTGATTATCGGAGTGATTATCGGAACCGTGTCGCTGACCGGGCTGGGCCTTACCTTCGGGTATGAAATTCTGAAATTCGTGGGCAAGGATCAGATGTATCTGGGCGGCTTGTTCGTGATGGTTATGAGCACCATTCTGGGCATGGGCGTGCCCGGCGTGGCGGCCTATGTCATCGTGGCGGCAGTGGCCGTGCCGGTGCTTACCGGCGTAGGCGTACAACCCCTGGCGGCGCACATGTTCTGCCTTTTCTACGCCTGCCTTTCCAACATCACTCCGCCGGTGGCCATGTCTTCCTATGTGGCGGCGGGTATTGCCCGATCCAACGAGACAAAGACCTCGCTCATCGCCATGCGGCTGGGCCTTACCGGCTTCATCCTGCCCTTTTTCTTCCTTAATAATCCCTTGCTGCTGTATTCGCCGGAGCATTCCGGCATGGCCACGCTGTGGGCCTTCATCACCGCCGCGCTTGGAGTAAGCGCGCTGGCTGCCGGGCTGGAAGGCTGGTTGTTCACGCGCTGCAATCCCGTCATGCGCGCCATGCTGCTGGCGGCGGCCTTTCTTGCCATCGATCCCGGGCTGTCCACGGACGCCGTGGGCCTGGGACTGATATGTACCGTCTGCGTGTGGAACCGGCATGTTTCCCGCGCGCAAACCTTATCAGGGGAGTAATGTTATGAAAAAAATCCTCAGCATTGTGACAGCTCTGGCGCTGACCTGCGCCATGAGCAGCGGCCAGGCTCTTGCCGCCGACCATCCGAAAGTCAATATTGCCTTCCCCACGGCGGCCACCACCCGGCGCGCTCTATCCGCTGGGCGCGGGCATCGCCAACCTTTGGAACACCAAACTTCCCTATGTCACCGCCCGCGCGCAGGCTTCCAACGGCGGCATTCAGAACCTGAATCTGCTCAAGTCCGGCGACGCCCAGGTATCTTTCGCCGTATCCAGCATTACCTATGAAGCCCTGCACGGACAGCGCGGTTTCAAGGGCCGCGCCTACGAAGGCGTACGCGTGCTGGCCGGCTTGTACTACAATCCCAATCAGGTGGTCGCGCGCGGTGAAAGCGGCGTAACATCTCTGGCGGACTTCAAGGGGAAAAGTTTTGCTCCCGGCGCGGCGGGCGGTACCACGGAAGTGGAGTCGCGCATTCATTTCACCGCCGCGGGGCTCAAGTATCCGGAGGATTTGAAGGCCCATTTCGTGGGCTTTACCGAATCCATCGATCTGATGCGCAACAAGCAGCTTGACGGCGTATGGATCATGGCGGGCATGCCCACGGCCGCGGTGACGGAAATGTGCTCCACCGCCGGAGGGAGGCTGGTAGGCATTGATGACGACGTTATCGCCAGGGTTCAGGCGGAATACCCCTGGTATGCCAAAATCCGGATCCCGGCGGGCACCTACGACGGCCAGACCGAACCCGTGCAAACCACGGCGGTCAAGATGCTGCTGCTTACCGACGCCTCCATGCCCGATGACGTCGTCTATGATCTGACCAAAACCTTCTGGGAAAATCTGCCGGAACTCGGCCAGGCCCATGCGGTCATGAAAACCGTCACCCCCGACATGGCCGTGACCGATCTCTCCGGCATCCCCCTGCATCCCGGCGCGGAAAAATACTATCGGGAAGCGGGATTGCTGAAATAGCGCAAACAACGCAGAAAACCAAAACAGCCGCAAGCGGATTGCGGCTGTTTCTGTTTTCGGGAGGGAAGGAAAAATGAACCGCCGCGCTTATGTTGCGGAGCTTCTGTACACGTTGGAAATTCTGCCTTCAGGCACATAAAACGCGCAGCCGCGACGCCCCTGTTCCTTGACCGCATACAGGGCGCTGTCGGCATTGCCGTAAAGATTTTCGGCAAAGCCCGATTCAGAAAACGCCACGCCCACACTGAGCGAGACAGAGGGCAAATCTCCTTCGGGCCGGCTCAGACTGCCGTTTATATCCGCGATTTTGGCCGCCACGCCCTGCTCCATGGTCGGAGAGCCGCCTTTCAGAATAACCGCGAACTCGTCGCCGCCAAGGCGTATGCAAAAATCTCCGGAGCGGAATGCGCGCTTGATGAGCCCGGCCACACGGCAAAGAATCCTGTCGCCCACGACATGACCGTGTGTGTCGTTCACTTCCTTGAAGTGATCCACGTCAATGAGAATAAAGCCCATGGGGTCGGAATCCCGCTTGAGCAAATCGCGCAGGGAATCAAAGGCCCTGCGGTTCAACAGCCCGGTAAGGGGGTCATGTTCGGCCTGATGACGGAGCATTTTGTCCTGGTGCTCCTTGAGGGCAAAAATGTCGTTGTAGGTCAGGGCAAGATGCTTGAACTCGTATGCCCCCACAAGTTCGAACATTTTATCGCTCTTGATGCACTTCAGATAGATCTGCAACGGCTTGATGATCAGGGTAATGATCATCAGAAAGGTAAGAACATTCAAAATACAAAGCCCGATCAGAACGATACGCTGCCTGTCCAGCACCGCGCCCAGCTTGAGTGTCTGCACCTGCTGATCACGGCGCGTCTCATCCAGCGTATGTTCCAGAAAGAGCAGAAGTTCTCCGGTAATCCGCTTTTTCATCTCATCATAACCTGATTTGAAAAGCAGCTCCCGCGCGCGTTCAATTTTGCCCTCGGCGTCCAGGGCGCGATCCCCCTCGCTCAAGGTTGTCTCCCGCACAATGGGCGGAAAGGCGGCCATATCCCGCTGCATGGCTTCCGCCACCAGCCTGATGGCATAAATTTCCTTGAGCGTCAGTTTGTTGGACAAGTCCAGCGCCCTGTCCAGCGAAGCTTTCTGCTCCGGAGTAAGACGCTCCGCGTTGATGAAGTCCAGAGCCTTTTCCCGATTCCGGTTGGAATAGAATTCCTCAAAATATGCGCGCACATGTTCTTCCTGCGCGGTGACGGCATAGAGACGAGCCTGTTCCGTAAGACTGTCCGAGCCTACATGAACCATATGGGCAGCCTGCTGCAAGGTTATGTATTTCTCTGTGGCCGTAACGCTGGCCTTATATTCATGTGATATCTGAAGCGTCGCATAAAAAACGACGACAAACAGAAGCAGGGAGATAAATATCATCACTGTGTTCAGCGTACGAATACGAACACCGTTGACATGGCGCTCTTTTGTCATTTGACGATATCCTTTCGGCCTTATGGCCGGCATGTCATCCTTGCACTGTTCATCTTCCGAATCTGATACCAGAAAAATACACACCTGAAAACATGCGAGCAGGGCGGCTTTGACGGAAAGACATGAAAATCACTCGCGTTGCTGACGTTGTCGGCAGCCTCAGGCGTTCTCCTTGCGGAACGCCTCATATTCCGCCAGCAGCAGGGCCACATGCGGGGGGACAAGCACTTGCGGGCTCAAGGCCCTGACGATATCCCTGCGGGCGCCTGCGCCAATGGCGG
>CAJTSU010000001.1:62586-76311 GCA_910579055.1 uncultured Mailhella sp. | reverse complement strand
CCCCCAGCCTGTCCGGCTGATCCAGTGCTTCGACAACGGCTTCAAGCTGTTCCTCCCATCCTCCGGACGGGAAAGGCAGCATGTTTTCTCCCGGCTTCAGCAAAGCATCCGCAGCGGGCGCGGGCATCATCAGCGCCGCGCCGCAGCTCATGGCCTCCAGCCAGCCGGGCGGAGGCGACGGCCTTGCCTCCGCGCAAACATGAATGGCGGAAGCGCGGAACAAATCCCGGTATTCGCCCGGGCGAAGAAAATCCGCCAGGCAAACTCTGCGCCGCAGGCTTTCCGGCAGGCCGCCATGCCATGCCTCAAACATTCCGCGAACCGGGTTGCCGCCAAAGCACAACACCATGCGGCATGACGGCCTTGCGCCAAGCAGGGCGGCAGCCAGCTTCAGCAGGGATGACGCCCTGGCCGCCGCAGCGCCCTGCATATCAAAGGAAACAAGTTCCGAACCGGGGGCGGGGGTGAAAGTGCCGTGCTGGAAGCCCGCCGAGATGCCCGGCCTCATCCAGTCCGTATCCACCCAGGGCGTCATGAGCCGAACGGCGGGCCGCAGCACTTCGGGAAAAAGATTGCGCTGTTCTTCGCAAAACGCGAAACACAGCCTGCTTTGCAGCGCCTGCATTCCCTGCATGGCCAGTTCAGCCTTTTTTGCTTCCGAAAGGCCCTCCGCCGTGCGGGGCGCATGTTCAAGCCCGGCGTAGAACACATGAAACGCCTGTGGAAAGGCCCGCGGCACGAAAAAACTTATGCCGCCGAATGCCGAGGACAATACCCAGTGCGGCCGAAATTCCGCATTCAGGCGTTCCAGAAAGGTGTAGCGGCTTTTGCCGGAGAGCATGGCTCCGCACCATATCTGCGCATAGTTCTCCTCGCGCGGCGGCCTCCGCGCGGCATCCGGCTTCACGATAACGCGCCGCACCCGCGGCACCGCCGCGCCGCTGCGCTGGTGGCAGGAAGCGAACAGAACTTCATGTTCCGGATTCGCGGCGAGATGCGCGGCCATAAAGCCGAAACGGCCCGGAAAATTCTTGTGAAAGAAGAGAATGCGCATATCGCTCCCGGCAGGCTGTGAGGTGGGACGCAAAGGGCGGCCGTTTCCGACCGCCCCGCTGTGTTTCGTTTATGCTCAGCCGTTGCTGTTTTGCAGAATGAACTGCTGTATCTGGCTTTCCGCTTCGGCCGCGGTGTCGGTTTGTACCGGGGTGAGGCTGGTTTCCAGCGTTACCCCGCTTTCGTGGGTAAAGACGGCGTATTCGTCGGACGACGCTTTCTCATCCCTTGTCCATTCTCCGGACAGGCTCATGGCGTCCCCGTCAATCGTCACGCCCAGTTTGGCGGCCAGATCGTCCATGCCGGTCAGATCAAGCGCATCCGCCCCCTTGATCAGGACTTCCACGTCTTCCACTCTCGGCCCCTTGTCCGCGTTCGGATCGGCCTGCAGCAGGTCTTCCAGATGAAGGCCGGCATCGGAGCCGCTCAGGAGCACGTCAATGCCCTCGCCGCCGTGGATGAGATAATCCGTGGAATCATACACAATGAGGTCGTTGCCGTCGCCGTCGTAGAGGAAGTCATTGCCTTCCGTTCCGGAAAGACTGTTGTCGGCGGTGCCGTCCGCTTCGTCCATCATATCCGCCGACACGGCTGGCATACGCCGCCATATCTCCGGCCGCGGCGTCCGCGATGCTCTGCGCGTCCGCCTGTTCGGCGTCCAGTTTGCCGATCTCATCCGCGCTCAACGTCGTTTCCAGCGTCAGTATGGTGGTTCCATCCACGTTGTATGTGTATGTTGAATATCCCCCCTGAGAAGATGTAAATTCCCAGTCGCCGGAAAGCAGCAGTTTCCCGTCCTCGATCTTGACGCCATATTGCAGCAGGCTCTCGTGGCTGGTGATGCCGAGATTTTCCACATGATCGGTGTTCATGCTCTTGATCAGGATTTCTATACCGCCGACATAGGGTCTTTCACCGCTACCGTTGCCGGAATCCAACATTTCAGCAAGACTGGGATCTTTTTTGCCAGCAAGCAGGATATCAATATCGCTGCCGCCATGAATGATGGCGTCGTTCTCGTCATAGACCAGGATATCGTTGCCGCTGCCGCCGAAAAGCATGTCCTTGTCTTTGAAGTCGGAGTCATTCTTGTTTTTGCCGTTGCCGTAAAGGTAATCATTACCGGCACCGCCGAAAAGGATATCATTGCCGAGGCCGCCGAAGAGCGCGTCATCACCGCCCTTGCCTTCATACTGTTCCAGTTTTTCAAGAATGACTTCCAGCTGAAGCCCATTTGGATCGTCAGCATTTGGTTTTGAATTGTTCAATCGCCACCAAATTTGGTTATAATCAGTTGCGGGTTTGTCCCAAAGTGTAAGTTCGTTACGAAGAACATTCTCAAAATCATTCCCTGCATCACCGAACAAAATATCATTGCCGCCCCGGCCATACATGAGATCATTCACTTCCGTGCCTGTCAGTATGGAGGCATTGGTATCATTTTTGGTGTCCGCGCCATTGAATGTATCGTCCACCACATTCTGGAATCTGTCGAGGGTGACATCCAAATCGGCGTTTACCGTCTGCGATGCACTCGCGACATCGCCATCGCTGTCCGTCACCTGGAACGTGAGGTCAAAAATCGGCTTCTCACCGTTTTCAAGATCAAAATTGTAGAACTGATCTATTGTCCATTTGCCGGTGCTTGGATCCACCCTGACGATGAAAAGCGCGTTGCCGTCAAGGTTGGTGCCGTTTTCGCCATTGGGCTTCCCTGACAGGATGAAAAACTTCACGTTGGGATCGTTGGGGTCATCGACAAGAGCAAGGTCATACAGTCCGCTACCCGGAGCGCCCTTGACCACTACTTTTGGAGTTTCGCCGAAATTGCTCAAATCAACATCCCAATGGAAAGAATCCGGCTTAATTCCATCCGCTCCGGGATCTATTGTGAATACGCCCTCATGCTCCCAAGAGGGACGCGTCATTTCCAGCGTTTTGACCGTGAACGCCGACTCATGCTGAGTATCCGTGCCGGGAAGCGCGGAAATAAACACCTTTGTGAACCCGTCGGGCACATCAATATGAATTTTTCCGTTCACAAGATCGGCGTAGGAGACTTCCTTCATGAGCACCACCGTATCGTCGTTATTGTTGCGCGGGGTGAGCATGAACGTGACCAGAGCCTTGTCGCCGTCTTCAAATCTTCCGAATTCCAGATTCATGCCGTAGGACACGGAACCGTTTTTGGTTTCAAGAACAAGCGCTTCCGCGAGCGTTGGTTCTCCGGGCTTCGCGGCAATATCGCTGTCGCCCCATTTGTTGCCGACGCCAAGTCCATCCTGGGAGATGGACAGGAATTTGCCATAGTTGCCAATGTCGGCAGGCTGACCATCTATTCTTTCTTCAAGACTGCCGCCGTTTTCGTCATATACCTGTTCGACAACAGGGCTGCCGTCGGCCGCATAGGTGTATTTTACATTTGAAGCGAATATCTGCACGGAATTCTGTTCAATCTTGGAAAACCCTGTGTTATTGACGTTCCAACCGGTTGTGAACCCGCTAAAATCATCCGCACGGAAATCAAGGCTGATCTGCGGCGTCGGATCCGTGATCTGATGGCTGTGGTAATCACTGGTGGTGATGGTGGGCACATCATCATGCACTTCCACATGGATTACACCGGAAGCGGTATCGCCGCTTGCATCGGTGACAGTGATGTTGACATCACTCTGAAGCGTATCAACAGGCTTTCCATCCGCATCAACATGCTGTTGATTTCCATCAAGATTGTAAGAGTATGTGACTGTCCAGCCGCCGTCGCCATTTGGCGTTACCGCCGTGACCACTATCTGAACGCCGTCGGCTGTTACAGCCTGATTCCGATCCCATTCAGGATTTCCGTCGGCATCAAAGGTAATGTTGATGCCTTGTCCGGCTTCGCCAAGCAGGATGCTGCACTTTTCCGTCTCCCCGTTGAGTTCGACGTTAAAACTGCCCGTTCCCGTTTTCGTGTGCGTCTCCGTTTCACCGTGTTCAGGCTGGTCGCCCTCATCCACGACGATTTTGCCCACTTCAACCACGGGCGTATTCGGATCATCCGGGTTCTCCGGATTATCGGGATCAGGATTCTCGCCCGGCGTGATCACCGGCACCGTCTTGCCCACGGTCAGGGTGATCGTATCGGTATCGCCGTCGCTGTCCGTGGCGGTCAGCGTGATCTGCTTCTCGAAGGTCGTGCCCTTGTCGTTCGGATTAAAGCTATAGCTATACTTGCCGTCCGCGCCCTGCGTCAGGATCAGTTTGCCGTCATCGAACGTAAATGTTGTCGTATTGCCGGAGACTTGCGTGTCACTGGCGCCGTCAGCGGTCAGCGCGCTTTGGGTGTGCGCTCCGTCCGCGCCGTAATGCAGGCCGAATTCACCGTCCAGAGAAGACGTTTCGCCCGTCGCGTCCACCGAGAAGCGCGGCATGTCGTCATGCACTTCCACATTGAGCTGACCTGTCGCCACATCGCCGCTGCCGTCCGTCACCGTGATCGCAATGCCGCCGCTCAAGGTAGTGTCGTGCCCGCTGTCCTTGTCGTGCGTCTGGTTGCCGGTCAGTTCGTACTCATAGCTGACCTTCCACTGACCGTTCTCAAGCCGCGCGCCCGTCACGGTCACGGCAACGCCGTTCACCTCCAGCGTTTCACCGGAACCGGGGATAACAGTCGCATCATCTTCGGGAATGGCAAGCGTCACCGTCACGCCGCCGTGGGTCAGGACGATGCTGCCGCCCCGTTCGCCGTGTACATCGACCACAAAGTCGCCCGTGCCCTTTGCGCCGTGCAGGGTATGCAGCCCGGAGCCGCCCTGCGCCAGCGCGCCTTCATCCACTATAATATTGGTATTGGCGGCGGCCGGCACCCAGCCCTGCCCGCCTTCGCTGTTTCCGGGATGATTGGGGTCTGCCGGTCTGCCGGGGTTTTTGGGAGCAGCCGGGGGCGTGACGATATCAGGCGTAAAATTGATCGGCTCAAGCAGACCGGAACCCTGCCCGCCGGCCGCTCCGTCCCGCACATATTCGATCTGCGGGCCGTCAAAGCCCAGATCCAGCCCGTCCAGACGATCGATACCGCCGTACAGCGCGGAATTTGCCCAGTCCGCGTCATGGCGGGAAGCCTGAGCCTGCTGGGCGGCGGGGCCGGCGGCAGGCATGAGATCAGGCGCATTCATGGCCATGAAAAAGTCCGTGCCGGAAATTTCCGCGCCGTCCACCACAAAATCGGGGATGTTTTCCTTGTCGTATGTGCCGTAGAAATCGGTCAGCTCCAGAGAAGCGCCGTCATCAAAGGCAAAGACAAGGTTGTCGCCATCGCGGGAAAGCGTGGCGTCGCCGGTGGAAAAATCGAAGACAAAACGGTCGTCGGCGCCGCCGGCAACGGTCTGCCGGGTTTGGGCGGCAGGACGGGAAAGGGTGATATCGGCCATGACAAATGCTCCTTGTTGTTATTCAGAACTTTTTTGGGGAAAGCGCGCGGGCACAAAAAAGCCCCGCGCCGACATTGCGCCGGAACGAGGCATGCAAACAGAACGCGGACAGACCGCGCGAATTGTGGAAGAAACCGGAAAGACTGCTGCCCGCTGGGATAGGCATAAAAAAAACCTGCCACATTAATTGGGTTGCACACAAAAGGCGAAAAATTTTCACCGAATTTTGCGAGCCCATGGTATGGCAGGCGCTCTTGCAAGCAGATGTATGTACGCTTGTTGAGGACAATTTCCTCCAATAAAGGTGAATTGTCAACAACAAATATCATTGGGGCTCTGTTGTGGAATAGTGTTGAACATATCCCTGACCGCCGGAGGCGCGAGCGAGCTGGCCGTGGATACATGCTGCCTTATCCCTGCTGTGGCCATTCGTAAGGCTCCTTCGTCGCCCGACGACTGCCGCTCGCCCGTGTGGAACACGGGCTGGCTTTGCGGCAACGAATGTTGCCGCATCTTCCACTTTTAACGAAATAGCCATCTTTCCCCCTTGCCTGAACGCTTCCGCTTCGGTTATAAGAACCATATATTTTAATTAAGGGTGGCGCGGATCTTGCTCTCTCTCTCTCTCTCTCTCTCTCTCTCTCTCTCTCTCTCTTTAACATTGCCTGCGCATCCCTTTTTTGGCGTGTTTTCCCCGCCTTTCAGGTGAACGGGAGGATATGTCACGTCTGAAAAACGTCACGTCCCACACTTGAAGCATGCGCTATGCGAGTTCCCCGGCCGGGGCGCATATTTCTCTTTGGGGACTTACCCGTAATGATGGTCTGACCAGAGAAACAACAAGTTCCCCCTGAGACAGCTTCACGCATGACGCGCGGAACAGGGCAGGAGGATCCGCCCGAACAGCCTTTTCTCCGCCGCTCCTTCCGAAAATTCGGACAATGCCGCACGCCTCTTTTTTGCAACAAAGAAATTACGCACAGTAACATCAAGAGGATTTTCCCGATGACTCCCGTTTTTTCCCTTTCCCGCACAGCCACGTTCCTGACCGGGACAATGGTTCTGGCAACGCTCTGCCTTGTCCACCCATCCGCCGCCGGAGCGGAGGGCCCTGTGCCTGAGCACGGCTCCGTCAGCGTTAAGCAGACCATGGAAGCGGTGCTCAAGCATCATGCGGGGCTGGCGGCCCTGCAGGAAAACCGTGAGGCTGTCCGCCACGAAGTCACCCGCGCCAAGGCGGGCTGGGGGCCGCGCGTGGATGCGGAAGCCCACATCGGCGTAGGCTCTCTGAGCAATTCCACCACCCGCGCCGTGGATGCGGACACCAGTTTTGACCACTTCAGCGGGGCCAGCCTCACCGTCACCCAGCCGCTGTGGGACGGCCTGGCGACCCGCAGCCGCGTGCGCAGCGCGCAGGCCACTCTGGATTCCATGCAGGAAAGGCTGTTTGACAACGCCACAACATATGCGCTGGACGGGCTCATTGCCCACCTTGACGTCATCCGCAACCGCGAACTGGTACAACTGGCAAAAAAGAACGTGAACCGGCATGAAAAGATTCTGGCCGACACCCGCAACCGCGAACAGCTTGGCGCGGACAGCATGGCGGAAGTCACGCATACGCAGGGGCGTCTGTCCCGTGCCCAGTCCACTCTGACCCAGGCCGAACTTGCCCTTGAGGAAGCCGAAAGAAACTATCAGCGGCTCACCGGCTTCCGCGCGCCCGCGCACCTTGACCCTGTGCGCATGCCCGACGGCATGTACGACGGCCCGGCGGACATCATGGCCCAGGCCGAAAAGACCAACCCCAAGCTGGCGGCCTATGTGGACGACATACGCGCGGCGCAGGCCGACAAGGAACTGGCCGAAGCCGCCCGCCAGCCCGTCATCAATCTCCAGGGCGGCCCTCAGACCTCACATCGCGGCGGCCCGGCGGATCTTGATACCGACAGCGTGGACATCCGCCTTGCCATGTCATGGAATCTGTTCCGCAGCGGCGCGGATATTGCCGAAGAAAAAGCGGCCATGGCCCGGGTGCGTCAGGCGCGCATGACACTGCAAAATCTTCAGGATGAACTGGGGCAGCAAATCGACGACGCGTGGAACGCATGGCTTACGGCGCAGAGGCTGGCCGCAAACTACAAGGAAGCCGTTCGCTTCAATACCCTGACGCGCGACGCCTATCTGGAGCAGTTTGTGCTTGGGGAACGCAGTCTGCTTGATATTCTTGATGCGGAAAGCGAGTTGTACAACTCGGAAACCGAGCTTCTGACCGCCCGGAACAACATTGTCGTGGGCGCCTGGCGCATTTACGGCATTACGGGCCGTCTCCTGCCCATCTGGCGCATTCATGGATGGGATCTGTACGAGCCGGTTCATCACCGGGATGCCCGCAGACGGGACAAGGATCCTCTTCCCCTGACCGGCACGACGCACAGGCATAACCTGATGATTCCGGAGGCGGATCGTGACACAAACCCCGGACGCTACCCGAAATAACGCTGACACACCACTTGATGCGCGGCGAAACGCCGCGGAGAGGCGGCTCTCCGCAGTGCCGCTTGCGCCGTGCGATGTGGACTTCATGCCGCCCCTGTTGCGCAGCCTGGCAACCCTGCTCCGCCTCAAGGGGCGTAATGTATCAGCGCGATCGCTCATGGCTGGTCTGGCCGGAGCGAGCCGCGTCACTCCGGCGGCCTGCCTGCGCGCAGCGGAGAACGTCGGATTGCGCGGACGCATCCTGTACAGAGAGACGCTGGACAACATTTCTCCCCTCACCCTGCCCTGCGTGCTGCTCCTGCGCCACGATCGTTCCTGTGTGCTGCTCTCGCTCGGAAGCGACCGCGCGGAAGTCATCTTTCCCGAGGACGGCGAGGCCATTCGCGTGGTTCCCACGGAGGAACTGGGGAAGGAATACTCCGGCTATGCCCTGTTCGCCTCGCCGGAGGTCACGCCGGACAAACGCGCGGAGGCTCTGCGCCTTTCCCGTGGGCCACGCTGGTTCTGGGACGTGCTCAGACACTACGCCCCTATCTATCGCCATGTGGCGTTCGCCAGCGTGATCATCAACCTGATTGCCGTGCTCAGCCCGCTTTTCGTCATGAACGTCTACGATCGCGTGGTGCCCAACAACGCCATTGAGACGCTGTGGGCCCTGGCCGCGGGCATTCTCATCGCCTACCTGTTCGATTTTATCCTGCGTTATCTGCGCGGGCGCTTCGTCGATGTGGCCGGGCGCAATGCGGATGTGGTGCTCTCCAGCATGCTGGTGGGCAAGGTGCTTGCCATGCGCCTGGACGACAAGCCGGAATCCACGGGAGGGCTGGTCAACAATCTGCGCGAATTCGAGTCATTGCGCGAGTTCTTCAGCTCATCCACACTGCTCGCCTGTATCGATCTGCCCTTCATGATACTCTTTCTGCTGCTTGTGGCCTTCATCGGCGGGGATATCGTGGTGCTGCCCCTGGTGGCGGTTCCCGTGCTCATCTGCCTGGGGCTCTGTCTTCAGGCGCGATCCAGGCGCGCGGTGGAGCAGAATTACAAGCAGAACATGCAGAAAAACGCCCTGCTGGTGGAAATGGTCAACGGGCTGGAAACCATCAAGGCCTGCATGGCGGAAAGCCGGATGCAAACGAAATGGGAGCAGGTTTCCGACACGTCCGCCCGGCAGGCGGCCGTTTCCCGCAACTACAACAATCTCGCCGTGACCTCTTTCATGCTGGTGACTCATGCCGTCACCGTGGGCATGGTGATTTGGGGCGTGTACCGCATCAGCGCGGGCGAGATGACCATGGGTGGCCTCATCGGCTCCAATATCCTGGTGGGGCGGGCCATGGCCCCGCTCATGCAGCTGGCTACGCTGCTTTCCCGCCTCCAGAACTCCCGCGTTTCGCTCAAGGCCCTGGACATCATCATGAACCTGCGCGACGAACGGGAGGAAAAGAGCGGGGGCATGGATTTCGGATCGCTTTCACCCTCTCTGGCCATGGAGGACGTGAGTTTCACCTATCCGGGCGCGCAGCGGGCCTCGTTAAGCGGCATCAGCCTGCGTATCCGCCCCGGCGAACGCGTGGGCGTCATCGGGCGCATGGGCTCCGGCAAGTCCACGCTGGGCAAGCTGCTCATCGGGCTTTACCAGCCCGCCGAAGGCGCGGTGAAGTTCGGCGGCGTGGATATCCGCCAGATGCCCGAGGCGGAGCTGAGAGGGCGCATCGGCGTTCTGCCTCAGGAGGTGGTGCTGTTCTATGGCTCGATTCGGGACAACATCACACTGGGCGATCCCTCCATCAACGATCATCTTGTACTGCGCGCCGCATCACTGGCGGGAGCGGCCGGCTTCATCGCGCAGAACCCCGCAGGCTTCGGCGCGCAGGTGGGGGAACAGGGGCGCAACCTTTCCGGCGGACAGCGCCAGGCCGTGGCATTGGCTCGCGCACTGGTGCGCGACCCGGATGTGCTTATTCTCGATGAACCTACCAGCAACATGGACTCCGATTCCGAACACCTTATTCTCAAAGGCCTGAAAAACGCCTGCCCCGGCAAAACGCTGGTGCTGATCACCCATCGCATGAGCCTGCTGGCCATTGTGGATCGCCTCATCGTCATGGACGGCGGCCGCATCATGCTGGACGGCCCGCGCGACGCTGTGCTCGCCCGCCTGAAGGAACGGACGGCCCACGCCGGCGCAGGCCGAGCCGGTGACGGAAAGGCCGGGCTTTCCCGCCCGGAAGCGCGCAGGCAGGCGCATAGGGAGAAGAACGCATGACCAGCCCTGACGCCCCCGACAGGCATCCGGCCCGCGGCCCCCTCCCCGGCATGGACAAAGGCCCGCGCCTTGACCGGGAAGAACTGCCCTATGCCAATGAAGTTGACGCGGCGCTCGCCCGTATGCCGGAGCGGAGCGCCCGCCTGCTGTCCCTGGCCGTGGGAATTTTCTTTCTCTGCTTTCTCGGCTGGGCCGGGATGACGGACATTGACGAAGTCACGCATGCCCAGGGGCAGATAGTTTCGGCTCAGCGTACCCAGACCATCCAGAATCTTGAAGGCGGCATTCTGCAGGAAGTTCTGGTATATGAGGGGCAGGTGGTGGAAAAAGGGGCGCTGCTGGCCCGCCTTTCCAATGAAATGGCGGCCTCCACCTACCGCGACGCTGTCAACAGAGCCCTTGAGGCCGCCGCGTCCATCATCCGTCTGGACGCGGAACTGAGCGGCACGGCTCCGGTCTATCCTCCCGATTTCGGTGAGGATATTCTGAAAAATCTCTACGACGCCACGGCGGAGGCGGAGGAATCGGACGCACTGGCCATACGCCGGCAGATCATCGCCAACCAGATGGCCCTGTACAACTCCCGCATGCGACAGCGCAAAAGCGAGCTGGCCCTGCTGGAAGCCCAGGTTCGGCAGCGCCAGGCGGAAGTGAAGGAGCTTGAGGCCCGCAAAACCCAGACGGACAAAAGTCTGATGCTGGCCATTGAACAGCGCGACATCGCCCAGCCGCTGGTTCAGAAACGCGCCTATTCCCGCGTTTCCTTCCTTGAGCTGGAGCAGAAGGTCAACAATCTTCAGGGGGAGGCGGCCCAGCTTGCCGCATCCATTCCCCGCGCCCTGAGCGCCGCGCAGGAAGCCGAGCAGCGCATCGCTTCGCGGCAGGCGGAGATTGGCGCCACCGTTGTGGATGAACTGAACAAGCGTCATGTCGAGCTTGCCAGCCTCCGGGAAACCCTGAGCGCGGGCGGCGACCGGGTAACGAGAACCGAACTGCGCTCCCCTCTCCAGGGAACCATACAGCGCATCCATATCTCCACGGTAGGGGGAGTGGTCAAGCCCGGCGAACCGATTATGGAAATCGTCCCGCTCAATGACACGCTGCTTGTCGAAGCCCACATACGCCCGGCGGATGTGGCCTTTCTTCACCCAGGCCAGAAGGCCATGGTCAAGATTTCGGCATATGACTTTTCCATATACGGAGGGCTGGAAGCCACCCTTGAGCAGATCAGCGCCGATACCATCAAGGAAATGCGGGGCGCGCAGGAAGAATTCTATTACCGGGCCATACTCCGTACCAAGGCGACGGAACTGGTCTATCACATGGAAAAGCTTCCTATCATTCCCGGCATGATGGCGCAGGTGGACATTCTCACCGGCAAAAAATCCGTGCTGGACTATCTGCTCAAGCCCATTCTCAAGGCCCGTCAGAACGCCCTGCGGGAACGCTAAGAAGCGTGTTGGCCGTATGGTTTTGCTCCGGCCCGCCGGGCGGCATAAATAAAAACGCCGGACGTTCTCTGGAAATTCCGGCGCATGGAGGATATAAAGGCGGCGGATCTCAGGGATGACTGTTCCAGGTTTTGCCGGAGAGTTCGGCCAGCACCTTGACCAGAATCTGAGTCCCCTTCCTGCCTTCGCCTCTGGCCTGAACGGAGCGATACAGTTCTTCAGCCAGTTCCACGCCGGGCAGAACAAGGCCCATGCGGCGGCATTCCTCCAGACAGAGGCCCAGATCCTTGATGAAGTGGTCAACAAAGAAGCCGGGTTCGTAATCCTGCCCCAGCAGACGGACGCCAAGCGTGTTCATGGCCGCGCTTCCGGCGGCTCCGGAGCCGACCAGATCCCGCCACTTGGCTACGTCGATTCCGGCTTCCTGCGCAAAAAGCAGAGATTCGCACACGCTGAACATGACCCCGGCAATAGCCACCTGGTTGGCCAGCTTGGCATACTGCCCCGCGCCCGCATCGCCGCAGTGCAGAATTTTTTTGCCCATGGCTTCAAGACAGGGCAATGCTTTTTCATACGCGGCACGTTCCCCGCCGACAAAAATGGATAGCCGGGCTTCACGCGCGCCGACATCGCCGCCGGTGACAGGGGCGTCCAGCGCAAAGTGGCCCTGTTTTGCCGCTTCTTCCGCAATGCGCCTGGCAAGAGCCGGGCTGGAGGTGGTCATATCGCAGATAATGCCGCCTTCCTTCAGGCCCGCAAGGCAGCCGCGCCCGCCAATGGTGACTTCTTCCACATCCTTGGGGTAGCCGACAATGGAAAAGACAATATCGCTTGCCTCACCGACTTCAGCCGGGCAAGCGGCCCAGGACGCGCCGTTTTCCAGCAGAGACTGACACTTGGATTTGGTGCGGCTGTAGATGGTCAGGGGGTAGCCCGCTGCCAGCAGATGGCCGGCCATGGCGGAACCCATGACGCCGGTGCCGATCCACCCGATACGCGCTTTGTCGGACATGAGTATTCTCCTTGCGCTGTGCGTCCGGCCCGGAAATGGCGCGGTAGCCTCCCTGCCCGGCCGGGAAAGGTATGAAAACAGACAAGTCGGAACGGCGGGGCCGTCCGTGGTGACAAGAGAATAATCATACGGAATTTGCAGGGCACGATCAACACGGCGTGCCGGGCGGACAGGTTCGGCTCAATACAGGGGAATGCGTTTTACCAGCCGGGCGGCCAGCCTCCTGACCAGGGGCGAGGAGGGCGTGCGTTTGAGCGGAGCGGGAAGAATGGCCGCCATGCTTGCCGCCTCGTATGTGGTAAGGGCCGCGGCAGATTTGCCGAAATAGTGCCGGGCCGCCGCCTCCGCGCCGTAAATGCCGTTGCCCCATTCTGCCACATTGAGGTAGAGCTCCAGAATGCGTTCCTTGTTCAGCAGCAGCTCCAGACGGCAGGCCATGACAGCCTCTTTGATTTTGCGCATGATGGAGCGTTCGGGCGTAAACCACAGGTTTTTGGCCAGTTGCTGGGTGATGGTGCTTCCCCCTGCGGCCATGCGTCCTTTTTTCAGATTGCGCTCCAGAGCGTTTTGCATGGTGGTGAAATTGAATCCGTTGTGCTCCCAGAATGTGTCATCCTCTGAAATGACCACGGCCTTGCGCAGATGGGGAGAAATACGTTCAAGCGGCATCCAGATCTGGCGCATGGGCATGTCTTTGGGGGCTTTACGCTGTTTTGCCCGATCCCTGTCCCATTGCTCGCGGCGGTGTTCCATCATGGCGGTGAAAGGCGGGTTGACAGTGGCCAGTTGGCCTACGGGCGGCCAGAGCACATAACGGCCGATGTTCAGCGCCGGCAGTAGCGCAAGGCCGAACAGCGCGCCGCGCACCGGGTGCCGCTTCCAGCGCAGAATGACAGTTCGCACCAGATTCATGACAGACTAACCGCAGGAGAAAAACAAGCCTCTTTTAAAAGCCGCTGTGTTGCAGAATAGTGTTGAACATAACCTTGACCGCCGGAGGCGCGAGCGTAGCGAGCTTGGAGCGACGCCCCC
>CAJTSU010000001.1:62336-62563 GCA_910579055.1 uncultured Mailhella sp. | reverse complement strand
GGGGGGGCGTTAATTGCGTGAGCGATGTTAAAGCCGGAATTTTTCCGCCAGTTCCAGGCCCGCTACGCGTTCACGGGTTCCGGCCTTGAACGCGCGGCAGCAGCCGGGGGAGATCTCGTCAATGATGATGGGCTGGCCCTGTTCGTCCAGTCCCCATTCTATCTTGATATCCCAGAGATCCAGGCCACGGGCGGTGAACATGGCCCGGATGGCCTTCATGGCGGCGG
>CAJTSU010000001.1:51003-62326 GCA_910579055.1 uncultured Mailhella sp. | reverse complement strand
TGGCCAAAAGATCGTCCATAATCCCGCCGTCAATAATACCAAGGGCCACCAGGGCGGACGGGACGATGAGCGGGTCGCCTGCGGCGTCATCCTTGAGGGTGATTTCAAATACAGGCGAGGGTAGAAGCATGCCGTCTTTCAGGCCGGGAACCATGGAATAGCGGCGCAGGAAACTGCCGGTGCACACCCAGCGCGTCACCCATTCCAGGCCGGGAGTGAACAACCTGGCCCGCATCACGTCCATGGACAGGGACGGCAGATCGTAGGAGAGCATGTGCGTGCGCGCGATTTTTTTATCATTTATCTCGCTGAAAATGGCCGAAGACATGAGCAGGCAGGCTTCCCCCTGGCCAGGAACGGTTTCTTCCGCCAGATTGTTGCCGCCCGGATCGATTTCCCCGGCGTCATTTTTGGTTACTCTGTCCGTGAATACCAGGTGCAGGGAATGAGCGTCACGTTCGTAAACGTCTTTAGTTTTGCCGCGATAGACGAGTTTCATACGATCTCCAATTTTCCAGTCGAATAACATGGCGTGTCCGCCTTCGTTTGCTTTATCCGCATCCTCCCGGCTAATGCAAGAAGAAATCCGAGTTTTTTTTGGGGGGCGGCATGCAGACTCACTGACCTGCGCGTTCAGGCTCCACGAGCCTCCGGTTCACTCCAAATCCGTGAGTCAATACAACCTGTGGGCAAAGAGACACCGTGTGATCCGGGCTTTTGCGGGCTTGGCAGCGTGAGATGGGTTCGTTGACGATGTTCCTTGTTGCAGGCGCAATATTTGTCATGGGTTTTGAATGGCACGAGCAGAAAAACCGGATCAATTATGCCAAGCGCAAGGTCAGCTTTGAGCTTGCTTGCAAGGTGTTTGACGAACCGTTGCCGTCACCCCCAAATATCAGACGGTCAGCAATGCCGCCCTGCGGCAGATTCATCAAAAATTCCTTTGTGGTTTGAGACCTCCCCAACATATAGCCCACACACGGCATGCGTTGCGGGCCCTTGTGCCATTCAAACAACACGGGGAGAAACCGGGCAGTCGCGGCCCTGCCCGTCACAGCGCAGGCGGGCTGGCATGAAAAAAGGGAACCCTTGGCGGATTCCCTGAAATATTCTGGTGGAGCTGAAGAGAATTGAACTCTTGGCCTCTTGAATGCTATTCAAGCGCTCTTCAGCTTCTTGCCAAGCAGATGTCCTTTGAAGGACGGGCAATGCAAAGATGGAGGATCAAAGAGATCTTCTTCTCGCAAGTTGGGAAACTCCCAACTATGTGAAGATAAGTCATTTTCAAGAGTTTCAAATAGTTTAAAGTCCTTTTGCAGCATTTCCCAAGAAAATGGAAATTCTTGAGGAAAGGGTAACGGGAGCTGTCCGTTCATGACCTTTCCCAACTGAAGTATGCCGCACCATTGGATTTTTCCTAATATAGCTAATGTGCTGGCAGGAATGTATACTCCATATGTATTTATATATTTGTCAATTGATTCACATAACATGCTAGAATGATTATATAAAAATTCAAAAACTTTACAGTTTCTTGTGTGCATATGTTGTGAAAGATTTACATTTGATTTTACATAGTTATAATATTTTTCTGTGTATATATATTCATCAGTATATTCAGTAATTGATAGTTCTACAAGTTCAGACCAAATATCATTTATAAAACACAGAATATTACTTGCTCTGATAAATGCAATTCTACGAACTGCCCTTGTTTCATCTAGTCGTTTTTTATTTGTAAGAAAATCGATAAAACATACGGTGATAACTATTGAAATCAGAGAAATAAAAATTTGAAATGGAATTTCTTTAATTTTCTGATCTTCTATCATCCAATAATAAATTGAAAATAGCAATAGTATACCTAATAAGATACAATAGGCATATACAGGCATCGTCAATAAATGAGTCAATTTTCTATAATTATACACTAAAAAATGAGTCAACTTTTTATAAAAGTACATCATGCACCTCAATAAAAAAAGGCAACTATAACAGCTAACTGTTATAGTTGCCTGAAATATTCTGGTGGAGCTGAAGAGAATTGAACTCTTGGCCTCTTGAATGCCATTCAAGCGCTCTCCCAGCTGAGCTACAGCCCCACGACGAAGAAGACTTTTGCCCGAAACTGAGCGGGAGGTCAAGCAAAAAAATAGAGAAGAATACATTTTTTTTGAATGTGAGATAATACCAGATAATAACAACACAAATTTGAAATGATGCTGGTTGGGTTCAGGTGCTTCCGGGCAGATGGAGCGGGCACAGGCAGCCAGGATCGGCTTTCCCGCGTCGGGCTTGCCGCCCGGAAGGGCATGGTTTAGGGTGTTTCCTGCGCAAAAGGGCGCGGGAGCTCCGCTCCCTTTTTGCGGATATTTCAGCGAGGTCTGTCATGCCGGAAAAAAAGCCCGTTCGTATTCACAAGGAGCCCGTTCCCGGCGAAGCATCATGGCGTCCGCACAGGAACGCGGGGTGCGGGGAAGCCGCATTTCTTCCTTCCGCTCCTGTATCTCGGGAGGAGCATGGGTGCCGCAGCGACGGGCGGCGCCGGACTGAACGCCGGGACGGCAATCGGGATCGCCGTCCCCGGAATGGGGACGGGGGGCGCAGGGACAGGCCTGCGTTTACGCCGAAAGAATTCCGCGACCGCGGGCTCTTTTTGCCCATGAGCAGGGAAGACATGGAGCGGCGCGGCTGGGATGAGCTGGACGTGCTACTGGTATCCGGCGACGCCTATGTGGATCATCCCGCCTTCGGCGTGGCGCTTCTGGGGCGCTGGCTGGAGTCGCACGGGTACAGGGTGGGCATTGTGGCCCAGCCCCGCTGGGACACGGTGGACGATATCGCGCGTATGGGGCGTCCGCGCCTTTTTGCCGGCGTAACGGCGGGAGCGGTGGACTCCATGCTGGCCCATTACACGGCCTTTCGCAAAAAGCGCCATGACGACGCTTACACTCCGGGCGGCAAGGCCGGGGCGCGCCCGAACCGCGCGGTGAGTGTATATGCCTCTCTGGTGCGTCGAGCCTTTCCCGGTTTGCCGGTAGCGGCGGGAGGAATAGAAGCTTCGCTGCGGCGCATCAGCCACTATGATTTCTGGACGGACAGCCTGCGCAAGTCGCTCCTGCCGGACGCCAAGCTTGACGTGCTTGTGTATGGTATGGGGGAAGCCGCATTGCTGGATATCGCCCGCCGTCTGGATGAGGCCTGCGCGGCGAATTTTGTGGATTCCGCCGACATTCTGCCCAGGGAGGAAATCGCGGCGGCGCTGGCCGGAATTCCCGGTACGGCACGGATGATCCGCATGAGCGAGGTGGAGGCGCTGGAAGGCCTGAAGACAGAAGGCGGCGCACATGGGGAAGAAATCATCCGCCTGCCTTCTCATGAAGATATTCTGGCTCAGCCCGCGCTGTTGATAAAGGCTACGCTCCTGCTGGAGCGGCAGGTGCACCAGATGCGCGCCCGCGCCGTGCAGCCGCTGGGCGGAGAGGGGGGCTCCGGCACGGCCCGCGCCGTGCTGCTGGAGATTCCCGCCGCGCCCCTTTCCACGGAGGAACTGGATTTTCTTTACGCCCTGCCGTTTACCCGGAGGCCCCATCCTTCCTATAAGGAGGAGATCCCCGCCGTGGGGATGATGCTGACCAGCATGACCTGTCACCGGGGCTGCGGCGGGGGCTGTTCTTTTTGTTCCCTCGCGCTGCATCAGGGGCGGCGCATTGCGTCGCGCAGCCGGGAATCCTTGCTGAAGGAAGCCCGGCTCATGGCTTCCCGGCGTGATTTCCCCGGCGCAATCAGCGATGTGGGCGGCCCCTCCGCCAATATGTGGGGCGCGAAATGCTCGCTGGATCCTTCGCACTGCCGCAGGCCGAGCTGCATGGTGCCCACGATATGCCCCGGCTTCAGCGTGGATCAGCGCGAACATATCGAGCTGCTGCATGAAATTCGGAAACTGCCCGGTGTACGCCATGTGCGCGTGGCCAGCGGCGTGCGCTTCGACCTCGCGCTGAAGCAGAAGGAGGCGCTGGAAGCTTATGCGGGAGAATTTACCGGCGGTCAGCTCAAGGTCGCGCCGGAACACTGCGCGCCGGATGTCCTGCGCCTGATGCGCAAGCCGGGCATGGAGGAGTTCGAGCGCTTTCTTGACGCGTTCCGCGCCTATTCCCGCGCGCACGGCAAGGAGCAGTATGTCATTCCCTACCTGCTCAGCGCTTTCCCCGGCTGTACCGACGCGCACATGCGTCAGCTGGCCGACTGGCTGGCGGAGCGGAACTGGAGCCCCCGGCAGGTACAGTGTTTCATCCCCACGCCGGGCACGGTGGCTGCGGCCATGTATTATGCGGAAGCGGACGCCGAGGGGCGCCCTCTGCACGTCGCCAGAACCGATGCCGAGCGCTTGCGGCAGCATGGCATCCTGCTCGGGACGGCGCGGGATGCGGGAGCGGAATTTGACGGGCGAAAAGGTGTCCGGCGCGATGACCGACCGGAGCGCGACGGTGTCCGCGTGGAGCGCCCGCGTGAAGGCGAAGCGCGTGAGAGAAGGAGGTTTTCACGATGAAGGAAAGGCTCATGGCGCGCATGGCGGGGCTGTGTCTGATGCTGGCGGCGCTGAGCGGCTGCGCGCGGCCGGGCGGCTTGTTTTCCGGCGCTGCGCCGGAGTCTTCCTCTGCCGCACAGGTTTCCGCTTCCGGCTCTGTCTCTCATCCTTCGCTGGTGCCCCTGCTCTCTCCGGCAACTGAGCAGCGCCTGTTGGAGGCGAAATCCTTATGGATTGAGGATGACTGCGTGGACCCGGCGCGGGCCGCGCTGCTGCTGGATGTGGTGCTGGAAGAATCCCCGAGCTATGCCGACGCGTTGATCTGGCGCGGCAAGGCCCTGACGGCGCAGGGCTATCTTGAGGATGCGTTTGACGACTTGACCAGGGCTGTGCAGCGGTTGCCGGGCACAGGAAGTGCTGAAGGCGCGCGGCTGCGGGCGCGCGCCTATGCGGCAAGGGCGTATGTTGCGTTACGCATGGCGCGGGAGCAGGGCGCGGAACGGGATCTGATCTCTGCGCTCGAGGCTGACCCGGCGGAACCGAGTATCTATCTGTATCGTGGCGCGCTGGAATTTTTGCGTGGAAAGGACGCCGAAGGCTGTGCCGCTCTGCGCAAGGCCTGTGACCTGGGCATGTGCGGCGCTCAAACGCGGGCGCAATCCGGCGGCTTGTGCCGATAGCGCTCGCGCAACGCCATCAACATGGTTCTGCAACAGAGCGATTTTCATATATTCCTTGACAATACTCGCCGGGTTACGGCACTTAGAAGGTTCCCCCTGCTTCAGGAGAGGGGCGGGGGTATTTTTTGCAGGGTGTTATTTACAATTTTGTCATTTTTATGCGCGGAGGATTTTTTCATGTCCAAACGTTGGATGCAAACCCTGGCCTGCGGGATGGCCGCGCTTTTTGCCGCCGCTCCCGCGTTCGCGGCGGATACAATCAAGCTCGGTGTGGCCGGCGCTCATTCCGGTGAGCTGGCTTCCTACGGCACGCCCAGTCTGAACGCCGCCATTCTTGTGGCTGAAGAATTCAATGCCAAGGGCGGCATCATGGGCAAGCAGGTGGAAATTGTGGCGCAGGATGACCAGTGCAAGGCCGAGATCGCCACAGCTGCCGCCACGAAGCTGATTTCCGACGGCGTGGCCGCTGTCATGGGCCACATCTGCTCCGGCCCCTGCAAGGCCACACTGCCCCTGTACACCAATGCCAAGATGATTTCCATGTCGCCTTCCGCAACCACGCCTTCCCTGACCCAGAGCGGCCAGAACCCCACCTTTTTCCGTACCATCGCCAATGACAACGACTCCGCCGTGGTCGGCGCGAAGTTCATTGTTGAGGCGTTGAAGCTGGACAAGATCGCCATTCTGCACGACAACAGCGAATATGGCCGCGGCTATGCGGAAAAGGCCAGGGAAGAACTGGAAAAGAGCGGCAAGGCCACGGTGGTTCTGTTTGAAGCCGTGACCCCCGGCGCCACCGATTACTCCTCCGCCGTGCGCAAGGTCAGCCAGGCCAAGGCCGGCGCGCTCATGTGGGGCGGCTACTACCCCGAAGCGGCCAAAATCCTTTCCAATATGTATTCCGCCGGCGTGGAGATTCCCATGGTCGGCCCGGACGGCCTGAAAGACATGGGCTTTGTGCAGCTGGCCGGTGAAGACGCCGAAGGCGTGTACGCTTCCGGCCCCACGGATACCAGCGCCAACCCTCTGAGCGTTTACTACGCCAGGAAGCATCAGGAAAAGTTCGGAACCGCGCCCGGCGCGTTCTTTGACAATGGCGTGGCCGCCTCCATCGCCTTGCTCAACGCCGTCAACGTGGCTCAGAGCACGGACTCTGACAAGATCATGGCCGCCCTGCGCAGCAGCGAAGTGGATACCCCCATCGGGCGCATCAAGTTTGATGACAAGGGCGACGCCATCGGCGTGGGCATGTCGATCTACAAGATTGAAGGCGGCCAGTACAAGGAAGTGTTCAAGAACTAGTGCCAGTCTCCCCCGCCATACGGGGGAGGCGTTGCGCACTTTCCGTTGCAGCATGTTCTGAAGCGGTTCCGCTCTGAACAAGGTCTTTTGAAACAGCTCAGGTTTCGGGCTTTTGGCTTGCCTCTTGCGGCGAGGGACTGTACTCTGCCGCGAAGGCAAGCCGTTTTGCCCTTTCCGGGGGGCGGCGCACTTTTCAGCTCCCTGCAAGGCGGACGGGATGGAATTCGATTTTCAATATTTTCTGGGGATTTTCTTCAGCGGTCTGACGCGCGGCAGTATCTACGCGCTCATTGCGCTTGGTTATACCATGGTGTACGGCATCATCGGTCTGATCAACTTTGCGCACGGCGAAATTTACATGCTGGGCGCGTTCACCGCGCTGATCGTGGCCGGTATCCTGGGTGGTCTGGGCCTGCCCTGGTGGGGCATTCTGGTGATTGCCTCCCTGGTGGCCATGGTCTGGTGTTCGGCCTACGGCTACACCGTGGAAAAGGTGGCCTACAAACCCCTGCGTGGAGCGTCCCGGCTGGCTCCGCTGATTTCCGCCATCGGCATGTCCACGTTCCTCCAGAATTATGTGCAGCTGGCGCAGACCTCCAACTCTGTGCCCTTTCCCCGCCTTATTCCCCGCCGCTTCGAGTTTTTGCAGGATATGGGCAATTTCATGGCTCCCGGGGATTTTATCATGCTCATGACCAGCCTGCTGATCATGGTGGCCCTGGCGCTGTTCATCCGCTACACCAAAATGGGCAAGGCCATGCGCGCCACGGCACAGAACCGCAAAATGGCCATGCTGCTCGGCATTGACGCGGATCGCATTATTTCTCTGACCTTCATCATCGGTTCCGCCCTCGCCGCGCTGGGCGGCACGCTCATCGCCGCCCGCACCGGGCAGGTGGGGTTCGCCATCGGCTTCCTGGCCGGGATGAAGGCCTTTACCGCAGCCGTGCTCGGCGGCATAGGCTCCATTCCCGGGGCCATGCTGGGCGGCCTTGTGCTTGGTCTGGCGGAGGGCTTCACCGCCGGTTACTTCTCCAGCGACTATGAAGATGTGCTGGCCTTTGCGCTGCTTGTGCTCATCCTCATATTCCGGCCTGCCGGTCTGCTCGGCAAGGCCGCGATTCAGAAGGTGTAGCCCCATGAATGTCACAATGAGAATACTGCTTCGTTCCCTTATGGTCGGCGCATGGTTTGTGTTGCTGACCTTCCCCGTGCTCTGCGTCAAGGTGGCCGCGCGTCAGCATACGGTAACCGTCCTGTGGGAGCGCGCCCTCGGCATGTTTGTCGTGATGATCGGCTGCTCCCTGCTCTGGATGTGGTATTTCCATCGCAAGGAGCACGGATCGGAATCCGGGCCGTCCGCCGTGAGCGCCGCCCTGGCCGGACTTTCTGAAAAATGGCACGGCCTGACCTCCAACCGTATCTTTTCCTCTTCCGGCATAGGGGCGCTACTGGCCGTGGGCGTGTTGCTGCCGCTGGTCGGCTCCATGTACCAGACCACCATTTTTGCCAACGCGTTCCTCTATGTCATGCTGGCATTGGGGCTGAACATCGCTGTGGGCATCGCCGGGCAGCTGGTGCTGGGCTATGCCGCGTTCTACGCCATTGGCGCGTATACATACGGCCTGCTCAACCAGTATTTCGGCCTGGGCTTCTGGGCCTGCCTGCCCGTGGGCGGCCTTATGGCCGCGTTGGCCGGGCTGCTGCTCGGTTTTCCTGTACTGCGCCTTCAGGGGGATTATCTGGCCATTGTTACCCTCGGCTTTGGGGAAATCGTGCGCCTGCTGCTTAACAACCTGCGCGATCTCACCGGCGGTTCCCAGGGGGTGGCCAATATCTCCCGCCCGGCGTTCTTCATGGATCTGACTCCCGATCAGTCCATGAACTATATGTACTACCTCACATTCGCGGCCATGATCATCACCATCATTGTGGTGGCGCGGCTCAAGAATTCGCGCGTGGGGCTGGCGCTCCAGGCTCTGCGCGATGACGAAATCGCCAGTGAAGCCATGGGCATCGACCTCAGAACCGTCAAGCTTCAGGCCTTTGCCCTCGGCTCCTGCTGGGCGGGCTTTGCCGGGGTGCTGCTGGCCGCGCGCATCAATTTCATCAGCCCGGCCAGTTTCACCTTCATGGATTCGGCCATGGTGCTGTCCATGGTGGTGCTTGGCGGCATGGGGTCTATCAGCGGCGTGGTTGTGGCCGCGCTGGTGTTGACCCTGGCGCCGGAATACCTGCGCGCGTTCTCTGAGTATCGCATGCTGCTGTTCGGGGCGCTTATGGTATTGATGATGATTTTCCGCCCGCAGGGCCTTATTCCCAGCCGCAAACGCGTATACAGCCCGGCGGGGGCGGCCTCCGGGCCCGCCGAAGGAGGCCGCGCATGAGCCGGAACGCAGAGCATCCCGTACTCAGGGTGAGTTCCCTGTCCCGCAATTTCGGCGGCCTGCGCGCCCTGAACGATGTGGATCTGGATATCCGCGCCGGGGAAATCGTGGCCCTTATCGGCCCCAACGGGGCGGGCAAGACCACCTTTTTCAACTGCGTCACCGGCATCTATGTGCCTACGGAAGGGGACGTATTCGCCTGCCGTCCCGGCATGGAGACGCCCGCCCGGCTCAACGGCATGAAGCCGTTCCGCATCACCGAACTGGGGCTGGCCCGCACCTTCCAGAACATCCGCCTTTTTTCCAGCATGACCGTGCTGGAGAATGTCATGATCGGACGTCACTGCCGGACGAAGGCGGGCGTCCTCGGGGCCATCCTGCGTGACGGGAAAACGCGCGCCGAAGAACAGGACAGCGTGGATCGCGCTTACGAACTTTTGAAGGAACTCAATCTGGAGGCGCACTGGAAGGAAGAGGCCCGCAACCTGCCCTACGGGGCACAGCGCCGCCTTGAAATCGCCCGCGCTCTGGCCACAGACCCCTTTCTGCTGCTGCTGGATGAACCCGCGGCGGGCATGAACCCGCAGGAGACGCTGGAGCTCAAGGAGCTGGTGCTGGAACTGCGGGAGAAGTTCACGCTCTCCGTGCTGCTCATTGAACACGACATGGGCATGGTCATGTCCTTGTCCGACCGCATTTTCGTCATGGAATACGGGTCGCGCATTGCCGCCGGGACGCCGGAGGAAATCCGCCACAACCCCGAAGTTATCCGCGCCTATCTTGGGGAGTCTGACAATGCTTGAGCTTCGCGACGTATGCACCTTTTACGGCAACATTCCCGCGTTGCACGGCATCAGCCTCAAAGTGAACGAGGGCGAAATCGTCACCCTGATCGGGGCCAACGGGGCGGGTAAAACCACCACCCTGATGACGGTTTGCGGCGGCATCCAGCCCCGCAGCGGCGAGATTCTCTATGAGGGCACGCCCATCCAGCGCATGCGGCCCAACCAGATCGTGCGCCTGGGCATCAGCCAGGTGCCGGAAGGCCGTTTGATCTTTCCCGAGCTGACCGTGCAGGAGAATCTGGACCTTGGCGCCTTTCTGCGTAACGACAAGGAGGGCATCCGGCGGGATATGGACTACATTTTCTCGCTCTTTCCCATCCTTGCCCAGCGCCGCCGTCAGGCAGGCGGCACACTTTCCGGCGGGGAGCAGCAAATGCTGGCCATTTCCCGCGCGATCATGGGGCGGCCCCGTCTGCTGCTGCTGGACGAACCCTCTCTCGGGCTGGCGCCGATCATCATCCAGCAGATATTCAGCATTATCCAGAAGATCAACCATGACGGAACCACCGTGTTTCTGGTGGAGCAGAACGCCAACCAGGCGCTCAAGATCGCCCATCGCGGCTATGTGATGGAAAACGGGCGTGTGGTCATGGAGAACAGCGCGGAAGCCCTGCTCAACGACCAGTCCGTGCGCCGCGCCTATCTCGGCATGTAGGTTGTTATGGCGTCTTCCATTATGATCATAGACGATGAGGAGGGCATACGTCTCTCGCTGCGCGGTATACTCGAAGACGAGGGCTATGCCGTGGAAGAGGCGTCGTCCGCTGAAGAAGGGCTGCAAAAGGCCGAAGCTTCTCCTCCCGATATGATTTTTCTGGACATCTGGCTGCCGGGCATGGACGGCCTGGAGGCGCTGGACATGTTCAAACTGCGTTTTCCGGATCTTCCTGTGGTCATGATCTCCGGCCACGGCAATATCGAGACGGCGGTAGACGCGTTGCGGCGCGGGGCGCATGATTTTATCGAGAAGCCCCTCTCGCTGGAGAAAGTTCTTCTGCTCGTCCAGCATACGCTGGAAATGGGGGAATTGCGCCGGGAAAACAAGGCCTTGCGCGCCGCCATGGAGCAGAGTGAAGACGAGATCATCGGGCAGTCTCCGGCCATGACCGAGTTCCGGCAGGAGCTGGCGCACGTGGCCCCTACCGACGCCTGGGTCCTGATCACCGGAGAGAACGGCACAGGCAAGGAGCTTGCCGCGCGGGCCGTGCATCGCAACAGCAGAAGGGCGGACGCTCCGCTGGTGGCCGTAAATTGCGCGGCCATTCCCGAGGAATTGATCGAAAGCGAGCTGTTCGGCCACGAAAAGGGGGCCTTTACCGGTGCGGACAGTTCACGGGCGGGCAAGTTTGAACTGGCGCACAAAGGCACGTTGTTCCTTGACGAAATCGGGGATATGAGCCTCAAGACCCAGGCCAAGATTCTGCGCATTCTTCAGGAACAGAGTTTTGAGCGCGTGGGGGGCATGCATACGCTCAAGGTGGACGTGCGCGTCATTGCCGCGACCAACAAAAACCTTGAGCAGGCTATTGCGCGCGGTGAATTCCGAGCTGACCTGTATTATCGGCTGAGAGTGTTTCCGCT
>CAJTSU010000001.1:8604-50942 GCA_910579055.1 uncultured Mailhella sp. | reverse complement strand
CATGAACCGGCGCGGGCTTACGCCGCCGCTCTTCTCCGCCACTGCTGTGGAGGCGTTGAAGCGCTGGCCCTGGCCCGGCAACGTGCGTGAGCTGGCGCATCTTGTGGAGCGGCTGAGCATTCTGCATCCCGGCGCTGTCGTTGATGCTTCCGGGCTTCCGGCGGAAATGCGGAACCGTGCGGCGGATGCCGCGGAAGCCGCCGCTTCCGCGCGAGCAGCCGGAAAGGGAACCTCCCATCCGCCTGCCATGGTCAACCCGGAAATGAAAAGAACCGGACTGGAGCATCTTCTGGACATGGATTTCAAGAGTGCGAAAGCCTTGTTTGAAACATGGTATCTGGAAAAAAAGCTGGAAGAGGCCGGGGGCAATATCACCCGCCTGGCCGAACTTGTCGGGCTTGAACGCAGTTATGTACACCGTAAACTGAAGGCCGGACGTTCCGGAGAACATAAGACTCGTTAATGCGCCCTGGCTTAATTGGCCAGGGGGCAGTAAAAAGCACGGTGCCGGACGGATATTCCGGGCAACAGCCCTCCCGCGACGAGGCGCGGGAGGACAGGGCGGGCGGAGAACAGTTGTGGCGATCAATGAAGCGGCTATCAGGGCCAGACAGAAGCAGTATGAAAACACGGTCATTGATTTTGTGAAGAGCCGGAAAGGGCACTTTCTGGCCATGACTGACGATCAGGCCTTTCTTTCCGTAGTGCGAACCGTGTTGGTCAAAGACCTGGGGTTGACCGCTCCGGATTTGCTGAGCTGGATTCCCGAACCGGGCCAGATGCTCAAGGAGTTTCGCAAGGCGGACGAAGCCGGCCCGAATATCGTCGTGTTCATGGAGCGCATGATTCAGGGGCAGGATCTCACCTTTCTGGTGCGTCAGCTGAAACTGGCCTATCCCAAGATTTATATTGTGGTGTTGACAGTGGAAATCGAACAGGCCCGTCTTATGTACCTGCACGAGGTGGGCGCGGACAATTTCATCACCAAGCCTGTTTCTCCCAATACCATTATCGAAAAGCTGGCGTTTACGCTCAAGCCGCAAAGCAAGCTCGGCCAGGTGCTGGATCTGGCCAAGGGGCTGCTGGCCAAGGGCGATGCGGAGAAAGCCAGGGAAGTGGCGCGGCAGGTGCTGGAACTCAAGCCGGGCAGTGCCGCGGGCTACATCGTGATGGGTGACGCGGAAAGGCTGCTGGGCAACACGCAGGCCGCGAAGGAAGCATATATCGCGGCTAGCGACAACGCCGACCTGTATCTTGAACCTCTGCACAAGCTGGCGGATCTGGCGCGGGAAACCGGGGATACGGAGGGCTGCTACGAATATCTGGAAAAGCTGGATCGTCTGTCTCCCTTCAACTCCGAGCGCAAGCTGAGCATGGGCGAACTGCTGCTGAAAAAGGGCGACATGGCCAGGGCCGAAGAGATGTTCAATGCCGCTGTCGCCCAGGTGATCAAGGATGCCATGATGCTTATCGGCAATGTGGCGGAACGCGTTGCCGCCGCCTATGGCGACAAGAATCCTGAACAGGCGGTCATGTTCCTGCGCAAGGCTCTGGATGCCAAGGGCAAAAACCTGACCAGGGATGACGTCAAGCTGTTCAACAAGCTCGGCATCGCGCTGCGCCAGCAGGGAAAGTGGGAAGAAGCCGTGGAGGAATACCGCAAGGCGCTGCATGTGGCTCCGAGAGATGAAAATCTTTACTATAACATAGGAATGGCGTACGCTGAGGGACGACAGTTCCGCAATGCCCGTTTGAGCATGGCGGAAGCGTTGAAGATAAATCCGGACATTACCCGCATATCAGCGGGCATAGCGTACAATATCGGTTTCGTATTTATGCAGTCGGAGGCCCGCGATCAGGCCCGGCGCTGTTTTGAAACCGCACTCGAACTCAACCCCGGCATGGAGCAGGCGCAACGCGCGTTGCTCAAGCTGAACCTTTGACGGGGCATTGCGTGGCTGACAAACACAAGACCATCAAGACTATCGCGGAGATCAACGCGCGTATTCGTCAGGGCAAGGCTGTGGTGCTCACGGCGGAAGCCATGACCAAGGCCGTGCGTGACATGGGGCCGGAACTTGCGGCCAGAGAAGTGGACGTTGTGACCACGGGCACGTTTTCTCCCATGTGCTCTTCCGGCCTGTTTTTCAATTTTGGCCAGCCCGAACCTCCGGTGATTCGTGCCTCGCGTATCTGGCTCAACAATGTGCCCTGCGCGGGCGGCGTCGCCGCTGTGGACGGTTTTATCGGCGCAACGGAACCGACCGAGGACGATCCGCTGAACAAGGTGCATCCCGGCCGTTTCAAATACGGCGGCGGGCATGTGATCGAGGATCTCGCCCTGGGGCGTACCGTGCATCTTCGGGCCGAGAGTTACGGCACGGACTGCTATCCGCGCCGCGCTCTTGAGCGGGATGTGACCTTGGCCGACTTGCCCTGGGCGCAGCTTGTCAACCCGCGTAACTGCTACCAGAACTATAACGTGGCGGTAAACGCGGGGAAAAAGCTCATCTATACCTACATGGGGCCGCTCAAGCCCGGTATGCGCAATGCCAACTACGCCACGGCGGGCTGCCTTTCTCCGCTGCTCAATGACCCGTATTTGCGCACCATAGGCATGGGGACGCGTATTTTCCTCGGTGGAGGTGTGGGCTACGTCATCGGCGCGGGGAGCCAGCATGTGGTCGAACCGAAGCGCGCGCCCAACGGCATCCCGCTGGCCGGTTCCGGCACGCTCATGCTCAAGGGCGATCTCAAGGGCATGGACGGCCGCTATCTGCGCGGGCACTCTTTCCTGGGGTACGGCTGTACTCTGGCCGTGGGCGTGGGCATTCCCATCCCTGTACTCAATGCGGAAATGGCGGCGTTCACCGGCGTTTCCGACGCGGATATCCTGCTGCCCGTCAAGGATTATGGCCTTGATTACCCCAACGGCGTCAGCCGCATAATCAGGCACGTCAGTTATGAAGAATTGCGCTCCGGGAAGATTGAGATCGAGGGGCAGGAGATAGAAACTTCTCCCTTGACTTCGTATACCATGTCCCGTGAGGTGGCGGAAAGGCTCAAGAGCTGGATTGAGGCGGGAGAATTTCTGCTGACCGAACCGCTGGAGGCCATTCCTTCGCGCTGAGGGGCAGTGCGAAGGTTTGAGCGCTGGGTTTTCCTGTTCGAGTTCTCTCTTCCTTCGTTCCCTGTATAACCTTGCCCGTTTCCACTTACGATCGAGCAGCTCCAGCAAAAAAGGCGTGTTACGGAATATCTGGAAGTAGAAGCTCATCTTGCAGCGGAAGGAGACAGAGAAATAGGCTTACTGGCGTATCTGCTGTGCAATGATACGTTACGGCCTGGGGCATCGCTTTTTTGGGATGAGCCGGAAACGAATCTGAACCCGAAGCTTGTTAAAAAACTTGCGGAGGTTTTGGTCGAGCTTTCAAACGTTATGCAAATAACGCTTGCCACGCATAGCCTCTTTTTGTTGCGTGAATTGGAGATTTTGCAAGAGCAAAATAAGAATTCCAATATCAGGTATTTCGGTTTGCATTTTACTGGAAGTGGTGGCGTAAGTGTTGAAAAGGGAGATAGTATAGATGATATAGGTGATATTATTGCACTTGATGAATCCATCATGCAATCCAATCGTTACATGTAAATCTCATATGAAGAATAAAACACAAGAATATATTGATCCCCATCCGATGGTCATGGACAGTCATTCGAGGCCGCGCTCCATTCCGTGGGAAATTCGTGACGCGTAAGGTCTGTGTCAACTCACGATTTTCGAGGTTGCTGGCAAAATCAGCAAAGCAATAGCGGCGACGCCCCGGGCCAGGCAGAAGTTCTGTCACGTTGCTCTGCTTTGAAAAATTTGCCCGAACACGGCCCGGCAGAACATATCCATACGTATACAGGCGGTGAGTAAGGCCCGTGAGGCGGGAAGGGAACCCCCATCCGCGTCTCTTTTTGTGAAATTGTAGCGGATTCTCTGGACTTGTTGACGATTCTGTGCTTCACTGTACAAGGTTTCAGGACTGTCATGCGGGCGTCTTTCACGAAACTCCCCGTCAAGACGCTGTCCGTCCTTCTGCGCTGCTGCGGCCCGTTCTCGGGCCGTTCTTTGCGCGTGGAGGCGCGGCAACACTCCACCAAGAGGACAACTCTATGGCAAGCATCAGGCTCGATCAGGTTCGGGACGCGGGCTTCCTTCATGAAGTGGAAGAAGAGAGCGGCCAGAACATTTCCACCTGCTACCAGTGCGGCAACTGCACCGCCGGGTGTCCCGGCGCCGGTTTCTACGACCGGCAGGTGAGTCAGATCATGCGGGCCGTGCAGCTTGGTTTGAAGGACGAAGCTCTGCGCAACAAGTCGCTGTGGCTCTGCCTTTCCTGCTCCACCTGCACAGCGCGCTGTCCCAATAACATTGATGTGGCCCGCGTCATGGAGACGCTGCGGCACATGGCCCGGCGCGAGGGCCTCGTCCAGGATCGGCCCATCGAGTCGTTCTGGAAGTCTTTCCTTGACACGGTGAAGCTGACCGGCCGTTCTTTCGAGATCGGCGTCATGGCCGACTACATGATGCGCACCGGCCGGGGCTGGGGCAACATGGACATGGCTCCCGCCGCGCTGCTCAAGGGTAAACTGCCCTTCCTGCCCAGCTGCATTCAGGGGCGTGATGAAGTCGCCCGCATTTTCAAGCGCTATGCTGAAACGAAGAAGGAGGGCCGGCAGTGAAGCTCGCCTATTATCCCGGTTGCTCCGGCCACGGCACCTCAAAGGAATACGAATCCTCCACCCGCGCCGTGTGCAGGGCACTCGGCCTTGAATTTGCTGAAATAGAGGATTGGAACTGCTGCGGCTCCACCCCGGCCCATGCCATGGACACCGTATTGTCCGGAGCTTTGGCGGCCCGTAACTTCAAGCAGGTAGCGCGCACCGGCGCAACGGGCGTGGTGACGCCCTGCCCGAGTTGCCTTGCCAACCTCAAGCTGGCCCGTCATCGCATGCAGGATGCGTCGTTCAAGTCCAAGGTGGACGCCCTGCTGGACACCCCTACTGTGGAAAATGCGGCGGAACTGCCTGAAACCTATTCCGTGCTTCAGATCATCCTGGAGCGGATCGGGCCGGAAGCCATCAAGTCCCGTGTGACGCTCCCGCTGGAAGGCGTGAAGATCGCCACGTATTACGGCTGCCTGATGAGCCGCCCCGCCGACGTGATGCAGTTTGACGATCCGGAAAATCCCACCGCCATGGACAAAATCATGGAAGCCCTCGGGGCCGAAGTGGTGGATTTTCCGCTCAAGACGGAATGCTGCGGCGCGGCCATGGGCGTGGCCCGGCAGGACGTGACCGGATCGCTTTCCGGCCGCATTCTGTCCACGGCCAGGGCGTTTGGCGCGGATGCCGTGGTGACGGCCTGCCCGCTCTGCCACATGAATCTGGATTTGCGGCAGGGGCAGGCGGAGCGTCAGATGCGTCTCAAGTTCAGGCTGCCCGTGTTCTACTATACGCAGCTCATGGGGCTGGCCTTCGGCCTGCCTGATGATACGTTGAAGCTGGACAAGCTCGCCGTGGACCCCGCGCCTTTCCTCCAACTCGTCGCCAAACGCCGCAAGGCGCGGATCGATGCCGCCGCCGAAGCGGCCCGCGCCGCGATGGGGAAGGCTGAATCCGAAGAAGGAGCCGCGTCATGAAGATAGGCGTTTTTGTCTGCCACTGCGGCAGTAATATTGAAGCCACGGTGGACACGGCCGAGGTGGCGCGCATCGCGCTGACCTATCCCGATGTGGCCCATGCGGAAGATTCCATGTACACCTGCTCCGAACCGGGGCAGGACAATATCGTGGACGCCATCAAAAAGTACGGTCTGGACGGTGTGGTGGTGGCCTCCTGCTCGCCGCGCATGCACGAGCAGACCTTCCGCCGCACGGTGGAACGCGCGGGGCTGAACCGTTACATGTTTGAAATGGCCAATATCCGCGAGCATGTGTCGTGGATCGGCAAGGACCGCGAGGCCAACACCAACAAGGCCGCCGAACTGGTGCGTCTGGCGGTGGAAAAGCTGCGCCGCGACGCGCCCCTGCATTCCAGGAAGTTCGACGTGACCAAGCGCGTGCTGGTCATCGGCGGCGGTGTGGCGGGCATTCAGGCCGCGCTGGATTGCGCGGACGGCGGCATCGACGTGGTGATGGTGGAGCGTGAAAGTACCATCGGCGGCAAAATGGCCAAGCTGGACAAGACCTTCCCCACGGTGGACTGCTCCAGCTGCGTGCTCTCGCCCAAGATGGTGGATGTTGCTCAGCACCCGAAAATCAAGCTCTACGCCTATTCCGAGGTGGAGAGCATTTCCGGCTTTGTGGGCAACTTCACCGTGACCATCCGCAAGAAAACCGCGTATGTGGATTGGGAAAAGTGCACCGGCTGCGGTGCCTGCACGGAAAAATGCCCGGCCAGGCATTCGCCCGACGCTTTCAATGAATGCGTGGGTGAAACCACGGCCATCAACATCCCCTTCCCGCAGGCCATTCCCAAGAAGGCTGTGATTGACCCGCGCTTCTGCCGCAAGCTCACCACGGGCAAGTGCGGCATATGTGCCAAGGTTTGTCCTTCCGGGGCCATTAATTATGAAATGAAGGACGAGATCGTCACCGAACAGGTGGGCGCGGTGGTTGCGGCCACGGGCTACGACCTCATGGACTGGACGATTATGGGCGAATACGGCGGCGGGCGCTTCCCCGACGTGATCACCAGCCTTCAATATGAGCGCATGCTCTCCGCCAACGGCCCCACCGCCGGGCACGTCAAGCGCCCCTCGGACGGCAGGGAACCCCGTGTGGTGGCCTTTATCCAGTGTGTGGGCTCGCGCGACCGTTCCATCGACCGCCCCTATTGTTCGGGCTTCTGCTGCATGTACACGGCCAAACAGGCCATTTTGACCAGGGATCACATGCCGGAATCGCGTTCCTTCGTGTTTTACATGGACATTCGCGCGCCGGGCAAGATGTATGACGAGTTCACCCGCCGCGCGGTGGAGGAATACGGCGTGCAGTATGTGCGCGGCCGCGTTTCCGCCATTCAGCCCATTCAGCGCGCTGACGGCAGTCTGGGCTATATCCTGCGCGCCGCCGACACCCTGCTGGGCGAGCCGGTGGAAGTGGAAGCGGATCTGGTGGTGCTGGCCGTGGGCATCGAAGGCGCGCACGGAGCCGGGGAACTGGCTGAAAAGCTGCGCATCTCCTACGACAAGTATGGCTTCTTCATGGAACGCCACGTCAAGCTGGCTCCGGTGGAAACCAACACGGCGGGCGTGTACCTGGCCGGCGTATGCCAGGGGGCCAAGGACATTCCGGCGTCCGTGGCGCAGGGCAGCGCGGCGGCGGCCAAGGTGCTTTCGCTGTTCTCCAGGGACAAGCTGGAAAACGACCCGCAGATCGCCCAGGTGGATATCAAGCGTTGTGTGGGATGCGGCAAATGTATCGACGTGTGCCCCTACGGCGCGATCAAGAAGATCGACTTCCGCGGTCAACCCAAGGCCGAGGTGGTGGAAACCGTGTGCCAGGGCTGCGGCGTGTGCAACGCCACCTGCCCGCAGGGCGCAATTCAGGTTTCGCATTTCACGGATAACCAGATTCTCGCGGAGGTTAACGCCCTATGTCAGTTCTGAGCGGCAAAGAGCTCCGTATCGTGGGCTTTCTGTGCAACTGGTGCTCCTATGGCGGGGCGGATACAGCGGGAACGGCCCGCGCCACCCAGCCCACGGATCTGCGCATTATCCGCGTCCCCTGTTCGGGACGCGTCAACCCTCTTTTCGTACTCAAGGCGTTGATGAACGGCGCGGACGGCGTGCTGGTTTCCGGCTGTCACCCCCGCGACTGCCATTACTCCGCCGGCAACTTCTATGCCCGCCGCCGTCTGGAAATTCTCAAGGAATTCCTGCCCATCGTGGGCATCGACCCGGCCCGTTTCGAGTACACTTGGGTTTCCGCCTCTGAAGGTCAGCGCTGGAAGGAAGTGGTAACCTCATTCACCGAACGCATCCACAGGCTCGGCCCCGCGCCGAAGTGGGCGGACGTGACCCCGCGTTATGATATGCCCTTCTCCGCGCCGGAAAAGCGTCTGGAACCCATCCGTCCTTTGGGCTGCGGCGCGAATCCCTCTCTGCCCGAACTCAGGGAAGCCATTAAAAAGGCCCTGGCCGAAGGGCTGGAAGGCGTGCTTGGCTGGAAACCCGGCTTCGACGCCCTGCACACGGAACCCGTGTTCATGCAGACTCCGGAGGAAGTGGATCAGCTGGTGTGGGGGCCGTTCAACGTGCACAACCTCGCCAACTTCCTGCCCCAGTACAAGGGCCGCAAGATCGGCGTGGTGGTCAAGGGCTGCGACAGCAAGGGCGTAATCGAACTGCTGGCCGAGAAGCTCATCGAGAAAGATGACGTGACCATTTTCGGCATGGGCTGCAACGGCACAGTCGACTTGAACCGCGTGTTGGAAAAGATGCCCGAAGGCGTGGCCATCGAGAACGTGAACTGCTCCGGCAACACCATCAGGGTGACGGCGGCCGGCCGCGAATATACCGTGTCCATGCAGGACGCGGCGCAGGACAAATGCCGCCAGTGCACCAACCCCAACGCGGTATTGTCTGATGTGTTCGTCGGCCCCAGGGTGACGGAACCCATGGCTCCCGCTGACGGCCGTTCCGGCGCGCTGCGCTTCCTCGACGATCTGCCGCTGGAAGAGCGCATGGGCTTCTGGAAAGGTCAGATGGAACGCTGCATCAGCTGCCATGCCTGCCGCAGCGCATGCCCCATGTGCGTGTGCCGCGATCACTGCGTTTCCGACGCGCGCGATCCCGCCTGGCTGACCAAAGAAGACGATGTGGTGCAGAAGCTCTTCTTCCAGCTCATCCACGCCCAGCATCTGGCCGGGCGCTGCACGGGCTGCGGCGAGTGCCAGCGGGCCTGCCCCATGGGCATTCCTGTTTTTGCGCTCAAGCAGCAGTTCGGCCGCAAGATCAAGCAGATCTTCGGCTACGGCGCGGGCATGGACGTAAACGGCGTGCCGCCGCTGCTCGCCTACCAGGTGGAAGAACCCAATATCAAGGAGCATGAGCTGTCATGAGCACCTTCTACTTTGCCGCTCCGGACGCCCTCCTTGGCTGGCTGAAAAAGCTGGCCGCGGATTATCGCGTGCTGGCTCCCCGCAAGGAAGGCCGCAGTGTGATGTTCCGCCCGCACACGGCGGACGAGCTGACGGATATGGATGAACTTCTGCGCCGCGCCACGGCGTCTCCCAAGGGCGCGGCTATTCCCCACAGTGAAACCCTGGTGCGTTTCACCTCGACCAAGGACGCGGAAGATCCGGCCCGGTTGAATACCTCGCTGGAAGCCCCCTGCGGCGATGTCCCCACGCTGCTGTTCGGTGGCCGCCCTTGTGACGCCAGAGGCTTTGTGGTGCTGGATCGCCCCTATCTCGAGGGTACATTCAAGGACCCGTATTACGCCGCCAGGCGCGATGCTCTGGTGATTGTTTCCCAGGCCTGCCCCACGGCGTTCGCTACCTGCTTCTGTCATTGGGTGGGCGGGTCCCCTGCCGGACGCGAGGGTTCCGATATTCTGTTCACCGCCGTGGACGGCGGCTTTGTGCTTGAATCCGTGACGGAAAAGGGGGCAAAGCTGCTTGAAACCGCGGGGTTTGCCTCCGGTGAGGATAAAAAGGACGAAGCGGAGGCCGCGCATCGGAAGGCGGAAGCCTCGCTCGGCGCGCCCAGCACTCTGGAGAATATTCCGGCCAGAGTCGCGGCCCGCTTCCGTGATGAGGCATTCTGGATCAAGGAAACGGAAAAGTGTCTGTCCTGTGGGGCCTGCACCTATCTGTGCCCGACTTGCCAGTGCTTCACCATCACTGATGAAGGCTCGCAGCTTGACGGGCGGCGCATCCGCAGCTGGGATTCCTGCATGTCCCCCCTGTTCACGCTGGAAACCAGCGGGCATAACCCCCGCGCGGAAAAGTTCAAGCGCATGCGCAACCGCATCAGCCACAAGTTCAGCTATTACCCGCAGAGCTACAACGGGGAATACTCCTGTGTGGGCTGTGGGCGCTGTGTGGTGAGCTGTCCTGTCTCTCTGGATATCAGACAGGTGGTGAAACATGCTGTGGAGGGTGCGCCTGAAATCGCTCAGGAAGCAGCTTCCAAACCCGCCAAACCCGCGCCCGGGGCTGAAGCCCCGAAACCTGCTCCTGCCAGGGTGAAGGCTTCCGCGGCGGCGTCCGAACCGGCGTCCCCCGTTGAGGAGCCGAAGGAAGCGCCAAAGGCCGAAGCCGCGCCCAAAGCGCCCGCGAAGTCCGAAGCCCGGCCCAAGACGGGCGGCAAGCCCAAGTCCGGCAAAAAATCCCGCTAGGGCGGTGAGGAATCATCATGAGTGAACATCATTGCACTTGCCACGGCAATAATCCCTACCTGCCCGAAGTGGCCACGGTGGTGGAAACCGTGCAGGAAACGCCCACCATCAAAACCATCCGCGTGCGTTTCGACAATGAGGAAGCGTGGGAGAAATTCCACTACGAGCCCGGCCAGGTAGGGCAGCTTTCCGTGTTCGGCACGGGCGAATCCACCTTTGTCATCAACTCCCCGCCCTCGTGCCGCGAGTATCTCCAGTTCTCCGTGCTGCTGGCGGGCGAAGTGACCCATGCCATTCACAAGCTCCAGGCCGGGGACAAGGTGGGCGTGCGCGCGCCCCTGGGCAACTGGTTCCCCTACAATGAATGGAAGGGCAAGAACGTGTTCTTTGTGGGCGGCGGCATCGGCATGGCTCCCATCCGCACCATCATGCTCCATCTGCTGGAACATGCGGAAGACTATGGCCAAATCAGCCTGCTCTACGGCGCGCGCTCTCCGCAAGACATGGCCTATCAGGGCGATCTGCCGGGCTGGCTGGAGCACAAGCGCCTCAAGACCACGCTGACCATTGACCGCGAGGCCGAGGGCTGGCCCCACAAGGTGGGCCTGATCCCCAATGTGCTCAAGGAAATCGGCCCCAGGCCGGACAATACCATCGCCGTGCTGTGCGGCCCGCCGATCATGATCAAGTTCACCCTGGCGGCCTTCCAGGAACTGGGCTTCAAGGACGAGAACATCGTCACCACCCTGGAACGGCGCATGAAATGCGGCATCGGCATCTGCGGCCGCTGCAACATCGGCGGCAAGTACGTCTGCCTCGACGGCCCGGTGTTCACCCAGGCTCAGCTCAACCAGCTGCCGCCGGAAATGTAAGGCGCAAACTCCGCGAAGCGGGTTTTGTCATCAGTCTCAGGGGAGGCTCTGCTTCCCCTGACCCCTTTTTACAGAATACGGTTGCCGGGAACGTATGCGTTTCCGGCAACCGTATTCTGTAATAGGCAAGTTTATAGTTGGGCGTTCGTTTTCAATTCCGCGACAAGATTATCGAAAAGATGGTGTACGGACTTGATGTCGTTTAACACATCTGTGAGCGGCTGGAAGGCATCAGCACCGAAGTCGGGATAGGATTCGGCCAGCATATCGAGATCCAGCTGGAACGGCCGGAAGATAAGGCCATTCTGACATTGAAAACCGGCTTTTTTCAGGGAAAGTTCATTATCGTTATAGAAGTTTTCTTTTTTTATTCTCCATGCTTTGCTAGTGTACCCGTGTAACCCTCTGTCAGTATCGAAGAGAATACCTGTTTTTCCTCCACTAGTTGCTGTGAAACAATTTATATATAGATAAGCATCTTCTATGATATCAATAGAATACCATGCATCACTTTTTTCGTTGCCTATAATCCATTCCGCAGGCCAAAAAGAAATAACATCCCTTTCAGAATATTCACACAACTTGTCCCATCCGGGAAACAGCTTTTCTATCTCATTTCCCATCACCTCATCCATGCTCTTTTTTAGATGTTCGTCAACCTTCTCAAGAAGCATGTAGGCGCGCTCAACTGTATCCGAATTTTTAATGGTCAGACGTATCAATTCATTTGGTTCGTTCATGTGCGATTCTCCTATTCCAAATTTCAAAGACTACAGACAAAATGGCAAAAATGGCTGCACGCCAAGCGGCTGGGAGAATCTGACGGAAGAACCAGAAGATCGTTTAGCTTGGCTTTAAAAATGTTTCCCACGGCTTTCCAGCTCAACGGCCAAGCCTCCCGGCAGGCTTTACTTGGTCGGCCATGCTTGTTGATGTATTCAACAAATTATACGAGAAGACTCCAGAAGAGAGTATTCGGGATTTTGATGCCACGGATGATGAAGTACATGGTAGGCAGGAAGGCCGCTTTTTTCATGGGTATTATGAATTCTGAACAGCAGTCTTTCACTGTCTCCGGGTTTCGCTCTGCCTGATTGACGCCCAAAAGGTAATCCAGCGTGACAATGATACCGGTTTAAACGAAATGAAGGCCGGCGTCATGCAGACGCCGGCCGACAGAAGCCCTTTCAGGGCAGTGCAAGCCGCCCGTAAAACGGGCGGCCCTGGCTTAAAGTTCTATATCGGGAGCATGCCGCAGAATGGCGCGGCATTGTTCAACGGTGCTGTTAATGATATCGCGTGCGCTTCGGATGTTGCGGATCATGCCGACACTTTGTCCGGCCATGAGCGCGCCGTTTGTTTCAACATCCCCCTCCAGCATGCCGCGTCTTGATGAATTTGTGACGAGCCGGAGCACTTTTTCCTTTGCCAGGTTTTGCGGATACGCGGATTCCACTTCCATGATTTCACGGGTGAGCCCGTTGCGCAGCTGACGGCAAGGCTCTCCTGTGGAAAAACCTACCTCCACGGTTGCAAAGTCGCCGGCATCCAAAATGGCCTGCCTGCTTTTGGGATGAATTTCCGCCTCCTGCGCCGCAAGGAAAGCCGTACCCATTTCTATCCCCGCGGCGCCGAGCACCATGGCGGCGGCCATGCCTCTGCCGTCCGCAATGCCGCCCGAAGCCGCCACGGGAATTCCGGCCACGTCGGCAATTTGAGGCACAGCCACCAGTGTCGTCTGAAGCGTGGTATGCCCTCCGCCTTCCCATCCTTTGGCGATCAGAACATCAGCCCCCGCGTCTCTGGCGGTTTCGGCATCCCGGACGGTAAATACCTTGACCAGAACTTTCAGATTCAGCTCTTTCAGGGCGCGGATTCGGGGGCCGGCAAAATCGGGCTCAAGGCGCCGCTGCTCGTCGCACAAGGAGTCCAGATGAATGACGGGAACCTGTTCCTTTTTCAGGATTTCCAGAATGGTACGAAAGTTTTCCTCATGGAAGACACGGGGATGAAACCCCAGGTTTATCGCATAAGGCTTGTTTGTCTTCTGCTTTATCAGAGAGACTTGCTCCTGAATGAATTCGGGCTGGCCGATCCCGGTGCCCAGAACTCCCAGGCCGCCGGCTTCGGATACCGCGGCAGCCAGCGGGGCTGTGCTGATCCACGACATGGGGCCCTGAATGACGGGTTTTTCTATACCAAGCAACGTGCATAACGGGTTCATCAAAAAGTCCTTTATCTGCTCTTGTTGCAATATTCGGAGAGCATGCGGCGCTGCGCGAAGCCGCTCCCCATTCACTTGAACGTATCGTAAAGCGTCACGCCGGGATATCCGGCTTCCAGCCCGAGAAAGCGCGCGGCGTTGTCGTACAGCACTTTGGGCAGTACCTCCTGCCTGAATCCGGCTTGCAGATAAAAATCGCGCACGAATTTCTGGTCGTGCAGAGGGTACGCGGAGCCGAACATGAGCTGATCCTGCAGAAGGTAATTGGCTGCTTGAACATAGGCCTGCCAGCCGGGCATCATGAGAATATAGCGGTCTATGCAGACAAAAAGCCGGGGATACATGGCGCATACCGCCATGAAGAGTACCGTGTTCGTCCACGGCTTCAGCGCCACGGCTTCGGGAACAAGGCCGGAGATGATATACATGGAGCTCAGTATGACCGCCGCGGCCAGAGTCGGCAGCAGTTCAAACGCGAGCATGCAGATGAAAAAGATGGTGATGGCGAAAAAAAGCTGAAGCTGCGCAGTGAAGACAGCGTTTGTGGGGATCAGGAAGACGGCGGCAGGCAGGATTCCTGCCGTTATCCATTTGGGAAGCGTACCGGACAATATGTTCATACTATCTTCCTTGGGGGAAAGCTTGCGGATATCACGGCAGAACGCCTGTTCTTCCGCGATATCCGCGGATGTGGGAACGGTCACATTTCCAGGCCGAAAAGCCGGGCTGCATTGCCGTACAGAATATCGGGAAGCACTTCTTCGCGGATGCCGCAGCGCATCCAGTAATCAACCGCGAACTGGAGCGTGCACCGGGGAAACGCCGAACCGAACAGGATACGATCTCGCAACATGTAGTTGGCTGCCCGCGCAAGCAGCATTCCCGCGGGGGAATTGGGCATGGTTCCGTCCGGGGAGATGTAGATATTGCCGTTCCAGAAGGCCAGGTCTATGACTTCAAGCGTTTTCGGCCCTCCGCCGTGGCACATGACAAAGTTGACCCTGCCCCGGTACAGTGTGGAGATTTCTTCCAGAGCCGCCAGCTGCTCCGATGAAACGGAACGGAAGGTAATCAGCACCGGGATGCCGTGCCGGGCGCAGATGTCGTAAATGACCATGGCCCGCTTGTCATTGAGCAGCCAGTTCGGCTTGTCGATGGCTGGTTCCACCGCCACGCCGCGCAGCGGCCCGTTGATGACATATTTGTTGATTTGGGCCTCGATTTCATCCGGGCTGTGATAAACGGGGGAGATACCCGGTACGCCGAGGATGCGGTCGGGGTAGGCGTCCATGAGTTCCACCAGTTCGCCGTTGTCCGTCGGCGGGCGATTGTTGACGGGATCACCCCAGGCCGCCCGGTAGGGTGCCACGGCCAGGTCCACACCGGCAGTGTCCATTTCCTGTATAAAGTCTTCCATACTGCGGGAATCTATTGTTCGGGAAAGATCGGGACATCCGCTCTGGAAGTTGCCTTTGCGTAATGTACTTTCCTTATCAAAAAGACAAAAAGGATATCCTTCATTCATGAACGCCTTGTATGGCGGCCTGCAACGCATGTCAGCAATTTTCAGTCCATACCGCATAAGATTCTCCTGTTGTCTGAGGTTTGCAAATACGGAATGTTCTTTTGCATCCTTTTCGGAAAGAACAAGAACATCTGCTTGTCTGTATATGCACAAAGCATACCAGGCATTATAATGCCAGTGTATTCAACATCATTCGGCATGCTTGCTTAAACATACGGATGAAATGTTGTCTTTAAGGATAATATATTGTCCTTGTTTTTGTCCCTTGTTCGGGGTAATCTTGCCCCATGCTGAGCAAAGCGGAATTTTTCAAGCAGGCGACCTGCCATCTGCTTCAGACGCTTAATCTTCAGAAAGGAGTGGAGCGCCTTCAGCTCTATGTGAGCAGTGTGCTGCCCTGCGGAGAAATACGCATGAGCTGCTTTCCTTCCTGTTCCACCGCTCCGTCCAAAAATCTGCATATTCGTGCGGACGGCAGGGAAGCATCCACATACTACGGCGCTCCGCTCACCACTGAACGTATGCAGGTTCTGCTTTCCCTGACGCCGTTGCGGGGCGAGCTCATCACTGATCCGGCTCATCCTCTGGTCAGCTTCTGCCGCAGCCTCAATGCTTCGGGCCATGGCCTCATGCCGCTGCCGTGGTATGATCTTGTATTGCGTGACGATGACGGCGTGATTGGAGAATGCCGTTTTTCCGGTTTTGCGGACAAACCGTTTACTCCCCGCCAGCGCGAGCTTCTTGATTCCCTGCGCCCCGTGTTGTGCATTGCGCTCAGCAATTATCGGAAATACCTTGAGTTGCAGGCGGCTCATACTTGTGTAAAGCGGGAGAATACAAGTCTGAAAATGGCGCTGACGGGCGGCTCCGGCAATACCGAACTTGTCGGAGCGCAGGGAGGTTTGCGCCAGGTTCTTGAACGGGTGCGCCTTGTTGCCGGTTATGAAATTCCGGTGCTGATCACCGGCGAAACCGGAACGGGCAAGGAACTGATCGCCCGCATGGTTCATTCGCTTTCTCCGCGCAGGGAAGGGCCCTTCATCGCGCTGAACTGCGGGGCCATTCCTTCCTCGCTGATCGACAGCGAGCTGTTCGGGTATATGAAAGGGGCATTCACCGGAGCGGCCCGCAACTACAAGGGCTATTTCGAGCGCGCTGCCGGAGGAACACTTTTTCTGGATGAAGTGGGGGAATTGCCGCTGGATGCTCAGGTACGCCTCCTCCGCGTCCTGCAGGAGCGAGAGATACAGCCGCTGGGCGCTTCAGGAAGCGTGTCCATAGATGCCCGCATACTTGCCGCGACAAACCGGGATCTTCGCGAGATGGTGCGGGCGGGAACCTTCCGTTCCGATCTGTATTATCGGCTGCGCGGCGCGCATATCCGCCATTAAGGGAGCGGCCCGGCGATATTCCTGAGCTGGTCCGGCATATTCTGCACGAATCGGCAGAGAGTATGGGGCTGCCCCTGCCCGTGCCGGACAGAGGCGAGCTTGCGCGGTTGCAGCGGTACTGCTGGCCGGGCAATATCAGGGAGCTGCAGAATGTGCTTGTGGAAGCCATGGTCAGTACGCCTCCGGGCGTCTCTCTGCGCTTTAATCTGGACATGGAAGCCGGGGCCGTGCCGGACGCCGCCTGTCACGCAGAGCGCAAGGACGGCATTTCGCTGACTTCCGATGCCGTGCTGGCGCGGCATTACGCCGAGGTGCTGGAATCCTGCCACGGGCGCATCAAGGGAGACAAGGGGGCGGCCGCCATACTCGGCATTAATCCCAGCACGCTGCGCTTTCGCCTGAAAAAACTGGGGCTGATCGGCCCCAAAAATGGGCATGACAGGTGATCAACGACTCATGTCGCCCGGTTGCGGCTCGAAAAAACGGTGCCGGGTCGTGCGGGATATAAGGAAAAGCATGGAAAAACGCATTGTTGAAGTGGTTGCCGCTCTGATTTGGCGGCAAGGCAGGTTCATGATCTGCCGCCGCCCGGCGCACAAGGCCTGCGGGCTGCTGTGGGAGTTTGCGGGCGGCAAGGTGGAGGCGGGAGAAAGCAACGCTGAAGCCCTCGCGCGCGAATGCCGGGAAGAGCTGGATGTGGCGGTGCATGTGGGGGCGGTGTTTATGGATGTGACGCACGAATACCCGGAATACATGGTACACATGACCCTGTATGAGGCGTCCATTACGGAAGGTGAACCCAGGCTGCTGGAGCATGCGGATATCCGCTGGATTACGCCGGACGAGATCCCGCAGTACGAGTTCTGTCCGGCGGATGTCGATATTCTTGCGCAGATCACATTGGCCGCTTCTCGTTGTTCGACAAAGGCTCTATTGTAGCAAATACCCTGACCGCCGGAGGCACGCGCGGGCTGCGAGCGCAGCGTTTTCCACGCAAAACGCAAGCGAGCCGGCCGTGGAGACATGTCTCATCTCTGCTGTCGCCCTTCGTAAGGCTCCTTCGTCGCCTAACGACTGCCGCTCGTGCCGCAGTAAAAATACACGTCTCGCGCAGCGCCATCAACACGGTTCTACTACAGAGCCTGCTATAAGAGAGCATTGACAAAAAATTTTCCGTGTGATTGTTTTTAATTTGGCGATAGTTGACGCGCACGGAAAAGCGCATCGCCACACGGCGGTTCATTCCGCCCCATCAATACATTCGGGAGAAGTCATGTTGTTTCGTCTTCTTTGAGCGGCTGCAAGGACGCAAGGTTTGCGTCTTCCATGTGCCGCGGCGGGCGGACGAAACGGGCCTTCTTCCGTTCTTCTGTCCTGAATTTCCTCCCTCCTCCCGGCGCAGCAGCGTTGTCACGCTTCTTGGAGCTGCTCCGGCTCACAGGTGAAGATCGACGCGTCTCTCCCGCAGAATGCGCTTGCGCCGGGTTCCGGCGGGCGCACGCTTTGAGGAGGAACTATGGAGAGGAACAGAGACAGGGCGGGGATGTCCCGCAGAACATTTCTGAAAGCTTCCGGGGCGGCGGCAGTCGGAGCGGCGTGCACCGCGCTGTTGCCATTCGGCCCCTTTACACTTGCCGAGGCCGAGGCCGTTGCCGCACAGACAGGCGAGACAGTCGTGCCGACCTGGTGCGGCATGTGCGGCCCGGCGGGCAACTGTGCGGTCTACGCCTTTGTGAAGGACGGCAAGTTTACCCGCGTGGCGGGCATGAAGGAAGCTCCGCAGAACAAGGGCGGGTTGTGTTGCAAGAGCCACGCCGCGCCGCAATGGGTGTATTCGCCCGACAGGCTGACCACGCCCCTCCGCCGGGTGGGCAAGCGCGGGGAAGGCAGGTTTGAACCCGTCAGCTGGGACGACGCGCTGAAGATCGTCGCGGATACCCTGAAAGAGCAAAAGGAAAGGTTCGGCCCCGAGTCCTTGGCCATTCTTTCTCCGGCCCGGCGCAACTACAGTGAATACCTCTATCGCTTTCTTATGGCCCACGGCAGTCCCAACTATGCCCACAGCGGGATCTGCGCCATGCAGTTGTCTTTCTCGTTTGCCTACACTGTGGGCGCGCGTCCCGCCCCGGATTACAAAAATGCCGACGTTATCCTGATTTGGGGCAAGCAGCCGGTCTACTCCGGCCCGCCTCTCGGTTCGGCTGTCGCGTTGGTTGACGCATGGCGGCGCAAGGCGCGCATCTATGCCATCAAGCCCTCTCTGGAGGCAGACGGCGGCTTTGTCACGGACTGGGTTCCCGTGCGGCCCGGCACGGACGCGGCTCTTGCGCTGGCCATGCTCCATGTGGTGACAAGGGAAGGGCTGATCGACAGGGCCTTTGTGGAAACATGGTGCTACGGCTATGACAGGCTGGCCGAACATGTGAAGCAGTACAGCCCGGCCTGGGCGGAAAAGGTCTGTGGCGTACCCGCAGTCCAGATTGAGGAAATGGCCCGCACCTACGCCACCACCCCAAAGGCGGCCATTGATTTCGGCAACGGGCTGGAGCATGCGCCCTCCGCCAGCTCTGCCATACGCGCCGTGGCCATGCTCATGGCGATCACCGGGCACCTGGATCGCCCCGGCTGCAACGTGTTCGGCGGCCCCGCCTCCACCATGCCCGCACGGCGCAGTGTCCATATGAAGGAGCGCTACACACAGGAATGGGTGGATAAACTGGTGGGGCCGGAGTTCCCTCGCGCCTTTCAGCCGTTTCAGGAGGGGACTTCCGCTGCTTATCCTCGCATTTTTGAGGATGTGCTGAAGGATAAGCCCACCATTCATGCCGTTATCGCCCCCGGCACACAGCCCGCGGTAAGCACCCGCAACCCGCGCGGCGTACTCAAGGCTCTGGAGAAGGTGGATTTTTATGCGGTCATAGATACCCACCGCACGGCGGACATGAACTGGGCCGACATTGTTCTGCCCGCGCTGACTCCCTATGAAATCGATCATCCCTTTGAAGTGCGCGGCCCTTTCATCATGGCCCGCAACAAGGTGATCGAACCCGTCGGACAGGGCCGTTCCATGCAGCAGATTATGCTGGATCTCGGCGTGGTCATGGGGTACGGCGCGGATTTCTGGAACGGTGACCTGCGCGCCTGCATGGACTGGCAGCTTGAACCGCTGGGCATGACGCTGGAAGAACTGCGTTCCCATCGTACGGGAATCAGGTATGAGCCGGCGGGCAAACCCGCGTTTGAAAAATACGAGAAGGTGTTCACCACGAAAAGTTCCCGCCTGAACAGGGCGCCGTTTCTGGCGCAGGGCAAGGTAGCGCTGTACAACACCCAGTTTGAGGAAGCCGGTTTTGCCCCCATGCCCGAATGGGTTGAACCGGCCGAGAGCGTGACCGGCACGCCGGAATTGTTGGAAAAATTTCCTTTTGTCCTGTCCGATTACCACACTTCCCGCAGTTTTTCCGCCGGGTGGCAGCGCAATGTGCCGTTCCTGCGCGAGGTGGAAAAAGAGCCCTGCCTGCATATCCATCCGGAAAGCGCAAGGGCGCGCGGCATCGCGGACGGCGATATGGTGACGGTCACCTCGCCGCACGGGAGCCTCACGGTTCGCGCGGAATACTACCCCGGTATCCGCAAGGATACCGTTATGTTGCTGCACGGCTGGTGGCAGGGCTGCAAGGAACTGGGCCTGCCGGACATGCCTCTGCTGGATGGCGGGGCGAACGTGAACCTGTTGTATACTCCCGATCTGGCGAAATGCTGCGACCCTCTGATCACCGCCATGGGCAGTCAAACCCTCGTAAACGTGAGCAAGGCCTGAATCCTGGTCACAGGCAGCAAGGAAAGGAAATATGTTTCAATCCACAGTCGTCCCATCCGCCGACTGACTCCGCAGCCGATGGATAGGAGGCGTGCGGATTGCCTCTCCTTGACGGGAGGAGTTGCAGAAACGGATTTCATCGACTTCGCCGTTTTGTCAACTGCTTTTTTCCCCCTGAAGGGGGAGGTTTCAAAACACAAAGGAATTTTTGATGAGCGCTGAATACAAGATAGCCTTTGACGCGGAGCGTTGTGTCGCCTGCCACGGTTGTGTCGTCGCCTGCAAGGCCTGGCGTGAGCGCCCCCTGGGCGTGTACTGCCGCCGTATTGAAAGAATCTGGCGGCAGGGCGAGGGGATGCCCCGCCTGCGCCATGCCTCAATTAATTGTCAGCATTGCGCGGAGCCTGCCTGTATGGAGGTCTGCCCGGAACACGCCATCAGCAAAAATGCCGAAGGCATAGTGCTGGTGGATGAGCGGAAGTGCGTGGGATGCCGTTCCTGTGAAGTCGCCTGCGATTTTGACGTGCCTCAGTTTCCCGGTGACGGGGAGGAGAAAATGGTCAAGTGCGATCTGTGCGTCGGGCGCTATGATAGGGAAAAGGAAGAGCCGCCCTGCGTGGCCACCTGCCCCACGCGCGCCCTCAAGCTGGTGAAGGTCAGCCCGGAAGAAAAGAAAACGTCGGAAGCCGCGCTGCTGGCTTTGCTGAAATCAGGAGAATAACGGGCTTCAGCATGGTGAGAGCCTGCGGCGCTGACCGGGGCCTCACCGGGGGAGATTTTCTCCCCCGGTGAGGCTGCTGACAACGTCATCAGCCCCGAAAAGTGCGAGCAGGTCGTGGCTTTGCCGCGCCGTCAAGCGCAGGTTTCGTGCCTTTCCGTCAAGCCGCGTGCGGTCTGGACGGCGCAAACGCCGCGAAGCGGGGGTTGTCAATCAGTCTGTCCGGGGCAGATTTTCTCCCCCGGACTCCTTCAATGGCGAAATGCGTCAAGTTCGGGCAAGCATTTTTGCGGCAAGGCTGTACACGCGTGAAGAGGCGGCCGTCAGGCAGAGCGCGCCCCCGCAGGCCGCGCCCAAAGCCGCGTGGAACAGCGGCTGGTAATCATGGGCCATGAGATAACCTTTCAGTCCAATATGCACACTGCCGTCCAATCTGGTAAGCTGAACGGGAAAAAGGACGGAACATACCCACAGGGCAAGCAGCCCGGCCAGCCCGAAAAACAGCAGCAGGCCCCCTGTCAGGCGGAGAAAGAAAAAAAGGGAGGAGGGGGAGGAGGCTTCCCGAAAGCCGGGCGCGGCATCCCGCGCGATGCTTTCACAGTCGTTTTCGATCTGAGGGGCATCAGCGTTGTCCGAAGGGCCTTTCAGCAGTTCATCCAGGCTGATGCTCAGCACTTCGCCCAGTTGGACAAGACGATCAAGATCCGGGGCGGACTGCCCTGTTTCCCATTTTGTCACGGACTGGCGCGAGACGTCCATGCGCTGGGCCAGTTCTTCCTGGGTGAGCCCCAGCTGTTTTCTGCGGCGCTGAATTTCCGCGCCGAGGCGTATCCTTCCTTCAGTCATGAGTTCCGTCATGCGTGGAGAGTAGATGGTTCGAGGCGGAAAGGCAACACCGGCGGAATGGCGAAGCCAGAGTTTGGCCGGAAAATGAACCTGGATCGCAGAGGATATACGATCCAGGCTCACTCAACCGATATCGTTTCTGGTGCTCCGCGGCATAACCGGGTTCACTCGCCCAAAGCCACGCTTTCGGCAAAGCGATGTCAACATTGAATACGAAGTATATAATGTTATATAATGCCGGGGTTACTTCAGTTTTTCGAGCGCTTCATCATAGAATCTGCACAGTGCTTCCATGTCCTGTTTCTGCTGGAGCTCAAGGAGTTTGGGCTGAAGTTCCTGCATAATCCCGGCGTAGCTGTTCGGGTCGCTCTGTGCCTTGTTCTGCATGGCCTGGGCAAAAGCCATGGCCTTGTTTTGCGCTTCTTCGGGAGAGCAGGCGGCCATGGCGAGGGAGAAAGAGCCGAGAGAAAGGGCGGCGGCCAGAGCAAGGGAAAGAAATTTCATGATGATACCTCGAAGAGACAGGCGGGCAGTCCGGTATTCCGCCGCTGAAGATAGACCCCGCCGGTTCGGGAGAGCACGAAACGCGCACACATTTTTCATAGCGGGGGAGGCACTTGTCACGCTACCAACCAGAGGTTGCAATCAGGCAACCAACAGGTGCAATGCGCACGGTATCTGAACAAACCGGGTTAAAACGGATCTGCCCGGCGGAGTTTGCCTGATCGCCGGGTACTGTCACGGGGAACAAAGGCGCTACGATATTTTTTTGGTCTGTTCCATAATAGTGTTGAAACTATCCTTGACCGCCGAAGACCGCGCGGCGCTTTCCGCGCAAAACGCAAGCGAGAGCGAGTATCGGCAACGCCGATCGAGCGTCATCAGGAGGTCGCGGAAGAAAGGGTTCGCGGAGCGGAGCCGAGTAAAGCGCAGCTTCACGAGGCGTAAGCGAGCCAGCCGTGGATACATGATGCCTTGCCTACTACCTTTACGCCAACGGATGTTGCCGCCCGTGCCGAAGCAAAACCGTACACTCCGCGTAACGCAATCGACATTATTCTCGAACAGAGCTTTTTTTCACCGGCGGGGCTGTTCTCTGTGCCGCTGCAACAAAACGCGGCGCCCAGTGTGGTACGGCAGGGGCAAAGAGGTGGATATAGGAGGCAAAGACGTTGTTCCGAGGTCCTGCGATCAGGCCGTCCCGCCCCTTGCCGTCAATGTTGCCCATGCCGCAGCCCGGGGAAAGCGTGAGGGCAAAATCCGGCAGGGAATCGCCCCATGTGCAGCGCGAATAGTGAAATTCATGGCCGCGCCACGCGCTTCCCTGGGGATGGAAAGGGGTGTCCCCCGTAGTGAGGGCTTCCACATAGCCCAGACCCTGCGGCCGGGGCAAAAATTCCGTGGATACGGAGAGCAGGCCGCTCATGGGGACTTCGCGGCCGTCAAGGCGCAGGGCGCGGCAGAGCAGCATGAAGCCTCCGCACTCGGCGTAGAGCGGGCGGCCCGATTCCGCAAGGGCGCGGATATCAGCCAGATGGGGCGAGGCGGACAGCGCGTCCGGGAACAGTTCGGGGAAGCCCCCGCCGAGATAAAGCCCGTCCAGCGCGGGCCAGGGGGCGGCATCCAGCAGACTCAGTTCCGCAAGCTCCGCGCCGGCATCGCGCAGAGCCGCCAGATTTTCTTCGTAATAGAACCACAGGGCGTCATCCCGTACAAAGCCGATACGGGGCCGCATGGTTCCGGACGGCGGCGTGCCTGCCTCGGCGGTCTCTGCCGGAAGCGTGTCCGTGTCGGGAGCGGGGAGTTCCGGCGAGGAGGACGCGGCAGCAAGTACAGCGTCAAGGTTGATGTGTTCCGCGGCGTATGCGGCGAGAAAGTCCAGAATTCTTTCACGTTTCGCCCGGACATGAGGATCGCGGGACGCCGGGGAGAGTTCCAGCCCCATGTGGCGTTCCGGCAGAGGATTTTCCCGCAGGCGGGGCAGTTCGCCGAGTACGGGGATGTCGGTATAATATTCCACGGCCTGCCGAACCTGAGCGGCATGGCGAGGATTGCCCACATTGTTCAGCACGACTCCGGCGAACCTGAGCGCGGGAACAAAAGACACGACCCCGGCCACCACGGCGGCGGCGGTGCGGGTCATTTTCGTGCAGTTGAGGGCAAGGAGCACGGGCGCGTCCAGCGCCAGCGCAACCTGTGCGGTGGAACAGGATCCGTGGACGTCCCGCCCGTCGTACAGACCCCGGTTGCCTTCAATAATTGCCAGATCCGGTTCTGCGCCGTGCGGGGAAAAGCGGACAGCGGTGCGGGCCAATGCTGCGGGCAATGCGCGGGCGGGCAGGAAATACGGGTCAAGATTCGCGGCGGGGCGTCCGGCGGCCAGAGCCAGCCATGCGGCATCAATGTAATCCGGCCCTTTTTTCGCGGGCTGAACACGGTGCCCCCGCTGCCGGAAGGCACGGGTCAGACCAAGGGAAAGCAGGGTTTTGCCGCTGCCGCCGGAAAGGCCGGATATGACGAGACGGGGAAGGTGCATGCACAGAGAAATACGGCGAAGCGGGGAAAACCGCAACAAAGGGCGCACAGCCCGTTCTCATGCCCTTGTTTCCGGCCCGCATCCGCGCTATTGCGTAAGGCATCACTGTACAAGGAGGAGCAGCATGCTGCAATATCCGGCAATTATGGGTCTGCTGGCCGGGCTTGTCACCTGGGGCTTTACGTCTTTGGGGGCGGCAGCGGTTTTTTCGCCGCGTGAATTTTCCCGGCGTACCCTGGATATCATGCTCGGGGTTGCGGCCGGGGTGATGCTGGCGGCCTCGTTCTGGTCACTGCTTGACCCCGCGCTGGAAATGGCCCGACCCGGCTGGGGCGTGTGGTGCTTTGTGCCTGTCGCTCTCGGTTTTCTCGGCGGGGCCGTTGTGTTGCGTCTTCTGGATATTCTGTTGCCGCACCTGCATCCGCTGGAAGGCTTTGAGGAGGGCACTCCCACGCACCTGTCGCGCAGCGTGCTGCTGGTGCTGGCCATTACCCTGCACAATATCCCCGAGGGGCTGGCCGTGGGAGTGGCCTTCGGCGCGGCGACCGCCGCGCCGGAGATGGGCTTTGCCGGGGCGGTCACGCTGATGCTCGGCATTGGTTTACAAAATTTACCCGAAGGCATGGCGGTTTCCGTGCCGCTGTTGCGTGAAGAGCTTTCCCGCCGTAAAGCCTTTTTTTACGGGCAGTTGTCCGGAATAGTGGAGCCGATAGCGGCGGTGATTGGGGCCGCTGCGGCCTCGGTTGCCGCGCCCGTTCTGCCCTGGGCGCTGGCGTTTGCCGCAGGGGCCATGGTGTTTGTGGTGGTGGAGGAAGTTGTACCGGAGGCGCAGGCTTCGGGCAATGGGGATGCCGCGACTATGGGGGTTATGTCGGGTTTTGTGCTCATGATGTGCCTTGACGTTGCGTTCGGGTAACAAACGGAAGTTTTGAAAGGCAAGGGAAGACTTTTCAAAAGTCCTCCCTTACGCCGCTTTCCTTATCTTAATACTAGAACAGCCGCGCCGGTGCAGGCGATAACGGAGCCGATAATGGAATCGCGGCGGGGCATGCGGCGTTCCATAATGCCCATGATGATCAACAGGGCAATGGGCTCCAGGCCGATGAGCATGGACGCCACGGCGGCGGGCAGAAAGTCGATGGCGAGGCAGGACAGCCAGATGCCGCCCGCCGGGCCGAACAGACAGCCGGGCGGGACGAGCTTGAAGACTTCGGGATGTTCGCGCAGGGCGGAGAGTGTGGGGCGTATCGCGCCGCGCAGGACGGCAATGAGGATGATGCCGATCATGGAGACACCGTTGCGATACAGTGCCAGAGAAAGGGGGGCCATGCCCCCCGAGAGGGCCTGTTTGGAGAAAATCATGCCCACGGCCAGCATCAGGGCGGAGAACAGACACAAGGCGATGCCCTGTGTGCGGGTACGCCCCTTGCTCGGAGGATTATGTGCGTCTCCCCGCTCGGAGGAGACAACGAGGATAACTCCGGCAGTGGCAACGGCAATACCGAGTACGCCTTGCAGGCCGATACGTTCGCCGAGGAACATCGCGCCGATAAGCGCGGTGAAGGCCGCGGAAAGCGAAAGACAGACCTGTGCGGGGCGCAGGCCGATGCGCAAGGCTCCGGCATAGAGGCAGGCATCGCCTATCAGAATTCCGGTAAGACCGGAAGCGGCGGCCGGCCAGAGAAAATGGGAGGAGATTAACAGCGGTACGCCGGAGAGCAGACAGGCCGCGCCCAGGGCGAGGGCGGCGACGGGCTGCCGCAGAAGCAGCACGCCCTGCACCCCGATGCGGCGGGCAATGGCGGTGTGGATGATGCCCGCGGTGGCCCAGGAAAAGGCTGTGCCCAGAGCGAAAAGAATGCCGAGTTCGGTACTGCCGTGCATGGTGAGGAAGGGTTTTGCGTCGGGCGGAATGCCCGGCTAGGCGGAGCATGACAGAAGCGGCGGCAGTCGTCCAGAGAGAATGTGACTGCGCTCTGTTGTAGTGTTGAACATAACCTTGATCGCCGGAGGCGCGGGCGGCAGCCCGCCCCATCAGCTAAAAACGTAGCACATTGTTCTTCTTGGTAGTAAATTTCAATGCTTTTGACGACAGCAAAGACAAATACATACAATATCAATAGGTTAAAAAGTAGATGCGTCAGCCCTGACAGAGAGCAATAAAGGAAGTTCACGGCAAACATTAACCTACCACATCAGAGCCGAAGCATAACCCACCACACGGCGGGCGTCGCCGGATACCGCCGCCGAAGTATCATGCGCGCAAAGATGCGCATGGGAAGCCCCCGCGGCCCTACCGGCCATGAGAGCCAACGCAGCGGGCAATACCCCGCACATGCTGATTTTTCGCGCGCTTGTCACGCGCAACAGTTCCGGGGCGTCGAGGGCCAGCAGGGGACGCAGTGCGGCTTCATCCAGTTCGCGCGTATGCGCTTCATCAGCAAAATGATTCATATCGGAACTGACCACAAGCCCGACTTCACGCGGGCCGCCTTCCGCTTGCGCATGCCGTTTCAATACTTCCGCAAGAGCAAGGGCCGCCTTCGTCAATCCATCCACAGCCAACGGCATGCCCACGGTCACGGGTAAAATCGAGCAATCAGGACGCGCGGCACGCAAAAAAGGCAGGATGACTTCAATGGAATGCTCCCGCATATGGCAGGCCATATCAGGTGAGAATCCTCCTTGCAGCGCTTCCAGTTCCCGCCCCAGTTCCTTGTCTACCGGAATATCCCCGAGCGGGCTTTCCCATGTGCCTGTGGGCCAGAACCCCAAAGGACTGCCCATACCCGTATGCGTCGGGCCGAGTATGATCAGGCGGCGGGGCAATTCCACTCCAGTCAGAGCCGCGCAAGCTGCCGCGCCGCTGTAGACATGCCCCGCATGCGGCAGGAGAAGCATCAGCGGGCGGCGAGCCCCCGCCGGCAGTCCGACCTCCTGCCCGAATACTTCAGCGAGTCCGGGGGCCTGTCGTTCGCGCAACTTCATGCCTTCCCGCATGAGTACGGCGACTTCCTTCTTTAATTCATCCGCGGCATCGGGATAAAAGTATCCCGCCACAGCAGGGGAGCGTGATGTCTCACTTCGTTCCTGCACAGCTCTTACTCCTCCGCCAAAGCGCATATCATAAGGAGAACATTATTCTCACCAACAGCAATCCGGATAGACTATTAGAGCGTTTTGTGATTGAAACTATCTGCCAACCAGACCCTATGTTCTGACCCGCAGGTTTCACGCCTCCGCCGGAGCTTTACGCCACAAGTGAATTGCGGCTACTCCGGCGTCGCGACGGAGTCTCACTTCGCTCGACTCCGGGAGCATTTTCAAAAAGAAAATGCTCTAACACCATAAAAAAGAAACCGCGTGAAGAGTTTTCTCCTCACGCGATCTGAATTCAGTCATATCGGCTGAAGCCGGCGTTCATGATGCTTAGCCGGCGGCCTCTTCAGCTTCCTGCTGTTCGGAGAGCACGGCCACCACGGTAAAGTCGCTCTTGTAGACGACCTTGACGCCTTCAGGCAGAACCAGCCCGGAGGCACGAACACTGCTGTTCAGGCCCATATCGGTCACATTTACGGTGAGCTTGCGGGGCATGGCCTGCGGCTTGGCCTGAAGGGTCACGCGTTCGCGGTAGGTTTCCATCGTGCCGCCGAGCTTCACGCCCTTGGCAGTACCCACGAATTCCAGCGGCACGTCCACCTTGATTTCCTTGTCCAGGTCGACGCCGAAGAAATCCACATGGGTGAATACGCCCTTTACCGGATGGTACTGGGCGTCCCATACAAACACGGGATGCACGGTTTTGGCCCCGTTGTCGTCAATCTCCAGATTGAAGGCGTTGGTACGGCCGACCTGTTCGTAAATTTTGCTCAGAGGCAGCGCGGGCATCTGCACGGGCACATTGGTGCCGTCGGAAGCGTAAAATACGCCGGGCACAAGGGCTTTAACGCGCAGACGGCGATTGGCGCCCTTGCCTAGCTCGGAGCGCTTCTGAACGGAAAGGGTTTTCAACTCGGACATGCTATGTTTCTCCTTGATGTTACCCCGATTCCCCGGAGTAACTTACCGGAGGTATCGCGGCGCGATATATCGTCTTGACGCGAACGTTCAGCTCCTAAAAATGGAACAGCGCGCTCACGGAAGATCCGTCATGGATGTTGCGGATACTCTTGGCCAGAATACCGGCCACGGAAGCCACATGCAGCTTGTCGCACCTGCCCTCGCGATCACCGAGAGGAATAGTGTCGGTGATGACCACTTCCTCGAAGGGAGCATCGGTAAGGCGCTGGCAGGCCGGGCCGGACAGCACGCCGTGCGTGGCACAGGCCCGCACTTCCGCCGCCCCGTTCTGGAGCAGCACTTCCGCCGCCGCGCAGATGGTTCCGGCGGTGTCGATCATATCATCCACCAGAATGGCCACCTTGCCCTGCACGTCGCCGATGACGTTCATTTCCGCCACCTGGTTGGGACGATCCCGGCGCTTGTCGATGACCGCGAGGCTGGCATCCATCATTTTGGCAAAGGCTCTGGCCCGCTCCACGCCGCCGGCGTCGGGCGAAACCATGACAATGTCGCCGCGCAGATGGCGGAACTGCTGAAGCAGCACCGGGCTGGCGTAAAGGTTGTCCACCGGGCAGTTGAAGAAGCCCTGAATCTGCCCGGCGTGCAAATCCATAGTGACAATACGCTGGGCTCCGGCCATGCTGAGAAAGTCGGCCGTGACCTTCGCGCTGATCGGCGCGCGCGGGCTGACCTTGCGATCCTGCCGGGCATAGCCGTAATAGGGAATGACTGCCGTAATGCGCCCGGCGCTGGCGCGTTTCAGAGCGTCCAGCATCAGACAGAGCTGCATGAAATTGTAGTTGGCCGGGGCGCAGGTGGGCTGAATGACAAATACGTCGTGCCCGCGCACGCTGGCACCGATTTCGATGCGGATTTCACCGTCGCTGAAGGTTTCGCACAGGCTGGGCGTAAGGCAACACCCCAAATGATCGCAAATATCAAGTGCAAGTTGGGGATTGGCCGTGCCTGTAAGAATTTTTAAGTCGCCGTACATGGTGCATGCCTTTCCGGCTGAAGTTTCGTCACCTGAAACATCCGCAACACGCCGCCGCCTCGGGGGACAGGAGGACGGGGCAAAATATGGCTGGGGCGGAAGGACTTGAACCTTCGGATGACGGAACCAAAACCCGTTGCCTTACCGCTTGGCTACGCCCCAATGCTTTTATTCCGCCGCATGAAACGGGGCCGGAGGAAACAGGGCGGGACGAAACGGGCCGTATGTCGCGCACGCGCCGTCAAACTCCTGTACCCTGGCCATGAATCCTTGCGCCGCTTCCGCAGTCGGGAAAAAACCGAACAGGGAGGAACCGCTTCCGCTCATGCCCGCCGCAAACGCTCCTTCCCGGAGCAGCAGCGCCTTCAGCTTCGCCAGTTCCGGCCAACGGCCGAAGACGACGGATTCAAAACCGTTTTCCACACGCAAAGGCGGAAAAAAAACTGAACGGTGATTTTTATCTGCCTCAGCCGCATCTGTCAAGGCATTCAACCCCCGTTTGCTCCCTTCTTCAGATTCTTCCGGCAGATCATCAGCCGAAAAAATTTCAGGATGAGCCTCATCCCACGCGGCATAGGCCCAGGCGGTGTCGACATGCACGGCGGGGCAAACCAGCACGCCCCACGCTCCGACCAGAGGCGCAAGCCACGGGCTTTCCGGGGGAAGCGGCGTCAGTTTTTCCCCGATCCCCTCCACGAGGCAGGGTCTTTTTTCCAGAAAAAAAGGGACATCCGCGCCAATTCGGGCCGCCAGGGAATGAAGAGTTTCCCTGCCCGCAGGTCGCGGATTGCGCCGTTCCAGAAACAGCAGCATTTCCGCCGCGTCAGCACTGCCGCCGCCCAGCCCCGCGCCGTGCGGCACACCCTTGACAAGCTCCACGTCCAGCGCGGGCGTAAAGCCGGTTGCCTCTCCGTACAGACGCCAGGCCTTCGCTACCGTATTCTTTTCAGGGTCAATGCCGGGAACATTGCAACGAAAATGAAATCCTTTCCCTTGCTTTTCCCGCACGATCATTTCGTCAAAGGGGGCATCCAGCGGAAGGAACAGGCTGAACAGTTCATGGTAGCCGTCCGGGCGGCGGCCCAGCACATGGAGAAACACATTTATTTTACAGCCGGAACGCAGTCTTTGCATACTTGCCCTCTCTCTTGTTCATCCTACCCCCTTCGCCCGGCAAGACAAGATAAAAATATATACGCTGTTGTAGAACCGTGTTGACGGCGCTGTGCGGGACGTACAGCTTTGCTCCGGCATGAGCGGCCCGCTGGGCGTGCCGGCGGCAGTCAGTATATTCTCAACGCAAGATGGTTCACGCATTATATCTTTATAATGACAACAGTTCTACAGCATTATCATGGGTAATTCTGCGAAAGAATTCCGGTGAAATGTCAAGACTGCGCAATCCCTCCACACTTTGCCGCAAAGAGCGGTACGGATAGGCTGAACCAAAGAGCATACGCCGTCCCTGTGTCAACTTTAGCGCCTCGGCGTATAATCCACGTCCCGGTATGGTGGGCACGTTCATATACAGATCGGGCAGAAGCCATACATTGGGGTTGAAGCAGCATATGCTTGCGGCCTGAAGAATATAGGGATAGGACGCATGCACGATGATGAAATTCAGGGAAGGAAAGTCATGCGCGGCGTTTTCCACAGACTCGGGGTCGGCATAGCGGATACGGGGGCCGCCCTCAAAACTCTGGGTAACGGCCACAGGCACGCCAAGTTCGGCGCAACGATCATAGACGGGATAAAGCCGCGCGGCGTCAGGCATGAGCGGCGGAGAACAAAAGCCCGGCTCAAGCACGATGCCTCGACAGCCCAATGTTTTGACGCAGCGTTCCACCTCCTGAACGGCTTCACTGACGCCGCCGGAAGGATCCACCGCGCCGAAATACAGCAGATGATCGGGATAAAGCGCTCCGGCGGCGGCCACTTCATCATTGCTCACGCTGCCCCATGTTTCCGTGGCGTCGGCCCCCGGAGGCGTAAGCGTTGTCGCCGTGTTGCGTCCCATCATGACGCACCTGCCGATGCCGGCTTCTTCCATTTCTTCAAGAAACAGCGACATGGAAAATTCGATGGCGGACGGCACGGGCTCCACTTCAGGCGTATCAAAAGGATACGTTTCAAAGCCCTTTCTGGCGCCAAAAATGGAGAGTTTTTCAAAACCGGGAACAGGTGGGCGAACACGAAAATCTATGATCATATTGTCTCCTGATAAAAACATTTCTCCTTGACATTCAAGGACATTCTTTAAAATACTGCACTGAGATATCCGGCAATTCCTCTGATCAGGCGCACGCTCAAAACACACTCCGGCGGAAATACCATGTGGCTTTTCTGGAAAGATATTATCCCCTTTGAACCAGGATATATTTCCAACCTCTCCCGCTGCTGGGAAGAGGTCGCCCATCTCGGAGTACGGGAATACATCAAGGCGGGCTCGGAATTTTCCTTCCTTACGGAAAAACGCTACGCCGGAAAATTCGCCTACATCCGGAAGGGGTGCCTGCACTCGTTCATCCTGCTTCCCGACGGGTCGGAAAGACTCAAACTGGTGGTGGATGAAGGCAGTCTCATCTACGAGGCTTACTGCTCCGCCGGCGGATGCGAACGTGAAACATGGCACCGCACCAAAAAGGATGTGGAGCTTGTCTGCTTTGACGGGCGCCTTCTCCACGACCCTGCCTTCCAAAAGGCGTACCCCCTGCTTATAGCCAATGTCCTGCGCTCCACCGCCACCAAATACATCATGTTCGACGCCCTTCTTGACTGCATGCAGAAGAAAACGGCCATGGAAAAGGTGGCATGGTACATCGGCAAGCTGAGCGATGTGCGCGGCAAGACGCTCAGGCTCTCTCCCGGACTTTCCCAGAGTGAAGCGGCAACGCTGCTCGGCCTTTCCAGAGCAACCATGACCCGTGTGATCACGGAACTGAAAGAGCAGGGCATCATTGCCGGATTCACACGCCATACCCTGGAAATTCTGGACAGGGAACGACTGGCACAACTGGAGCAAGCGGAATAACGGCCCGTCAGGCGCCGGCAAGTATGCCGCCGTCCACGGCAATGGACACGCCGGTCACATAGTCGGAAGCGGAAGAGGCAAGGAACACCGCTGTTCCCGCGCAGTCCTCGGCAGCGCCCAGTCTTCCCGCCGGCACACGTTTTACGGCCTGAGCGCGCCATGCCGGGTCAAGCTGGTTCGGGTTGAAGCCGGTGACAATGGTGCCGGGCATGATGGCATTCACCTGAATGTTGTACGGCGCCCATTCTATGGCCATTCCTTTTGTGAACTGACGCATGGCGCCCTTGGTGGCGCTGTAGCCCACCACACCGGCACGGGATATTTCAGCCACAAAGGAACTCATGTTGATAACCTTGCCCCCTTTCACCTTGAGCAGGGGAAGCAGGGCAAGACTCATGCGAAGCATACCCTGCACATTGGTGCGGAACATAGCGTCAATTTGTTCTTCGGGCATCTCCTCCAGGCTGCCGAGATACTGGACTCCCGCATTGTTGACGAGAACATCAAGCCCTCGTCCCGCCTCTGTGACGCGCCGGGCCAACGCCTCAATGTCTTCCTTCTTCTGATTGTCACAGGTGAACCCGGCAATGCGATCGGGATAACGCGCGGAAAGCTCTTCCACCGTTTTTTCCAGAGGCCCGGGCCTGCGGCCGGAAATGTAAACAAAGGCCCCAAATTCCAGGTAGGCTTTCACCACGGCAAGGCCGATGCCTGTGCCTCCGCCGGTAACAAGCGCTGTCTTTCCTTCCAGAGAGAACATCATGCTTTTTCTCCTTGAGGTTCCGCCGCGGTTTTTCTTCCGACGGAACCTCCTGTTCGCGGGGTATTACTTGCTCAGCTCGGCGCGGATCATTTCCACGAGTTTCATTTGAGCAGGGGTCAGAATATCGTAGGCACCCCTGGAGCGTTCGGCAAACACGGCTTTTTCTTCATCCGTCAGCCGGGTAATCGTGCATCCGTACTCTTCCTGAATAGTTTTGAAGGTTTGCTCCACGGCTTCATCAATGTACCCGCGGAATGCCTGCTGATAAATTTTGAACCCTTCGTCAAAGAGCGCGCGGTCTTCGGCGGGGAGGGAATTGTACCAGTCCTGCGAGGCATAGACGAACCAGATGACCGGAATATAATCGCTCAGCAGAATATGTTTGGCCACATCGCAGAAGCGCCAGTTGTAAATGCCGGGATATTCGGTATCCGTTGCCACAATGACCCCCTGCTGAAGCCCGGTGAGGATTTCACTCGGAGGAAGGGGCGTGGGGGCAAAGCCCAAACCCTTGATGGCCGCCATATGCGTCCTGGAAGTGGTGGAACGCATCTTCTGGCCATGGATATCATCAGGTTTTGTCAGAGGCGTGGTGGACACGATGGCGCGCGGAGTGACCAGATTGAGCTGCACAGGATGAACGCCTTTCTTGCCGAGATAGGACATAATGTGATCGCCGACAGGCCCCTCGGTGATTCTGCGAACCTGTTCCTCCCCGGGCATAAGAAACGGCATGTCCATAACGGCAAGCTCGGGAGCGAATTGGCTGAGGTTGGACACCGAATCGAGAGCGATCTGGATAGTACCGAACTGGACTCCCTGAAAAACGGTGTCACAGTTGCCCATAGTCGCGCCGAAATACACTTCCACCTCATATCTGCCGTTGGATTTTGTTTCGATAAACTCCTTGAAGTCCTTTTGGGCCGCCACAACAGCAGGATCACCGTTGCCGGGAAGAATGGACATGGTCACTTTCTGTACGGCAAAGGCCGGGCAAATCAGCGCCAGACTCATGACGGAACAGGCGCACAGAAGGGGTAAGGTGCGAAGTTTCATACGACTCTCCTGTATAAGAATTTTTAAAGCAGAAACAAGGAAATGGCCGGTATGTACATGATGCACAAAAGCACAACCACCATGGCCAGAATATAGGGATAAACCGCGCGTGACAGCACCATAAGAGGAAGACCGCTCAAACTGCATCCCACAAAAAGATTGACGCCTACGGGGGGTGTGAGAAAACCGAGAGAAAGGCTGACCAGCATGAAAATGCCGAACTGCACGGGATGAATGCCGAAGCTCTTGGCCAGTGGCACGAGCAAGGGGGCCAGAATAAGAATGGTGGCCGCGCAATCCATAAACGTGCCGATAATGAAAAACAGAACCAGCATCATGGCCATAAACACGGCGGGACTGGACGTCATGCTGTGTACAAAATCAATAATGAAACGATCCATGCTATGAAGCTGCAAAAAGGTGCCCATAGCCCCTGCGGTGATAATCATCAGAAAGATCATGCTCAGGGTATGCAAAGAGCTGCTCATGATCCTGTAGAGAAGTCTGAGGTTCATGCTCCGCGTGACAAATGTTTCCACAAACAGGGCATAGCCGCAGGCAATGGCTCCGGCTTCGGTAGGTGTGCAGATGCCGGCGTAGATAAAACCAAGAACAATGATGGGAACCATGACGGCATACTTAGCTTCCCACAGCGCCTTTATGCGTATTTTCCACGAACTCTTTTCATGAATGACGCCGTAGCCGTTACGGCGGCAGATGATGCAGGATGTCACCATGAAAGCGGCGCACACCAGTAACCCCGGAATAACACCGGCAAGGAAAAGATCTGTGATGGAAACCATACCGCTGGCGCCGTACAGGATAAGCGGAACGGACGGAGGAATCATCACGCCCAGAACGCCGCTGACGGAGTTCACCGCCGTGGCGAAAGACCTGGGGTATTTCTCCTCTTCCATGGCAGGAATCATGAAGCCGCCGATAGCGGCCGGGAGCGGAACCGCAAAGCGTGCCGTAGAAAAGACAGGTGAGAGTGGATATCTGGGCAAGGCCTCCCCGCAGATGCCCCGCAAAAACCCGGCACAGGTCGAGAAGGCTCTTCGAGAGCGTACCGTGCGCCATAATATCGCCCGCGAACAGAAAAAAGGGCACGGCCATGAGGGGAAAGGAGTCAAAGGTATTGAAAAGCTTCTGCGTAAACCACATCACGGGCATGCCGTCCGTGACGAGACCTGCCAGAGTGGCCAGGCCAATGGCAACGCCAATGGGAACGCCGACAACAATAAGCGCCGCGAGAACAAGGAACAGAACGACAACGGAACTCATATCAGCTTTTCCCCGCAGAACGGAACAGGTTGGGAAGGAGGGCAAGCATCAGCTGCCGGGCCGCCTGAAGTGCGGTGAGTAGGAAGGCCAGGAACATACCGGTCCAGACTATCCACAACGGAAACGGAAAAGCGATGGCCATCTGTTCCAGCGTAAAAATTTTTACCGTCATGTCGTAAGAAAGACGCACCAGATATCCGAAGAATCCCAACGTAATAATCAGGTATACAACCCTGAGGCCGCGCTCTGCCGCCTTTCCGCACAATGTGGCCAACACTTCCATTTTCAGGTGTCCGTCGCTTCCCATCACCACACTGATGCCCATGTACGTTGCTATGATAAAAAAGTAGCGCGTGGCCTCTTCCGGCCAGGGGAGGGCGCTGTTCAGAAGATAACGCCAGAACACGGCGACAAGCGTGACAAGGGTCATACTGCCAAGGCATATAACGCCGACAAGATTGGCCGCCTCCGTAATAAACTCATAAAATCGCCTCATGATGCCTCCTGCGCGATAGCGAGATAAACGGCGCAAAGGTTCAGACCTGGATGGAGATTCCTCCATCAACGGTTACGATAGCGCCCGTCATGAACGAATTCTCATCACAGGCGAGGAAGGCGGCACAGGCGGCGCAGTCATCCGGCGTGCCCAGACGCCCCAGGGGAGCCCTGGTACGGAAATAGCCGGACAGGGCGTCATCGGCCTGAACGGCAGCCGTGAAATCCGTGGCTATCATGCCTGGGGCGATGCCGTTGACCTGAATGCCGTATGCCGCCCATTCAATGGCCATAACGCGGGTTATCTGGCTTATGGCAGCCTTTGTGGCGCTGTAAACGCCGATGCCCTTGCGCCCCTGGCTGCCCATGATGGAGGTAAGGTTGATGATTTTGCCCCGCCCGCCGGCCTTGAGCATGGGAAGCGCGGCCCGGCATATGCCGTAGAGTCCCATGATGTTCGTATCAAGAATAACCCTGGCCCGCTCCATATCCATGGATTCAATGGGCTCGGCCATATGCAGCGCGGCATTGTTGACGAGAATGTCAAGCCCCTCGCCGCTTTCTTCCACGCGGCGCATCATGGCGGCCGTCGATTCGCAATCGCGCACATCGCAGATCTGCCAGTCCATGCGTCCGCCGTATTGATTTGTCAGCTCCTTGCAGGCCCGCTCAAGCGTGTCCCGCGTGCGGCCCGCGATGGTGACATGGGCACCCTGTTCCAGAAGTCCCCGGGCGATGGAACGCCCGATGCCCCTGCCCCCTCCGGTCACAAGCGCATGTTTGCCTTTGAGAGAAAACATCTTCGACTCCTTCCTGTTACGGGATATCCCGGCTCAATCAGGTTATGGCAGAGGTTCTGCCGTACGGAAATAATCCACCATGGAAAAACGCCTCCACGAGAGTCTTTCCGCCATATGGGGAAGCTCGTCACGCCACAGCGCCACTTCAGGTTTTGCGCCATGAGCAGCCAAGGCCTCCTCTGAGGCATACTGTTCGTAAAACAGGAACAGCGAGGGGTCTTTCTCATCCTGGTGGAAGCTGTGGATCAGTATGCCGTGATGCGTATGCATCTCCTGCATGAGAGAACGGGTGCGTTCGGCAAAATACGTTTCACGACCAGGGAAGGCGCGGAACTCCGCAATAATGACAATAGGCAGTCCATTCATGCCTGCATTCCTTCATAATCCGGATATGCCGCCGGCAGCATGATGAATTTGGCGGCATATCCGGGTAAGCATACCCTATGACCGCAACAGTTCTTCCGCATTACGGTGCATAAGGTTTTCATAGAACTCTCGGGGAAGACCGTAGGACTGAACATCGGCCACGCTTTGACGCATGTCTCTATAGGGATAGGCAGATCCGAAAACAACCCGCTTCCCCTGCGTCATGGACAGTACCTTCGCGTAGATTTCACGCCCCACAAAGGTTTCCACATGCATATAGAGATCCGGAAGAAGCCACACGTTATTTAAAAAAGCGCACAGCGTGGCGGCCTCGTATATGTAGGGATAGGAGGCATGGGCAATAACAAAATTCAGTGTCGGAAAATCCTTCGCGGCCCTGTGAACGGCATCGGGGCGGGCATAGGAGATATCAGGCCCCGCCAGCCCGCTCAGGGTCAGCACAATCGGCACCTCAAGCTCGGCGCAGCGCTCATAGACAGGATACATTGGGGCGGAATCGGGGCGAAGCGGTGTGGCACAGAAACCCGGCTCAACAACGATGCCCTTGCAGCCGAGTACGCGGATGCACCGCTCGACCTCTTCAACGGCTTTGCGGATATCCGCGCCCGGATCAACGGAACCAAACGTCACAAATTTTCCCGGATAGCCCTTGGCTCCTTCAGCGACTTCGTCGTTGGTGACAGCTCCCCAGGGAGTGCTTGTCGAGCAGCGGGGAAGAACAACGCCCATGCTGATGCCGGCCTCTTCCATCTCCGCCAGGAACAGCGGCATGGAGTGTTCCAGAGCCGAGGGAATGGAACGGGTGTCCGGCGTGGCAAAGGGAAATTCCTGAAAGGCCTTGGTTCTGCCGAACAGAGAGAGCTTTTCAAAGCCCCTGAAAGGGGGGCGGACTCGAAAATCAATAATCATGGCGGACTTCCTTGTGAAATAGTTTCTCATGGAGAAGTACTTCTGAGAAAGACCATACATGACGATTGAAAAACTGGAATGCTCACATGAGGCTTTTTGGATTCTCTTTCAGCCTGCCGTCCTCTCTGCCCTCAAGACAGCATCATATTGATGGTAACGGAAATGCTGATTAAAGCGTTTCCTCAGACTGCTGACAAACCCGCGTTTCGCGGAGTCTGCGCCGTTTAAGCCGCCGAAGCGGCTTGACGGAAAGCCCCGAAAATCACGCGCGTTACGGCGCGGCAAAGCCGCGACCTGCTCGCAATTTTCGGGGCTGCTGACAAACTTGCGGTGAAAACGCTGAACAGCGTCAAGGAGAGGACGACAGTCCCGTCAGATTTTCAGCCTGCCGCGCAAATCGTCGAGCTTTTCAATGCCCAGCTTGCGGCACAGGGCGGGAAGTTCATCCACAATGCGGAAGGCAATGGCCGGATCGCTGAAGTTGGCCGTACCCACCTGAACCGCATGCGCGCCCACCAGAATGTATTCCAGCACATCACGGGCGGAGGCAATGCCGCCCAGCCCGATAACCGGAATTCTCACGGCCCGGCTCGCCTGCCACACGCAGCGCAACCCCACGGGCTTGATCGCCGGGCCGGAAAGTCCGCCCACGATATTGGCCAGAAGCGGAGTACGGCGCTCAAGATCCACAGCCATGCCGGTGACGGTGTTGATACAGGCCAGCATGTCCGCCCCGGCGTCTTCCACGGCGCGGGCAATGACGGTAATATCCGTAACATTGGGAGACAGTTTGACAATCACGGGCTTGGAACCCGCGCGGCGCTTCACGGCCTTGGTGACTTTCGCCGCCATGACCGGGTCCTGGCCGAAAAGAACCCCGCCCTCATGCACATTGGGACAGGAAATGTTCACTTCCACCGCGGCCACGCCTTCCTCTCCGGAGAGAATGCCGGCCAGTTCGCCGAAATCTTCCGCGCAGGCGGCGTAAATGTTGGCGATAATGGGAACTTCCTGCCAGGGCAGTTCCGGCAGTTTACGCGTGATGAACGCTTCCACCCCGTCATTCTGAAGGCCCACGGCATTGAGCATGCCGGACGCGGTCTCCGCCACGCGGGGCAGAGGATTGCCTTCACGGGCGCGCAGGGAAAGGCCTTTGACCACAATGCCGCCCAGCCGGGCGATATTGCCGTAGGGCATGAATTCCGCGCCGTAACCGAAGGTTCCGGATGCGGTCATGACCGGATTTTTCAATATCAGCGGGCGCGCTCCGTCATGTCCCGCCGGGTGCAGCTTGACTTCCATATCCATCAGATCAGGCTCCCGCTTTGAGGTCGATGTCTTCCGCCCAGAATACCGGGCCGCTGGTGCAGGTCTGCACAGGCAGGCCCGCCTTCTCAGGGTCGGCCCAGTGCATGGAGGTGCGCGTCACGCAGCCGAGACAGGCCCCTACGCCGCAGGCCATGCGCTGTTCCAGCGAAAGCTGGGTCGGCAGTCCGATTTCCAGCGCATATTCCCAAATCATGCGCAGGAAGGGCATGGGGCCGCAGGCCAGGGCGATGCCGTCCTTACTGCGGCAAGCTTTCATTCGGGCGCGGATCATGTCCTGAAACACCGGCAGATCCGCAGGGGTGCGCTCGCGGAAGTGTTCCACATCAATGATCTGGGAAAGGCTGTCCATGGGGTAGCAATCGGAAATCTGGCGGTGCCCGAACAACATGGAAAGATGCTCCGGAGAGGGATGCCGATCCGCATAGCCGTAAAACGGCGCAATGCCGATACCCCCTGCGAGCAGCAGCGTGGGCCGCGCCGGTTCAACGGCAAAGCCCGTACCCAACGGCCCCCAGACAGTCACCTTGTCGCCGGAAACCAGCTTCGCAATGCGCGAGGTGCCGCGCCCCACCACCTGATAGAACAATACCAGGCTTTGGGAACTGACACGGCTGATGGAAAAGGGGCGTGCCCAGGTCAGTTCCGACCCCCATGCGTGGGGCCGGAGCATGACAAACTGACCGGGGAGCCAATGTATCCATCCGGGGTTTTCCAGCATAAGGGCGAAAAATCCAGGCTCGCCCGGCCTGCTGAAGGGAACATTGTCCGTGACCGTCAAATCGGTCCGGGCTGGCGAAATCATGATGACCTCCGAAACAGGATCCAAAAACAATGCGGGGAAAATTCAGAGCGCCTGATGCCGGTGATGCTTAAGCACGGAACCGGCCTGCCGTCTCGGCGTCGCTCTGCTTGTGTTTTGAACACAATGAGTTCTTTTGAAATAGTCCTCCCGTGCCGCCCGGTCAAGGGCGCCCGCTTCAGCTACAATTCCACGGACACAAAGCGGAACGCATCCACATCGAACAGCCCGCGCGCCGTAATCTTGAGATGAGGGATAACGGGCAGAGCCAGAAAACTCAGGGTCATAAAAGCGTCGGCGTCTGCCGAGATATGATAGTGAGCACGGGCAAGGCCAAGCAGACGGCGCAGAGCGTCCGCCACCTCGGCGGCGGGCTTGTCGCTCATCAGGCCGCCGATGGGCAGGGGCAGACTGTCCAGCACCTTTCCGCGCGACGCCATGACCACCCCGCCGCCGATACGGGCAAGTTCTTCCACAGCCAGTTTCATGTCCGCATCGTCATCTCCCGCCACCACGATATTATGGGAGTCATGCGCCACGCTTGTGGCAATGGCCCCGCCGGACAGACCATAACTTCCGTCCAGCAGCCCTACGCCGATCTTTCCGCCGGCATGATGCCGCTCAAGCACGGCGATCTTCAGCATGCCCGGATTGCGGGAAAGTTCAAACACGCCGTCGGAATCAACCTGAACCTCCCGTTCACGGCATTCCGTCACCAGAGAATGCGGCAACAAGGAAATAACTCTGACCTTGCGCGAAGCAGCTCCGGAAGACAGGCGCAGAATAAAGGGCTGTTCCGGCAGAGGCGCCAGGTTCACGCTATGGCGCAGTTCGCCAGGATCAAGGGAAGACAGGGGCGTTTTCATCACGCCGTTTTCGGCGGCAAGGCAGCCTCCTGTCCAGACCCTGAGCGGCTGGAAATCCCGCAGATCGTCCACCAGCACCAGATCCGCGCGCAGGCCGGGCGCAATGGCGCCGCGATCCCGCAGGCCGTAACATTCCGCCGCGTTGAGCGTGGCCATGCGTATGGCGCTCATGGCGTCCAGCCCCGCGGCCACGGCAATGCGCAGATGACTGTCCATATGCCCGCGTTCCAGAATGTCGGCGGGCTGGCGGTCATCCGTGCAGAACAGGCAGCGGCGGGAATTTTCCGGCGTCACGCAGGGCAGCAGGCGCAGCAGATCGCGCGAGGCCGAACCTTCGCGCAGCAGCACATACATGCCGCGCCGGATGCGATCGCGCAGTTCTTCCACGGTGGTACACTCATGATCCGTGCCCACTCCCGCCGCGCTGTAAATGTCCAGCCCCGCGCCCGTGAGGCCGGGGCTGTGTCCGTCCACCCGCCTGCCCCGCGCCCGCGCCCCGCGTATTTTCTCCAGTACGTCGGGCTCGCCGGAAAGCACGCCCTGGACGTTCATCATCTCGCCCAGACCGGCGACCTTTTCATCGTCTGAAAGCGCGGCCAGATCCGCCGCGGCCAACACCGCCCCCGCATCCTCAATGGGCAGCGCGGGCACACAGGAAGGCAGCATGATCCGCACATCCAGCGGCAGGCCGCGCGAGGCTTCGAGCATGTAGCGAATCCCTTCCGCCCCCTTGACGTTGGCGATTTCATGCGGGTCCGCGATCACGGTGGTTGTGCCGCGCGGCAGTACCAGTTCAGCGAAACGGGCCGGGCAAAGCATGGACGACTCGATATGCACATGCCCGTCAATAAAGCCGGGCAGCAGATATGCCCCCCCGGCGTCCACCACTTCCCGCGCGGGCAGACGGGAAAAACCGAGAATGCGGCCCTGCCCCACAGATACGGATGAGGGGAAAAATTCGCCGCTGAACACGTCCGCCACCATCGCGTTATCAATGCGCAAATCGGCTTCCGCCCGCCCCGCCGCCTGTTCGATAAACATGTCTTTGGTCATGCCGCCCTCCTTGCCGTGCTGTGTCCTTTTTCAACAGGATATTCAGGGTATCCGAGGAAGAGCAAAGGCGCAAATGGCGCGAAGCCCGGAATTGCCTGACTTCGGGGACAGTGCTAACGCTCTGTTGTGGAACCGTGTTGATGGCGCTGCGCGAGACGTGTATTTTTATCACGGCACGGGCGGCAAC
>CAJTSU010000001.1:0-8594 GCA_910579055.1 uncultured Mailhella sp. | reverse complement strand
TCCGTTGCCGCAAAGTCAGCCCGTGTTCCACACGGGCCAGACTAAGGATATGTTCAACACTCTTCTGCCACAGAGCGTCAAAGAAAAAATGTATCAAGACCCTGCGTTGAAACTTTTAAGCCGGCTTCCGGCGTTTGCCATCAATAACGACAACACGCTGCTGCTCTGGAATGACGCCTGCGCACACCTTACAGGAATTTCCGCGGAACGTGCGTTGGGCACCAGTCTGCATGATTCCTTGTTCCGGGGCGCGCATGACTGTTCCCTGGCCACACTTCTGCTTTATGACTCCGCGGAACAGGAAGCAGAATTGAAACATTCCCTTGAAGGGCTGGAAAAAGTTTTCCTTTCTGAAGAAATCTGGACGCTTCCTCAGCAGAATCTTGTTCTGGGTGAACATTCCTATACGGTTACCTGCATGGCGCATCGCTGTCTCTATGAAGGCCGCCCCTGCGTCGTACAGGTCATTCTCCCCGGAACGCGGCCATATCGCGGGGATAACCCGGATTTTGAAGATTACAAGGAACTGGTGGAAAATATCGGCGACGGATTTCTGCTTAACCAGAACAACAAAATCGTTCTTGCCAACAAGGCTCTGGCTCAGCTCTGGGGCTATGATGATCCGCGGGAGCTGATAGGAAAAAATATCATCGAGTTCATTGCCGATTCCCATCGGGAACAGTTTCTTCAGGCGCATCAGGAAAAACTGGAAGGCCAGCTTTCCAATCACACCTGGCCGCACCGGACAAGGAGCGGGCACAACGTCTGGCTTGAAGGGCATCCCAAATTCATTCTGTGGAAAGGCGCGCCGGCCATCATCACCACACTGGTCAACGTGACCGAGGCGAGAAAGCGCGAACGTTGCATGCAGAAAGAAGCGGAAGAACTGCGGCAGGAAAATTCCCGGCTGCGTTCCTCCCTGGTGAACAACAGCTGGCAGTTTCAGGAAATCGTGGGCAAAAGTCTGCCGATGCGCAACGTCTATGACATGCTCATGAAAGCAGCGGAAGGCAATTCCGACGTCATTATTTACGGGGAGTCCGGCACCGGCAAGGAACTTGCGGCAGCCGCCATACACAGATTGAGCAATCGCGTCAGCAAACCCTTTGTCACCGTGAACTGCGGGGCCATTCCTTCGGAACTGCTGGAAAGTGAATTTTTCGGAGTCAAAAAGGGCGCCTTCACCGGCGCTTACGCCGACAGAAAAGGATACCTCGATCAGGTTGGCGACGGCGTGCTGTTTCTGGACGAAATAGGCGAGCTTCCTCTTCCCATGCAGGTTAAACTGCTGCGCGTCATTGAATCCCGAACCTACAGTCCCGTAGGCTCCCCGGAAGTACGCAGCGCGGGGTGCAGGATCATAGCCGCGACCAATCGAAATCTCATCAATGAGGTTGCAGCCGGAAACTTCCGGGAAGATCTGTTCTACCGCCTGCACGTCGTCCCCATCTATATGCCGCCTCTGCGCGACAGAAAAGAAGACATTCCTCTCCTCCTGGAATGCATGATTGCCCGCTATGGGGATAAAAATCAGAAGCAGCGCGTCGTTCCGCATACGGTTCTGGAACAGATGTACAAGTACGACTGGCCGGGCAATATCCGCGAATTTGCCAATACCGTGCAGCGCTGGCTCACGCTCGGCACGCTGGACCTTATTCATACGCCGTCATCCCCGCCGCAGGACGAACAGGAGGACGCGCCTTCTCCGTCGCATACGCTTTCGCAGGCTCTCTCGGCGTATGAGAAAAAACTGATCGCCGAAGCCCTGAAAAAGGCGAACGGCAACAGAACCGCAGCGGCCAGGCTGCTCGGGATATCACGGCGCAATCTCTACCGCAAACTGGAAAGTGAGACATAATTTACATATATGTCTTATTTGACACACTATTATAATATACTGATTTATTAATTGATAATTATTTTATTTGTGTCATTTTGGTCACAAAGCCATATTGTCCAAGAAGGCGGCGCGACGGCAAATTCTGTTCAACCTGTTATTTTTATTATATAAAATATAAACGGCATACTTATTGCTTCAAGGCATGTTGTACGGTTTTCACCGAAACATTCCACCCCCACCCTGTCGAGGAGGTAAGTATGCTTCGCTTTCGCCACATCGCCTTGCTACCCGTCCTGATCGCGCTCAGCGCCGCCGTGCCTCTATCCCAGGTTCAGGCCGCCAAAAACCTCAAGTTCGCCGAACAGAATTCTGAAACATCATGGGGTTCCGTCCACGGGACGCAGCCGTGGATACAGAAGGTGGAAGAAGCCTCCGGCGGCACGCTGAAATTCGATCTCTATGCCAACCAGAGCCTGGCCAAAGGCTCTCAGGTGTGGTCCGCCACCAGGAAAGGCATTACGGACCTCAGCTGGAACGCCATGGCCGTCTATCCCGGCATGAATCCGCTGGCCGAGGTCATTACCCTGCCCGGCCTTCCGTTTAACGATCCCATGCAGGCCAGTGAAGCTCTCTGGGAGATGTATGAGAAATTCCCCCAGTTTGCCCGGCCCTATGCTGACAACAAGCTGCTCGCCCTGTTCACGTCCGACGTTTTCAACCTCGTGTCCACCAGACCCATCCGCACGCTGGAGGATCTGAAGGGCAAAAAGATACGCACCGTGGCCGGCCCTCTTGTCGACGCGCTTGAAGCCCTCGGCGCCATTCCCGTGGTTATTCCCATGCCCGACGTGTACCTTGCGCTCCAGCGCGGAACCATTGACGGAACGCTGGCTTCCTGGGAACCGATCAACGGATTCCGTTTCTATGAAGTCGCAAAGCATGTTGTCACCAACGCCCCGTTTGGCTTCTCCTTCTTCGGCGTTGCCATGAACAGGAAAGCCTACGACAGACTCCCCGCGGAAGCCCAAAGGGCCATCGACGCCCACAGCGGCCTGGAAGGAAGCCGCTGGTGGGCTGAGAACTTTTCCTATTCTTCCCGCGCCGTGCTCGAAACGCTGCGCAGGAACGGCGTTGAGATTGAAACGATCGAGCTGACTCCCGAAGAGAGAGAACGCTGGATAGAACGCGCCGGCAGGCCCGTATGGGAAGTATGGGCCAGAAACGCCGAAGAAAAGGGCTTTACGGAAGCCGCAGCCGTTCTCGATTTCGCCCAGGGCAATACCCGCTGATACCGTTTCCAGAACTTTTTGCGGAGGAGCGTCTATGTTCCGGAAAATATTTGACGGCGTCGTCAGGTTCCTTCTCGGCGTGGGTGCGGTAATGCTGGCGTTTGCCATGATCATCACCACGCTTGATGTCATCATGCGTTACTTCTTCCACCGCCCCATTCAGGGCGTCTATGAAATCATCGAGCTTCTCATGGGGGTGCTTTCTCCCATAGCCATTCTCTGCTGTTCGTGGAAGAAGGGCCATGTCAGCGTCGATCTTGTGTATAACATGCTCAGCGCGCGTCTGAAAAAAGCAACGCTGATGCTGTCTCTGCTCTGTACCTGCGCCGTGTTTATTCTGCTGGCGACGCAGTCCGTTCCCCTGATCGCCGAAGTCATGGAGAGCCGTCTCTGCACGCCTACCCTGGGTCTGCCCATGTGGCCGGCGGCGGCCGTCATCTGCCTTTCCTTCATGCTCGTGATCCCCATTTCCGTCTGCGAGCTCATCGCCGCCTTCCATTCCCGCCAGGAGGACAAGTCATGAGTCCGTTCATCGTCGGCTGCCTGGGCATGCTTGTTCTGATATTGACCATTTGCGCCCGCATTCCCATCGGCGTTGGCATGGTGCTGGTGGGAACCGCAGGCTTTGCCCTGTTATCCGGGCTTGAACCGGCCATGGGCATAGCGCAGGGCGTTCCCTATGAAACCTTCGTTCAGTACAGCTACAGCGTGGTGCCGTTGTTCCTTCTCATGGGGCAGTTCGCGTTCAAATCCGGCGTCAGCGAAGACCTGTACTGGGCAGTCAGCAAATGGATGGGCAGCCTCAAGGGCGGCCTCGCCATGGTGACGGTAGCGGCCTGTTCCGGTTTCGCCGCCATTTGCGGATCCAGCGTCGCCTGTGCGGCGACCATGGGGGTAGTCGCGCTTCCGGAAATGAGAAAGTACAAGTATTCCAACGCGCTGGCTACCGGGGCCATTGCCGCGGGCGGCACCATCGGCATTCTGATTCCCCCCAGCACTGTGATGGTTCTTTACGGCATCATCACCGAGCAGAGCATCGGTTCGCTGTTTATGGCCGGATTTCTTCCCGGCATCTTGCAGGCCGTGCTTTACATACTGACCATCACCATCCTTGTCCGTCGCAATCCTGAACTAGGCCCGAGGGGAGAATCCTGTCCGTTCCGGGAAAAGGTGCATGCCGTGGGCAGAGTGTGGGGCGTGCTCACGCTGTTCGCCGTGGTTATCGGCGGCCTCTACGCGGGTATTTTCACCCCGAATGAAGCCGCGGGCATCGGAGCGTTCGGGGCCTTTCTGCTCAGCTTTTTCAAAAAGCGGATGAACTGGAACATCTTTGCAAACAGCCTGACGGAATCCGTCAAGACCACGGGCATGTGCTACATGATCCTGCTGGGTGCCATGTTCTTCGGATATTTTCTCGCCGTGAGCCGCGTTCCCAACGAACTGGCAACCCTTATCCTTGATCTTCACGTCAACGCCTATGTCGTTCTGGTGTCCATTCTGCTCATCATGATCCTGCTGGGATGCTTCATGGACTCCATGGCCATCGTCCTGCTCACCGTGCCGATTTTCTTCCCTGTCGTACAGCAGTTGAGTCTTGATCCCATCTGGTTCGGCATTCTGGTCGTCAAGGTGACGGAAATGGGTCTTATCACGCCGCCTGTAGGCCTCAACCTCTTTGTCATCCAGGGCATCGCGGGCGACTCCACCCCCATACAGACGATTTTCCGCGGGGCCATGCCCTTTGTGCTGGCGGATGTCGCGCATGTCTTCCTGCTTATCGTCTTTCCCCAGATATCGCTGTTCCTGCCGTCGCTGCTGTCCTGAGCCGACCGGCTGGAACTCCCCGCCCCTCAACATATTTTCACCATCGACCTGTGCCCTCCGCAGGGTCTGCGGTCGTGCCGTAAAGGAGTGCCTTATGATTCGTTCCCTCGATCAGGAAAAATGCATCGGCTGCGGAACCTGCATGAAAAGCTGTCCGCTGGATGTGTTCAGAGTTCATGCCGTACCTTCCACCGCTTCTCCCTGTGCCGCGGCCTGCCCTGTCCATAACGGCATACGCGCCTGCCATGCCGCGCTTCAGCTGGGTTCCGTCGAGGAAGCCGTGGCCCTGAGCTGGAAAAGCAATCCTCTGGCCGCCGTCACGGGCCGCGTGTGCCCGCGCTTCTGTGAGGGCAAGTGCTCGCGCAGCAGCGTTGACAGCGCCGTCAATATCGGAGGTATCGAACGCTTTCTCGGTGACAGGGCGCTGGAAACTCCGGCTACGCCCGTCAGGAAAAAGCATGTCGCGCCGGTGGCCGTGGTGGGCTCCGGCCCCGCAGGACTGACATGTGCCGCCGAGCTGGCCCGCGAGGGCTTTTCCGTGACGGTGTTTGAAGCCCAGGATGAACCCGGAGGCATGCTGCGCTACGGCATTCCCGAATATCGCCTGCCGGCCGGGGTACTCGCCCGGCTTGTTGAAAAACTTCATGCCATGGGCGTGAGCTTCCGTTGCGGGCAGAGAATGGGCGTGGATTTCCAACTGGAGCAGCTGAAAAAGCAGGGGTATAAGGCCGTGATGCTCGGACTCGGCGCAGGTGTTGCCCGCCGCAGTTCGGTGGAAGGCGCGGACGGGCCGCATGTCATGTACGGGCTGGAGTTTCTTCAGGCCGTGCGCACAAGAAGCATCCGTTCCGTTTCCGGGCGCGCCGTGGTGATAGGCGGCGGCGACGTGGCCATGGATGTGGCGCAGAGCCTCGCGCGCCTCGGCGCGGAATCCGTGCTGGTGGCTGCGCTGGAAGCCGAAGGCGAAATGCCCGCGTTCCGTCACAACATTGAAGACGCGCAACGTCTCGGCGTGCAATTCAGACCTTCCTCCGCGGTACGGAGAATCGTTCGCAACGGCGAACGGATAGCGGAAATAGCCATGGTGCGCTGCGCTTCCGTGTTGGACGGGCAGGGACGTTTTTCTCCCGTTATGGACGAGGGGACGACGTGGACGGAAAAAGCGGACCTCATTGTCTTCGCCATCGGCCAGGCGTGCGATCTGGCCTGTGTGCCTCAGGAAGTGCTGACGCGCAAGGGCATGGCGGCTGACGACGTGACGGGCCAGACCCGCATCCCCTGGCTCTTTGCCGCCGGCGACGCTGTAACGGGGCCCGGTTCCGTAGCCTCAGCCGTGGGAGGAGGAAAACGCGCCGCCAACGGCATGCTGACGTATCTGCGCGGCGGCGACATGAACCTGATCAAGGCATGGGACATGGCCGTCGTGCCGGAGCCGGAATGCCCTGAAAAGCATACACGCATGACAAGAGAAGAAGGGCATCTTCTGCCCGTGGCTTCCGCGGACGGCCACTTCATGGAATTGTACGCCGGATTGAGGCATGAGCAGGTGCTGGGAGAAAGTTTGCGTTGCCTGACCTGCGGCTCCAGGGCGAACATCGAACATCCCGACGACTGCATGACCTGCTTCGGATGCGAAATGGGATGCCCCACGGGAGCCATCCGCGTCGATCCCATCAAGGAAGAATGGCCCCGGACTCTTGCTCCTCTTCCCGAGTCCGACTGAGCTCGTTTCAAATAGGGAAGCGTTTCCCGCGGAAAGGAGCTGACCTTTTTCCGGCGGAAGCGACGGACAGGAACAAAACCAATCCTGTGCCGAACGGGTTTCGGCGGCATCAACCTCAATCACGACGTGGAGAATTTGCTATGATATACGGCTCTCTTGATAAACTGGGGCATGTTTTTCAGACGGACGTTCTTGTTCTCGGCGGCGGCATGGCCGGACTGTGGGCCGCGCTGAAGGCCGCGCGGTACACCAGACATGTCATGATCGTTGACAAGGGCCCGTTCAAGCGCGGCGGTCAGGGCTCCATGTGCGGCGGCGACATGGTAGTATGGGATCCTGAAGACGATATGGAAAACTGGGTGAAAGAGCTGACCTATTACTTCGAGGGGCTGGTTGAACAGGACGTGCTCGAATGTCTGATGAAGCGTTCCCTGGAGTGCATGCGGGAATATGAAAAGATGGGACACAGGTTTGCTCTGGATGACAACGGAAAACTCCGACGCGTCTGCCAGAGAGGGCTGAAACATATCGGCAGCGTTCTTTCCCGCCCTTTCGGCACCGGAGGCAAAAGCCTTATTCAACATCTCGTGGCGGAACTGGAAAAAACGGAGGCTCGCCTGCTTCCCGGCATACAGATTACGGACATTCTCATGAAAGACGGCCGCTTTGCCGGTCTTGCGGGGTTCCATACGCGCAGTGCGGAGTTTTATGTCATCAAGGCCAAGTCGCTCATCATAGCCACGGGCAATTCGAGCTGGAAGGCCAGCTACGGCACCAATACCTGCACGGGCGAAAGCTTCGGCATGGCCCTGCGCGCGGGTGCCAGGCTGCGCAATTTTGAATTCCTCAAGGTCTGGAACGTGCCGGCAAAATTCTGCTGGGAAGGGCAGACCATGCTTCTGCCGCTGGGCGCGCGTTTTTCCAACGCCGAGGGCGAAGACTTCATGAGCCGCTATTCGCCGACGCTCGGAGCCAAGCTGGATCCGCATTTCAACACCAGGGCCATGGTGGAGGAATACCGGGCCGGGCGCGCGCCCCTGTTCTTCGACGTCAGTCAGATGCCGGAAGAACATGTCCGCCTGCTGACCCCCACCGTGGGCTGGATGAAAATCAATTATGAACGTCTTTGCAAGATGAACCTCGATCTGTTCAGGGACAAGGTGGAATGGATGCCTCAGGTGGACTACGCCGTCGGCGGCATAGACACGGACATCCATGGCCGAACCTGCATCCCCGGCGTCTTCGCCGCCGGTCGAGCCCGCAATCTGGAACCCGGCCTTTATCTCGGCGGCTGGGCCGTGTCCGGCACAGCCACAACCGGCAGCATTGCCGGAGAAAACGCCGGTCAATACGCCGCGTCGCTGGATTATCAGCAGGAACCGGACTACCTTGCCGTCGCAGAACTGAAGGAAAAGAGGCTGGAGCCGCTGGGGAAGGAAGGCATTCCGTACAAGGAAGTGCTGAACGAATTTCGCAAAATCATAGCCCCCTATGACGTGACCGTTCTGAAGACGGAAACCGGCCTCAAAAGGGCGTTGAAGCGTTTTGAAGAGATCCGCGGCGAACTGCTGCCCAAGGTCGGCGCTCCAACGCCGCACTTCCTCACCAAGCGTACGGAACTGTACGGTATAGCGGATACCACCGATCTGTATCTCCATGCTTCCCTGCTGCGCAGGGAATCACGAGGCAGTCATTATCGCGAAGACTATCCCGACAAGGTTCCCGCCAGTCTCGGCTGGTACATCGCGTCGTGGAAAGACAACGGCATCGCGTGGCACTTCCGCCCCGTTCCCATGGAAACGTACAGGCATCCTCTCACGTCTTGTTACAGCGAAAACTTCATTCCGCTGAGCAGACAGGGAACTAGAGCGTTTTGCGATTGAAAGTATCTACCAGCCAGGATCCTATGTTCTGGCGC